>JAICQR010000026.1 GCA_025937755.1 Gemmatimonadales bacterium | reverse complement strand
GTGCTGAGTGCTGGGTGCTGCGTGCTGAGGGGCCTGCTGAGGGCAACGCAACTCAGCACCCGGCACGCAGCACTCGTTGTTTGGGCGGTTAGCTCAGTTGGTTAGAGCGCCACGTTGACATCGTGGAGGTCACAAGTTCGAGCCTTGTACCGCCCATGGGAGAGTGCCGCAGGGCAGCAGCAAGTAGGGCTCGTAGCTCAATTGGATAGAGCATCTGACTACGGATCAGAAGGTTGGGGGTTCGAGTCCCTCCGAGCCCGTAGAGTAGGAGACGGGGCGTAGCGCAGCCCGGTTAGCGCGCCTGCTTCGGGAGCAGGAGGTCCCCGGTTCAAATCCGGGCGCCCCGATTAACAACGGGAAATGCAACAGCGTGAGCGGGAACTGCAACTGCGTGAACGGGACAAGCCGTTTGCGCAGTTTGTTTTTCGGCGGTCCGAGCAGGTGGCGCAGAAATTGCCCGCCTGGAGCCGCTCTCGGACTACCTCAACACCTGGACCCCGATGACTGCCGCTCTCCGAAAGGCCGTGCTCCTGGCTGCGGGTAGTGGCACTCGGCTCGAGCAGGTCACGCAGGGCCTCCCCAAGTGTCTGCTTCTGGTCGGCGGCCGCCTGCTGCTCGAGCGCCAACTCGAGGCATTCGCCGCGGCCGGCATCGACGACATCACCGTCGTCGCCGGGTACCGGGCCGACCGGGTCATCGAGCACCTCGCCGGTCGCTGCCGGGTGGTCGTCAACGACCGCTTCGCGACCACCAACAGTATCGTGTCGCTGGAACTCGCGGCGCCGCATGTCGCCGGGGATGCCTTCGTGTTCCAGAATGCGGATGTGGTCTACGAGCCGGCCCTGATGCAACGGTTCGTGACCGCGCCCCGGCCCAACGCCTGCCTGGTCGATCCGTACCTGCCATGGTCCGCCGACGAATACGACGTGGCGACCCATGAGGGCCGTATCGTGCGCTACGCCCGCAACGTGCCGGCCAGCGAGTCGGTAGGCCGCAGTGGGCAACTCATGAAGATCGGGGCGGCCGACAGCGCCGCCTTTTTTGCGCGGCTCCGCGAACTGGTTTCCGCCGACGGCGTGGGTGGCTTCCCCAACCAGGCCTACGACGTGCTGATGCAGGGCGAGGGATTGTGGCCGGTGTACACGGCCGGCCTTCGCTGGTGGGAGATCGACACGGCAGACGACTACGATCGGGCCAACCGCGGCATCGCGCTGGCCGAGGTCGAAGGGTCGGAGGCGGCGCCGGTACCATCAGTCCGGTCGCGCCTGGGTTCATTCCTTCGAGTGCCGCGGGTGCCCCACCGATTGCGATGGGTGCCGTTGGTGGGCCGCGAGGCGCTGCGCTCGCCGCGACGCACGCTGGGGCACCTCAGCGACTTCCGCCGCGGAGTGCTGACCGATCAGGGACTCGACCTCCGGGTGAACGGCCCCCGGATCCTGCGTCAGGTGTATCACGAAGCCGCACGCCATCGGCTGCGCCCCATGCTCCTGTGGGGCACGCTGCTCGGCTGCATCCGCCAGGGTGAGTTCATCCGCAACGACCGCGACATCGATCTGGGTCTGATGGAGGGCGATTGCGACGGCCTCGCGGGATTCAAGGCCGCCATGATGGCTCGCGGCTATCGGGTCCGCATCGAGAGCCCTTACAAGCTCTCGCTGGTCCATCCCGTTCATCCGGGACTCTTCATCGACATCGATATCGTGCACCGTTACCGCGATGCCTGGGCGGTTACCCACCTGGAACCGCACGGACGGCGGCAGTACCACTACCTGTTTCCCGATGCTGTCTTCGCCGGCACCCGGGCCGTGCGATTTGAAGGGGGCGTGGAGGTACTGCTCCCCGCCGATCCCGACGGCTTCCTCACGGCGGCCTACTCCGACTGGCGGACGCCGCGTGCCAAGGTGCATTTCCTCTACGGGCCGCACAATCTCGAGGTGCAGATCAGCGCGTGAGCCCGGACAGCTCCGAGTAGCGATCGCCTCCGCCATACAGCCGCCGCATGAGCCACAGGCTCACGTGCACCAGGCCGATCAGCACCGGCACCTCGACCAGCGGCCCCACCACCGTGGCGAATGCGACAGGTGAGGCAATCCCGAACACGGCGATCGCCACCGCGATCGCGAGCTCGAAGTTGTTGCCGGATGCGGTGAACGCAAGCGTCGCGCTCCGGCCGTAATCCGCGCCGAACCGATGCGCGAGCAGGAAGCTCACGAGGAACATGATCACGAAGTAGAACGACAGCGGCACGGCGATCCACAGCACATCCAGCGGCTGCCGGATCATGCGCTCGCCCTGGAGGCTGAACATCACGACGATCGTGAACAGCAGCGCGACGAGGGCGATCGGCGAGATCCTGGGCACAAACACGCGATCGTACCAGTCGCGGCCCTTGATCGGCAGCAGGACAACCCGGCTCAGGATACCCGCCGCGAAGGGAATGCCGAGGTAGATCATGACGCTGGAGAAGATCTGCCCCATGCTGACATCGACCACCACGCCCTCGAGACCGAAGAGTGGCGGCAGCACGGTCACGAACAGCCACGCGTAGAATCCGAATGTGACGATCTGGAAGACGCTGTTCAATGCGACGAGACCGGCAGCGTACTCGCTGTTCCCGCGCGCGAGCTGGTTCCATACCAGCACCATGGCAATGCAGCGCGCAATGCCCACGAGGATGAGGCCGGCCATGTAATAGCCCCAGCGCGGGTCCGGGCCCAAGATCGCCGGCGCGATGAAACCGAAGAACCCGACCGCCAGCCCGAACATCAGGAGCGGCCCGATGATCCAGTTCTGCACCAGCGACAACCCGAGGATGCGCCTGTCCGCGAACACCTTCGGCATCAGCTCGTATTTCACCTTCGCGAGGGGCGGATACATCATCAGGATCAGCCCGACCGCGATCAGCACGTTCGTGTGCTCCCCGATGGTCAGCCGTTCATTGAATGCGGCGACCTGCGCCGGCAGGAAGTAACCCAGCGCCACCCCGAGCGCCATCGCCACGAAGATCCAGACCGTCAGGTAGCGGTCCAGGAAGGACAGGCGGCGCGTCAGCGACTCAGGCATGCGCATGCTCCGGCGTGGGGGCGCCGGCGATCAGCTCGCGCAGGCGCGCCGCTCCCACAGGCGGCTCAGTTTTCACGGGCACGATCGCGCAGCGAGCGGAAAGCTCCTGCCGCACCCGTTCGATCAAGGGTTGCTCCGCAGCAGCTCGGGCCGCGAGCACCGGGTCGGAGGTGTCGACCGCGGCCAGGCTCTGATTGACGACCCATGCGTACGGCTCGATGCCGGCACGGCGCAGGTCGGCCTGGAGCGCTTCGGCTTCCAGCACCGGCGTCGTTTCCGGCAAGGTCACAACGAGGAGACGCGTGAACTCCGGATCCTGGAGCCGCATCATCGGTGTCACGACGCGCTCCGCCGGCCTGCTGCTTGTGCGAAGGACTTCGCGATGGTTCGCGCCTGTTGCGTCCAGCAAAAGCAGCGTATGTCCGGTCGGCGCGTCGGAAACGTCGATTCTCATCGTGCCTCACTGTCGGCTTCCGCCGGCGCCTGGCCACCCGTCCGCAGGATCTCCGCGAAGTCATCGGGCAGTTCACTGTCCCTGATCCCCTTTGCCGCGCGCTGGATGTCGTACCCGACCCGCACGAACTCCACACCCACTGCCGCGCCGTCCATCGCGACCAGCGCATAGCCGGCACGCGGGTCGCCATCCTTGGGGCGCCCTACCGAACCGGTGTTCACGAAGTGGATGCCGTTGATCTCGCGGTGCCACGGCTTGTGCGTGTGACCGAACGCAATTGCATCGCCCGGCATCGCGCTCGCCATCCCGGCCATCTGAAGGCAGAAGGAGTCCGGCCGGTCCTCAGTCCAGTAGACCGTGTTCAGCACGGGATTGCCGTGCAGCAGGATCAGCCGCGGCCCTGGGACGTGGCCGCCTAGCGGACGCACGTCGATGCGGAATGGCAGTGTACCGAGGTAACGCCTTGTTTCGGCCGAGACGTGTGCGCGCGTCCACGCATACGACATGTGCGACAGCTCCTCCTGCCGAGCATCCTCGTACCTGCAGCCGCAATGCTTGTAGTCGGTCGCCGTCGTGCTGTCGTAGTTCCCGGCGACGCCGGGGATCGCGCGCTCCCTCAGCAGCTGCACCACCTCGTCCGGCCAAGGCGCATAGCCCACGAGATCGCCCAGGTGATACATCGCGTCCACGTCGTTACGCGCATCCAGATCGGCGACCACCGCCTCGAGGGCGGGAAGGTTGGCGTGGATGTCACTCAACAACGCGTATCTCATGTGCGTCCTCCGGTCGTCTATCCGGGTGAACGATCTCGCCACCACGTATCAATGGTCATTGATGCACGGGCCCCAAGAGTTGAGTCAACCACAGCATGCGCGGTAACCGCACCCAGAAATATACATCAATCATGATTGATGTGTTGCGATCCCGCTGAAAACGACGCCAATTCTTGATCCTTCCTTCATTCCGAGCGGGTAGCATTGGGACGAGGCCCGCAGTCGGCGATCTCAGAGCCCGGGAGGGGCACCGCGAATCTGGGCGGCCAGCGCGGCGCTTCACCCTGCACTCATGGAATCTTCACGTGCGGAGCCTACTCTTCGGCTTTCTGCGAATCCCACCACACCTGCGAGACCCATGACCGCGACGGAGTTCCCTCTCATCATCCAGGGCGGCATGGGCATTGGTGTCTCGAGTTGGCGCCTCGCGCGCGCGGTGGCATTGCGCGGCCAGCTCGGAGTGGTGTCTGGTACCGCAGTGGACCTGAGCTTCACTCGCATCCTCCAGGATGGCGACCCCGGTGGTCACCTGCGCCGGGCCATTGCGGCGTTTCCCGTCCCTGAGATCGGGACTGAGGCGCTGCGTCGCTGGTTCCGGCCCGAAGGCCGCGCACCGGGCACCGGATACACCCTGGTGAGCATGTATCGCCACACCATGACAGTGGCGCGCCAGCAGCTCATCATGCTCGCCAACTTCTGCGAGGTCTGGCTCGCCCGGGAGGGACAGGCGGGCCAGATCGGCATCAATCTGCTCACCAAGGTGCAGTTCCCCACCCTCGCCTCGCTGTATGGGGCAGTGCTCGCAGGCGTGGACTACGTGCTCATGGGTGCCGGCATCCCGCGCGAGATTCCCGGCGCGCTCGACGCGCTCGCCCAGCACCAGCCGGCGCAGCTCCGCGCTGATGCGGACTTCGAGGCGCGCCCGCTGGCCTTCGACCCCGCAACGCACGCTGGCCTGGCCGGAATGAATCTCCAGCGGCCCACCTTCCTCCCGATCGTGTCGAGCAACTCGCTCGCGACGATGCTTGCGCGCAAGGCGAATGGACAGGTGAATGGCTTCGTGGTGGAGGGGCCCACCGCGGGAGGGCACAACGCCCCGCCGCGCGGCGGCGATCGCCATGGCCCGCTCAATGAGCGGGGCGAACCGATCTACGGCCCGCGCGACGGAGTTGACGCCGCGAAGCTGGCGGAATTGGGGCTCCCGTTCTGGCTTGCCGGCGGGACTGGATCGCCCGAGGGACTCGCGACAGCACGTGCGGCCGGAGCCGCCGGTATCCAGGTCGGGACGCTGTTCGCCTACACCGACGAGTCGGGGCTCGATCCCGCGCTCAAGCGCGAGGTCCTCGAGGGCGTCATTGCGGGTGAAGTGAGCGTACGGACCGATCCCGACGCCTCACCCACCGGCTACCCGTTCAAGGTCGTTGAGCGCGGCGGCGTTGCGATCGGCGCGGCCGACCGGCGCCGGAAATGCGACATTGGAGCGCTGCGCACCATGCACAGCCACGAAGGTCGCACGGTCTACCGCTGCCCGGCCGAGCCGGTGGATGACTACGTCAAGAAGGGCGGAAAGGCCGAGGATACGGAGCGGCGCCGCTGCCTCTGCAACGGGCTCATGGCCGACATCGGGCTCGCGCAGGTGACCGAAACCGGCGGGCACGAGCCGCCACTCCTCACCGCAGGCGATGACCTGGTGACGCTCGGCCGCTTCCTTGAGCATACCGGCGCCAGCTCGAGCTACACGGCGAGTGACGCTATCGACTGGCTGCTGACGTAGCCAGGCCGGCGCGCATTCGTACGACTTCGCCCGCGAGCAGCGCCGCCGGATAGAAGAGCTGCTCCTCGCTCAGGGCGTGCAGGGCGAGTGTCTGGGCCAGGTCAGCCACTTCCGCATTTCCAGCGCTGTCCGCCGCCTGCTGCAGGTGGAGCGTGGCCGCCTGGACCGCCTTGTGCTCCTCGAGCATCCTCGGCAGCTCAGCCCGGAGCGAATCGGTCATCGAGAGCACCTGCAGCATGTCGGGGTGGTACTCTCCTCTCGAGAGGGGCGCCAGCAGGCCCAGCGGTGGCAGGGCAATCTCCTCCTCTCGCTCGAAATGCGGGTGCAGTATCGTTGCGAGCTGCCGCGCGGCCGCTCCCACCGGCCCCGAGATCCTGGTGGCCGCCACGAGGCGTTCATGGATTTCGCGGTGTTCCACCCGCATGGCCTGGGGAATTCCGATCTCGCCCATGACTACTGTCCGGATTCGAGTCGAAGCGACCAGACGTACGCGGCCACGGCCCCGACCTCTGACTCGCTGAGTTTGGCGCCGCCGAGCGGCGGCATGACCAGCTTTGTGGCGGAACTCTCGGCGGGGACGCCTCGGCGGATCTGAGCCATGATATCCTCATAGGTGCCCCTGCTGTGGATCCAGGTGCTGTCACGCAGCGAGGGGGCGAGCCCGCCCTTTCCGGCATCGCCGTGGCAAGCCACGCAGAGGCCCTTTCCGCTGAACACTTTCTTCCCCTGAACAACCATCGCGGGGGTCACTCCCGCTGGCAGCGAGGCTTGCTCCTGCGCCCGGAGACTCCCCGGGACTGTGAGCAGGAGGACGCCAGCCAACGTCAGAACGCCGAAACGAAACCGAGAGTCCACCGGGCCTCCTCCTGGCTGATGTCGTATGTCATCTCTCCGGTGACCCGGACGTTGCGGCGAAGCAGGTAACCGACCCCGCCCGACAGCGTCTCGTACCGACTCACCAGTGCGGGACCCCCGAGGCGCACGCTGAGCAGCGGACGATCGGCATCGATCAGATTGTAGAGCGCAAAACCATGCCAGCGCGACCCGCCCGGCCGCACCAGTAGCTCCGCGAAGCCACCATCGAGACTCGCACTCGAATCGTCCGCAACATAGAACGGCCTGCTATCGGTGCGATGCAGGTATTGCACATTGAGCTCGAAGGGACCGTGCGAAACCGTTGCGTCGGCGCCCAGCATCCGGGTCACGTCGTGCACGGCGTCACTTGTGGTGCGACCGGTGTAGCCGAACGCGCCCAGCCGCAGCCCCTCCACGATGTCGCGGGTGGCGTGCAGTGCGAATGTCTTGCCGGCGTCGGAGTCGAAGTGCCGGTCAGATCCCGCGGCGCCCCGGCCGTTGCCGTTGACGACCTGGCCGCTCAGCGTCACTCCACCGATGTCGGCGGTGGCCAGCAGGCCACGGTCGTACGTCAGGTCGGAGGGCACCTCGCCGAGGCGGGCGCGGTAGACGGCGTAGTCCTCGAATGAGAGCCGCAGCTCGCGCTTGAACATCGGATCGGACACCTGGAACTGGCCCACCAGTACGTCCACCGGCTTCCCGCCAAGGTCGTTGACGTACAGGTAGGCATCCTCGACCCCACCCACCTCGCCTCGTTCGAAAAGGAAAGCATAGAAATAGTAGGAGAGCGATTTCGAGATGGGTCCCCCAGACAACACCTTGAGTGAATAGGGTGTCTGGAAATCGGTCACCGCGCGCCCGTTGGCGTAGCTCTGTACATAAGCGTCGAGCCGGACTGCGAGGGGAACGTTGCGGGAGAGTGCCAGAAGGTCGTCGCCGGTGCCGATGGTGTCGGCCGGTTCCTCGCCAGGAGCCATGCGGTTCCCGTTTGCGGCAAACTGGTCGCCGAACGGGGTCAGCGCTGGAACAGGATTGTGGCAGAGCGCGCAGCTGACGCCGTACCGCCGGGCGAACGCTGGTATCTCCTCAGCGAACGCGGGAGATGCCGCCATGGTCAACAGGGCGCCGTACAGGAGTCCTGGCACGAGCCAGCGTATCGGACCAGCCATAAGCCCTCCCCGCGCGATGAAAACTTCACACCTTGGCGAAGGGTAGGCGTCCCCGCATTAAGACTTCGCTATGAATTCATGAAGAAGGAGATTGGAATGTTACGGCACCGGTCCGCCGCCCAGGTGGTTCCAGAGAAATAGGTACGCCAGGGCATCCATGTGCGCCGCCTGTGCGTTGGTGGCAGAGCCGCCGTGCCCGCCCTCGATGTTCTCGTAGTACCAGATGTCCTTCCCGAAATCCAGCATCCGGGCCGCCATCTTCCTGGCGTGGCCGGGGTGGACCCGGTCATCGCGGGTGGACGTCATGAAGAGCGTGGGGGGATAGTCGCCGTCGGGCCGCACCAGATGGTACGGCGAGTAGGTCCTGATGAACTCCCACTCGTCGGGATCATCGGGGTCGCCGTACTCCGCCATCCACGACGCACCCGCCAGCAGCTTGTGGTAGCGCTGCATGTCCAGCAGCGGCACCTCCACCACCACCGCGCCGAAAAGCTCCGGGTACTGCGTGAGCATGTTGCCCACCAGGAGTCCGCCGTTGCTGCCGCCCTGAATGCCGAGACGCGCAGGAACAGTGATGCCACGCTGGACCAGGTCCTGGGCCACGGCTGCAAAGTCCTCGTAGGCACGCAGCCGGTTGGCCTTGAGCGCGGCCTGGTGCCAGCGAGGGCCATACTCGCCTCCGCCACGGATGTTGGCCACGGCGTAGGCGCCGCCCCGCTCGAGCCACGCGGCTCCTACCGTGCCCGAATAGCTGGGCGTAAGCGAAATCTCGAAGCCGCCGTACCCGTAGAGGAGCGTGGGCGTGGTGCCGTCCATCGGATGGTTCCTGGGCCGGACCAGGAACCACGGCACCCGCGTGCCATCCTTGCTGGTGGCGAAATGCTGCTCGATCAGGTGGCGGCGGCCATCAAAGAACGACGGCATCGACTTGAGCTGCTCCCGCTCGCCGGTAACCTGGGCCAGCGAGAGCGTCGTCGGCGTGAGAAAATCCGTGGTGTACAGCCAGAGGAGGTCGCTCTCGTCGCGGTCGACCGCGGACACAGCCACTGTGCCGAGGCTGGGGAGCCCGGAAAGCGGCTTCCGGGCCCAGCCATCCTCGGGGGTCAGGACGAAGAGCCGGTTGCGGACATCCTCCAGCACGTTGAGGACCAGGTGGTGCCGGGTCCAGGTGTAACTGGCCAGCGAGGCGGTCTCGGTCGGCTCGAACAGCACCGTGAACTCGCGGCTCCCACGCATGAAATCGTCGAAGCGCGCCGCGAGCAGTGAACCCGCCAGGTAGGCCTTGGCGCCTGTTGTCAGCGGTTCGCGAAGCTCCAGCAGGATCCAGTCGCGATGAACGCTCTTGCTCGCGGAGTTGGGGGCCTCGACCTTGACGAGCTTGCTCGACGACGATCTGAAGTACAGCTCATCATTGTAGAATGCGATCGTCCGACCCACGAAATCGCGCTCAAAGCCGGGCGTGTCATCGTGGTAGCCGAAGATGTACATGTCGTCGGGCCGGCCTTCGTAGACCGTGACGGCCTCGCTCATCGGTGTGCCCCGCCGCCATTCCTTGACGATCCGGGGATATCCCGACTCCGTAAGCGTACCGTCGCCAAAGTCGGTGAAGACGTACACCCGGTCGCGGTCGATCCAGCCGAGGGAGCCCTTGGACTCGGGCCGGACGAAGCCGTCCTCCACCCACTGCCTGGTCTTCAGGTTGAACTCGCGGGTCACATCGGCATCGGATCCGCCTCGGGAGAGTGCCACGAGGCATCTCTCATATTCCGGCCGGAGACAGTCAGCGCCATGCCAGACCCAGTTCTCGTTCTCGGCACGATTCAGCGCGTCGAGGTCGATGACAATTTCCCAGTCCGGCTCGCCCTTGCGGTACTCCTCCAGCGTGGTGCGCCGCCAGATGCCGCGCACATGCTCGGCGTCCTGCCAGAAGTTGTAGTAGTACTCCCCGATCTTCGAAACGTTCGGAATCCGGTCGTCGGAGTCGAGGATCGACAGGATCCGCTTCTCGAGGTCCTCGGCGTTGGAGTTCGCCAGCAGGGCCGCCTCGGTCCTGGCGTTCTGCGCCCGGACCCACGCCAGGGCCGAGTCACCGGTGACATTCTCGAGCCAGAGGTACGAATCGTCCAACTCGCTCTCCTGGGCCTGGACTGGGGCGGCGGACGCGCTTGCGATGACCGCCAGGGCGAGGAACACTGAACGGCGCAATGCGGCATGGCCCGGCAGCGAGACATGCGGGTTCGATCGTATCGAGCGTGCCATGACCCCGGGCCCTCCAGTGTGTTGGTTCGCCTGGTTCGCTGGTCCCGGTAACATACACCTCGGCGACTTCCACCGATCACCGGCACGTGGCTTGTCAACTCGCGCGCCGGGCCGCTGATGGACCCGGCGTGTGAACACCGCGTGTCGCTGTTACAGACTGCCCGTCCCGGATTCGGGCGGGAGGTTCGCGGGCCGGCATCCGAACGCATGGAACCGTCCCAGCATCCGCTCGAGCGGACAGAAGCCGGTAAAGCTCGATTGCAGCAGGTTGGCGCCCACGAACGCCGTGAACAGGAACCAGTACGGGCTCACGAACCAGCCCAGCGCCAGCGAAACGAGGACAAACCCACCGGCGAAGCGCCGGATCAGACGATCATCACACATGGTTACCCCCTCCGGACGCAGTCCGGCTAGAAGAATTGCTCAACCTGCATCTCAACCACATGCCTGCCGCGTGTCCTCAGTCGGGAGTCGTTGCTTCCCGCCGCCGGAGTTCCCAGTACAGCAGCGGCACCACGACCATGGTGAACAGCGTTGCGACGACCGCCCCGCTCATCAGGGCCACGGCAAGCCCCTGGAAGATCGGATCGAGCACCATGACCAGGCCGCCAACCACGACAGCGGCCGCCGTCAGTGCGATCGGGCGAAAGCGTACCGTGCCGGCTTCGATCACTGCCGCACGGAGGGATGCCCCGCGCGCCTCGGCAAGCTGGATGAAGTCCACCAGCAGGATCGAGTTCCGGACAATGATGCCCGCCAGCGCGATCATGCCGATCATGGATGTGGCCGTGAAGAAGGCCCCGCTCAGCGCATGGCCCGGCAGGATGCCGATCAGCGTGAGCGGAATCGGCGCCATGATGACCAGCGGGACCTTGAACGACTGGAACCAGCCCACCACCAGCACATAGATGAGCAGGAGCGCGCCGGCGAAGGCTACGCCGAGGTCACGAAACACCTCGATGGTGATCTGCCATTCACCATCCCACTTGAGCGCCGTCTCGTCCAGGTGCTCAGGCTGCACGGCGTTATAGCGCCTGATCTCGGCGCCAGCCACGCGGACGGTATCCAGCTGCCGGTTCATCGCCAGTATCGCATAGACCGGCGACTCAATCGTTCCAGCGACGTCGCCGGTCACATAGATCACCGGGCGGAGATCCTTTCGAAACCGCGCGCTCTCGCGTCGCGCCGTGTCCACCGAGACAAAGCGTCCCAGCGGTTGCGGCCCGGATGCCGTGGCCACGGGCAAGGCGAGCAACGCTTCCACGCTCGAGCGGTCTTCGTAGGCGAGCCGGGGCACGATGGCCACGCCCTCGCGCGCGGACGGCATGGTGGCGAGACCCACCCCGCGCCCGGAGAGGCCCAGGGCAACGGCCTGCGTCAACTGATCGACGCTTGCGCCCGCCGCCGCCGCCCGCGCCCGGTCGATCCGGAGATTGCGCTGTGGCTGAGGGGCCTCCGTGGTCCAGTCCACATCGACGACGCCGGGCGTTGCCTCGAACACCGCCTTGACACGGCCGGCCGCCTCCAGGCGAGCCGCGTCATCGGCCGCGTAGATCTCCGCCACAAGTGTGGAGAGGACGGGCGGGCCCGGCGGAATCTCGGCGATCTTGGCGCTCGCACGATATCGTGCGGCGATCGAATCGACGTGGGGCCGGACGGCCACTGCAATCGCGTGACTCTGCCGGCTGCGATCGCCCTTGGGCTGAAGATTCACCTGAACGTCGGCCACATTCGCTCCTCGGCGGAGGAAGTAGTGGCGCACCAGTCCGCTGAAGTTGAAGGGTGCAGCGGTGCCGGCGTACAACTGCGTGCTCTCCACTTCCGGAACGGTCCGCAGATAGCTGCCGACCTCGGCCCCCAGCGCCGCCGATGTTTCGAGCGTGGTTCCCTCCGGCAGGTCGAGGATGACCTGAAACTCACTCTTGTTGTCGAACGGCAGCATCTTCACGGAAACGATCCGTAGTCCCACCAGCCCGACCGACAGCACCAGCAGCGCCACCACGCCGCCATAGAACCCCATCCGGCGCCGCCGGTCCGACATGAGGCGCGCCATCATCCGGCCATAGAACGGCGCGAACCGGCCCGGCGCGGATGCGACAGCATGCGATGCCGCCGCAGGTGCAGCCACGCCCTCACCCCCGGTTGCCGGCACGTGCCCGCGCAACAGCCGCAGCGCAACGTAAGGAGTGATGATGAAGGCGACGGCGAGCGAGGCGAGCATGGCGACCGATGCGCCGACGGGAATGGGACGCATGTAGGGTCCCATGAGCCCGCTTACAAAGGCCATGGGAAGGATGGCGGCGATCACCGTGAACGTGGCAAGAATGGTCGGGTTGCCGACTTCGTCCACACCTTCGATGGCCGCGATTTCCGGACTTCGGTCACCCATGACGAGGTGGCGGTAGACATTTTCAACGACGACAATGGCGTCGTCGACCAGGATGCCGATCGAGAAGATCAGTGCGAAGAGCGTGATACGGTTGAGGGTGTAGCCCAGCGCGTAATAGGCAAAAAGCGTGAGGGCCAGCGTGACGGGTACCGCCACCAGAACCACCAGTGCCTCACGCCAGCCGAGAAAGAGTCCGACCAGGACGGTGACAGAAAGCGTGGCGATCGCCAGGTGCAGAATCAGTTCGGTGGCCTTCTCCCGGGCCGTTTCGCCGTAGTCGCGCGTGATGGTCGTTCCGACATCGGCCGGAAGGAGCCGGGCACGGGCGGCATCCACCCGGTCCAGCACCGCATGCGCCACCGCGGTGGCATTGGCGCCGTGCCGCTTGGCGACGGCAATGGTTACCGCGCTCTCACTGCCGGACTGCCCCGCCGCATGTGACACGTAGGCGTCAAGTTCCCCGAATTCTTCGGAAATGCGTGCGACATCTCGCAGGTAGACCGGCACCGCCCCGCGGCTCGAGACCACCACGCTGCCGACGTCGGCCGCGGTCTCCAGCGGAGCCCCGACGCGCAGCAGATAGACCTGATTCCCCGTGGCAAATTCGCCCGCCTGGAGCCGCGCGTTGCCGGCCTGCAGCGCCTGCGCAACGGCCCCGGGTGTGATTCCATTGGCCGCCATCTGCGCTGGCAACAAGGCGACACGGATCTGCCGCGGCTGTCCGCCGATCACGGACGTCTCGGCGACATCCGCCACAGTCCGGATCTCATCCTCGAGACGGAGCCCAATCTGGCGCAGCTCATTCGAGCTGTAGCGGGTCGAGTGCAGTGTGAGCGCCAGCATCGGCACGTCGTCGATCGAGCGAGGCTTGACCAGCGGAGGAGTGGCACCAGGAGGCGCCTCGTCCTGCGCCGAGAAGAGCTTGGCATGCACCTTCACCACGCTCTGCTCCTGGTCCTCTCCTACCCGGAAGCGAACGGTGACCAGCGCAAAGCCGTCACCCGCGGTCGAGTACACATGCTCCACGCCGGACAGCTCGTACATCCGGCGCTCAACCGGACGAACCAGCAGGTTCTCGGTTTCGGTTGGGGTGGCGCCGGGCAGCCCCAGCATGACGTCAATCATCGGAACCGAGATCTGCGGTTCCTCTTCCCGGGGCGTGGCGACGATCGCCAGCAGCCCGACGGCCAGCGACGCAAGTGTCACCAGCGGGGTCAGCTTGGAGCGGAGGAAGGCGCGTGCCACGCGCCCGGCGATGCCCATCGTCAGCGCCCGCCCTCAGGGAACGCAGGCACAAGAATCCGATCGCCGTGCCGGAGTCCCGAAAGCGCCTCCACCATTGGTCCGCGAGGTGTACCAAGGCGAACCCAGCGCAGCTCGCTGCCCGTACTCGTCTGCACTCGTACGCCGGCAAGATCGCCTTCACGGACGACGGCTTCGACTGGAATGAGCACGCCAGTCCGCGTGCCTTGCGGAATGTGGAGCGTCGCGGCGCCGCCGATGGCGTACTCGCCGAGCGGGTTCTGGACGACCGCATTCACCCGGTACATGCCACCACCCGGCGCAGGGGCCAGGCCCTCGATGGTCGCTTCCACGGCCGCCCGCTCCACCGTTCCCGTCACCACCATGCCCCGGCGGAGACCGCTCGCGACGGTTGGCGCCACGGTCACCGAGATCCGAAGCTGCGATCCGTCTTCCAGGCTCAGGATGGGTGCCCCCGGCGCAGCGAAAGCTCCCGCATCCAAGGACTTCTCGGTCACGACACCGGCGAAGGGCGCGCGCACTTCTGCGTAGGCGCGCATTGCCTCCACTTCAGCGACCGCGGCACGGGCGCTCCCGACTCCCGCGTCAGCGCGCGAGAGGGCGGTCTCCACGGCATCGAGCTGCACCCGGGTTGCGGCGCTGTCCGCGTACAATGCCCGGAATCGCTGCGCCTGGCTCGCCGCATCCCGCTGAACGGCTTCCGCCTCGGCCACACCCGCATGCGCCCGCGCCCGCCTTGCGTCGAGGTCCCGGGCGTCAATCGTGGCAACCAGCTGGCCTCGCTGGACAGCCTGGCCTTCCTGCACCAGTACCGCTGTCACCGTGCCCATGAGCTTCGTGCTCAAGACGGCGCGCTGGATCGGTTCGGCCACTCCCGCCGCATCGAGGACAGCGTCAATGGTGGTGTCCCGCACCTCAATCACGCGGCCCGCTGGCAGCGACGATCCCGAGTCGGCTTGCTCCGGCGCCGGCGCCTTGCCACACGCCACCAGCAGCAGCACTCCCACACTCGCGAGCGTCGGATACCAGGGCGCATCGTTGGATCTGCTCCTCATCCTACGGCTCCGTGGACTCAAGACGGGTCAGTATCTCAATGCCGAGACCGGCAGCACGCCGTCCCTCGGCCATGGCCACAATCGCCTGATATCGTGCCTCGGCAAACCCGAGACGCACCGCGGTCTCCTCTGCCGCCGCATCGAAGAGCTCCACCACGCTCGCCAGCCCACCTTCATAGCGCCGTGCCACAATGCGATGCGCCTCGGCACTCTGGCCCACGGCGCGACCGGAGATCGTCATGCGTGCTCGTGCCATCACCAGGGCATTGGTGGCTTCCTGTCGTTCCAGCGCCTGCTGCGCCACCAGCGCGTCGGCCTCCGCCGCGGCCGCGGTGCGGCGAGCATTGGCACCCTGTCGTTCCGCCAGCACCGCACCTCCGCTGATGAGCGGCCAGCTCAGCATGATGCCAGCGGTCCACGAGTCGGATCCGCCGAAGGGCGAGCCAGCCGCGTTCCAGTCCAGCCGGCCGAAGGAATTCACCCGGGGGAGAAAGAGCGCGGTGGCGCGCTGTTCATCGGCCGTTGCTGCAGCAACCCGCAGGTTTGCCGCACGAATGTCCGCGCGCTCAGGGACTCCGGGAGCGGAATCAGCTGAATAGGCCAGACGGGCAATCGTCGCGGTGTCGGGAAGGTGGGCCGGCAGCATGAAAGCGCTATTGGGGGGCATACCGAGCAGCACGGCAAGCCGCGCGTGCGCCAGCTCGGCCGCCTGCCGGGCTCCAACGAGCTGGAGCTCGACTTCGCCAGCGCGCACTGATGCCAGCAACGCGTCCGATCGGGTCACGAGGCCGTTCCGGTGCATCGATTGGGCGACACCGGCATGGGCCGCCGCGGCCCGGGCCGCGTCAAGCAGGGTCCTGACCTGCTCAGTGGCGAGCACGGCACCGAAGTAGGCGCGAACCACGGCCAGCTGTGTCCCGCTGCGGGTCCATTCCTCCGACGCCCGCGCCGCCGCGCTACCGCGGGCAGCGGCGCGACGCCCGAGCAGTGCATCCGGGTTGAAGATCGGCTGCTCGATGACCAACGCGGAATTCACGTTATTGATGGCCGCCGGGTAATTGAGGCTGGACGGCTCGAAGGCGGCGGGGGTCACTGCCCGTTGCCGCAGCAGGGTACCAAATGCGGAAAGCGGTTCGCTGGTGCGAACGTAGCCACCCTCCAGCCGTACCGAGGGCAGGATGCCCCGCAGCGTCCCGGCCAGGCGCGCCGCCTCAGCGCGGGTCTGGGCCGCGGCGATGCGATTGGCATAGGCGCCCTGCTCGGCCCGGCCAAGCGCGTCCGCCAGTGAGAGCTGCTGCGCGGGCAGCACGCGTGAAACGCCGGCGACCGCCAGCGCTGCGCTGCACCCAACCCGAATCCACATCGCGCTCATTCACCCGTCCCGTCACGGCCGGACCATTCCGGACCTTGCATAACTATACAATCATGTAGTTATATTTACAACGTCAGGTGAGAACGTGCGCCGCGATCGGCGCAGCGGGCAGACTTAACGGAGGCGCAGGCCTCATGCGGCGGGCTACACCTATGAAGCTCTCTCCCGAACTGATGATTGGGGTGGCGGCGCGGTTCAAGGCGCTGGCGGAACCGGCACGGCTGCAACTCCTGCAGCACCTGCGCTCGGGCGACGCCAGCGTGTCAGAACTGGTCGAGGAGACCGGTCTCACCCAGGCCAATGTCTCCAAACACCTGCAACTCCTGCTCCGGCTTGGCTTCGTCACCCGCCGGAAAGACGGGCTCCACGCCTACTATGCACTCGCTGACAAGGACACCTTCCGCCTCTGCGACCTCATGTGCGGGCGCATGCAGCGAGAGCTGAAGAAGCAGCAGCGGGTGCTGGCATCTCCTTGAACCGGCACTGGCGGCCTCACGTCACTCCGCCAGCCTGTCATCCCGCAATCGGGCCCGGAACTGGGCGTGGCATGAAACACATCCGCGCTGCACCTGTCCCAGTTGGTCCACTATCGCATCGGTGTCCCCTGCCCTCGCCATGTCATGGAGGCGAACCGAGGCCGTGTGCACCGACTCATCCACGGCCTCGAAGGTGGCCATCTCGTCCCCCAGTACCCGCTGAATGCGCGCCAATTCCTCGGCGGAAATGGGCGCGTGTTCCGCGATCGCCGCCGCGCTGGTAGTCACGGCGTCAAGGTTG
Source organism: Gemmatimonadales bacterium (assembly GCA_025937755.1). GTDB lineage: Bacteria > Gemmatimonadota > Gemmatimonadetes > Gemmatimonadales > GWC2-71-9 > CAMLHP01. The sequence continues at coordinate 5,930 of JAICQR010000026.1, read as the reverse complement.
TCGGTCATCAAGGCGTGGGTCAGCGCTGTCATGTTGGTGCCGAGGCGCTGCATGATGGGGAACAGTGCTTCGCCATCCTCGGCTGCATGTGCGTGGACGGCGGACGTGTCACTCTGCGCGGCTGCCGCAGCCGAGAGCGCCGAATCCACTGCACGATCGGTACGATCTGCCGCGGACTCACAGGCAGTCAGCGTCAGCGCCAGCGACAGGATGAGGCGGGAGTACACGTTGGTCATGGTTACTCTCCAGGGCTACTGCGCCAGGTAGCCACCGTCCACAGGGTAATATCCGCCGGTGATGAACGAGGCCCGGTCGGACGCGAGAAATGTCACCAGCTCCGCCACTTCACTGGGCTCGCCCAGGCGATTCATCGGATGCAGCGCGGCCAGCGCCTGCAACTCAGCATCCGCCGTGGCACTGGCGGTGTCCATGACCGCCCGCTTGCCCAGCAGTGGCGTCCTGATGAAGCCTGGACCGACCGCGTTGACGCGGATACCGCGCTTCGCGTACTCGATAGCGGCGGTTTCGGTCAGGCCAATCACGCCGTGCTTTGCCGCAGTATAGCCGCTCGCATTGGCCAGCCCGACCTTGCCGGCGATGGAGGCCATGTTCACGATGGCACCGCCGCCGCCCGCCAGCATGGCCGGGATCTGATAATGCATCCCGTAAAAGACGCCGGACAGGTTGATGCCGATGATCCTGTCCCAGGCCTCGACGGGATACTCGCCCACTGGCGCGGTGGCGCCGCCAATGCCGGCGTTGTTGACCGCGATGTCCAGCCGGCCAAACTGCTTCACGGCCGCGTCGACCAGAGCCTTGGCGGCGTCCGGCTTTGACACATCGGTTGCGACCACCCGCCCGGTTCCACCAGCCTGCTCGATCGACTGCAGCACCCGCTCCGCGCCCTTCAGGTCCACGTCGGCCAGCACGACGGTCGCTCCCTGCCGCGCGAACAGCTGGGAAATGGCTTCGCCCAGACCCGAGCCGGCGCCCGTGACGATGGCAATCCTGTCCTTGAGCATCTGATCCGCCTTCCAGGTAAACGCGCTATTCGAATCCCACCACTTTCCCGATAATATATGTTATAACACGAAGCTTGGCAAGTCTGGCCAGCCTGTCCCGGCGGCACTACGATCCCTGCCGATGTCCGCTTCGCTCATCGTCTTTGATCTCGTCGGGACTTTTGTCTTCGCGCTGAGCGGCGCGACGGCGGGGGCCAAGCACCGGCTCGACCTCTTCGGCATCCTGGTGCTCGCCTTCGCGGCGGGCAATGCGGGCGGCCTCATTCGTGACGTGTTGCTGGGTGCCACGCCGCCGCCCGGCATCAGCGACTGGCGGTATATCGGCGTCTCGTTACTCGCCGCACTGGTCACCTTCCGATGGGCCCCGGTGGTCGACCGGCTGCGCGCCCCGGTACTGTTGCTGGATGCCGCCGGCCTCTCGCTGTTCGCGGTCTCGGGTGCGCTCAAGGCACACGCTGCGGGACTCAACCCCGCCGCCGTGATGCTGCTCGGCGTCCTGACCGGCGTCGGCGGCGGCATGCTGCGGGACGTGCTGGTGTCGGAAGTGCCGGCGGTGCTGCGGGGCGAGCTCTATGCTTCCGCCGCGCTTGCGGGGACCGCGGTGGTGGTTGCCGCCCAACTGCTGGAGATTCCCACTCCCGCCGGGGCAATCGCCGGCGCCGTGCTCTGCTTCGCGCTCCGATACCTCGCCATTCGGCGGGGATGGCGGCTGCCATTTCCCAGGGAGCATTCCCCGCGAGCGAACGGATCGTGATGCGCGCGCTGCTTGGCTATCTCGTGGTCTTCCTTGGCGCCGGCCTCGGCGGTGCCCTGCGACATGCCGTCAATCGGTTGACCGTGTTCTCCGCCAGCGGCTATCCCTGGAATACGGTGGTCGTGAACGTGGTTGGTTCATTTACGATGGGACTCCTGGCCGGGTGGTGGGCCTTCCGGGGCGACGCGCATCAGACGTTCCGGCTCTTCCTTGCCACCGGCCTGCTCGGTGGATTCACCACCTTCTCGGCCTTCTCGCTCGACGCGGCGCTGTTGTGGGATCGCGGCCGGATGGTGGGCGCGATGCTGTACATTGCCTTCACGATAATCCTGGCGCTCGCCGGGTTGTTTCTCGGCCTCGCGCTCATGCGACGCTGAAGCGCCCTGCCCATCCATCCGCGCCTGCCACCTTCACGTCGAGGGCCTGTTGTGAGCGGCAGATGACCAGCGAATCCCCGAGCCACTTCGACCGCGACGGCGCGCTCCGATCGTGGTTTCTGGGCCCTCGCGCCGAGAACGCCGAGCTGTTCGAGCGGCTGGTGACCGAGGCGCTCCGCGACCACGTGTTCTGGCGCCGCAATCACCACCCGGAGGATGGCTTCACCATCCGGGAGCACGACAAGCGAACTGCCGGCTACGAAGAGGCAGTTGCGACCCTGACGCAGGAGCTTCTGGGCCTCCTTTCCCGCCTCAAGCGCGACATCCCCTTCTTCAGCGGCCGCTACAAGGGGCACATGGTCTATCAGCAGACCATCGCCAGCCAGATCGGCTACTTCGCGGCAATGCTGTACAACCCCAACAACGTCGCGAGTGAAGCGTCGCCGGTGACGACGCGTCTCGAGCTCGAGGTGGCAGCCCAGCTCGCGCGCATGATTGGCTACGAACCGGGCCGCGCCTGGGGGCATCTTACTTCCGGCGGCACCGTGGCCAACTTCGAGGCGCTGTGGATCGCCCGGAACATCCATTACCTCGCACTCGCTGCGCACGGTGCCGCCGACGCGCTCGGTCTGGACCTCGAGGTGGAGCGGCCCGAGGGCGGATCCGCACCACTCGCCGGCCTCGGTCTCTGGGAGCTGCTGAATGCCACCAACGGTGCGGCCCTCGACCTCTGGGACACGTTGTGGCGCAGCGCGCCGGCCGCCGATGTCCGCCGGGCCCTGGATGATCATTCGCTCTCGGCGCTGGGCTACCAGGACTACGGGCTGCGCCTCGCCCGGCATTTCGGCGATCCACTCTCGCCCGCCGTGGTCCTCGTGTCCTCGACGGTTCACTACTCGTGGGCCAAGATTGCCCGCGCACTCGGGATCGGTGCCAATCAGCTGCGCTACGTGCCGGTGGACCGACACTTCCGCATGGACCCCGACGCGCTCTGGGATGCCCTGGTCGAGATGCACGCGCGGCGCACGCCGGTGCTTGGCTGCGTCAGCGTCTGCGGCACCACCGAGGAAAGCGCGGTCGACCGGCTCGACCAGCTCCTCGAAGTACGGCGACGTGCCGAGCAGGAGCTGGGCATGGGGTTCCACCTGCACAGCGATGCCTGCTATGGCGGCTATGCCGCCGCGCTGTCGTGGCGTGCCGACGGCACCCGCCGCCCGGCCAGCGAAATCCAGGCAGACCTGGACCTTGACTGGCCGGATGATGCCTGGTGCGCCGCCATCGCGGCGCTGGGCTCGGCCGACAGTGTGTCGATCGACCCGCACAAGCTGGGATACGTCCCGTATCCGGCCGGCGCGTTCCTGCTGGAAGATCGCCGCGCCCGGGACCTGGTGGCCGTGGATCCGCCGTACCTGGTTCCGCCGCGGACAGCGCTCGAGGGTGATGGTGAGGAGCGCTTCATCGGACGGTTCATCCTCGAAGGCTCGAAGCCAGGGGCGGCCGCGGCCGCCGTGTGGCTGAGCCACAAGGTGCTGCCGCTGGATGAGCGGGGATATGGCTGGCTGGTGGGCCGTACCATGCGCGGGGCGCGGCAACTGCACGCCGCGCTCTCCGAGGCCAACATGGCGCCGTTTCGAATGGTTGTGCTGCCTGCGCCGGACATCAACCTCGTCTGCTGCGTGATGCACCATCCCATGCTCACCAGCCTCGAGAGCATCAACCGCCTGAACGAGGGGATTTACGCCGAGCTGTCTCCCGGCGGCAATGGCGATGAGCCGGACTACTACATCAGCCGCACCCGCTTCCAGTCGCCCATGTACGACGGTGCAGTCGCGCCACTTCTGGCCGAGCTCGGCCACGCTGACATGAATGCCTGGCGCGCGAATGGTGCAGAAGGGCTCGTGGTGCTTCGCTTCACCGTGATGGACCCTTTCCTCGGCGCGCCGCCGCCCGCGCCGGATCACATCTCCGGCTTCATCGCCGCGCTCCACCGGGCAGCGGAAGCAGCGCTGCAACAAGCGGTGCCCTAGCGCTTCTGTTCGAGATGTTTGATCAGTTCCGTCGCCGCCGCCCGTCCGGCGCGGTTGGCGCCGATGGTCGAAGCCGAGGGACCGTAGCCCACCAGGTGCACCCGCGGGTCCTTCGCCACCTGGGTTGCCAGCCGCCCGGTCATGGTGATGCCGCCATCAGGCTCGCGCAGCAGCAGCGGGGCGAGGTGATCCAAGGCGCTGCGAAATCCGGTGCACCACAGGATCACGTCGACGCGCTTTTCCTGGCCATCGTCCCAGCGGACTCCGCATTCGGTTATCTCACTGAACATCGGCAGCCGTGCCAGCACACCCCGTTCCCGCATCGCTTCGACTCTCGGCGTCACCGGCAGCCCGGTTACTGATACCACCGACATCGGCGGCAGCCCGCGACGCACCCGGTCCTCCACGATCGCCACCGCCGCGCGTCCCGCAGCCTCGTCAAACGGTCCGGTGCGCCACTGGGGCGGACGACGTGTCACCCACGTCGTCGTGGTGACCATCGAGATCTCGTCCAGCAACTGGATGGCAGAGATGCCACCGCCCACGATCACGACGTGCTGTCCGGCAAATTCGTCGGCGGTGCGGAAGTCGCGGGTATGCAGCTGCCGCCCCGTGAAGCGGTCGCGGCCCGGATACTCGGGGATGTAGGGCGTGGACCAGGTGCCGGTGGCGTTGATGATGCCGCGAGTCGAGAGATCACCCCGGTCGGTCTCGACCACGAACCGATCGCCCCGATCGCAGACGACGGTGACCTTGACCGGACGATGAACCGGGAGGCCGAAGGCCTCTTCATAAGCTGCGAAGTAACGCGGCACTGCCACCGATGCCTGGACTGACGTGGCGCCGGGATCGATCACGTCAGAGAGAGGCATGCCGGGCAGGTCATGCAGGCGATTCACGGTGCTGAGCGTGAGCGAAGGCCAGCGATACTGCCACGCGCCTCCGGCCTCGGGCGACTGGTCCAGCACCACGAAACCGCGGCCCCCCGGGAGGCCGAGTTGCTTGAGGTGATAGGCCGAGGAGAGTCCCGCCTGCCCCGCCCCGATCACCACGACTTCGCTCTTGAGAATCAGCGCCGGTTTCAGGCTTGTCATCATCCGACTGGCATCGGGTGGCTCCGCGCAGCAAGTGGGGTCAACTGCAACATCCTGCACATCTCACCCAACTGCCAGATTTTTCACTGTTTACACACTGGCGAGCGTGCGCTATCGTCGAACAGCGAATCGAAAGGACCCAACGTGTGCGCACCTGACCGAGCCCCCGCCTGGCGGGCTGAGCCGACGCAGCGTCACTGGAGCCCCGCCTGCGCCCTGCCGCCCACGCAGCCATGACGCCCGCTGACAGCAACCTCTCCGAGAAGCGCTTCGAGGCGGCGATGCGGGAGTCCGAGGCGCAGTACAAGCTGCTGTTCGACGCCAACCCGAATCCCATGTGGGTGTACGACCTCGAGACCCTGGCATTCCTCGCGGTCAACGATGCCGCCACCCGAAGCTACGGCTACTCTCGCGACGAATTCCTGGGCATGACGATCAGGGACATTCGTCCGGCGGGGGAAGTGCCGCGCCTGGACGCGTGGCTCAAGTCGCGCAGCAGCTCGGCGGGTGAACGAGCCACGTGGCGGCACCGGACCCGGGACGGGTCGCTGCTCGACGTGGAGATCGTGGGATCCCCGCTGATGTTTCGCGACCGACCGGCCGAGCTGATCCTGGCGCACGACGTCACCGCCCGCAAGCGGCTGGAGGAACAATTC
>JAICQR010000060.1 GCA_025937755.1 Gemmatimonadales bacterium | reverse complement strand
CCACGCCGAGCGACACCGTGCAGTCGATCCTGAAGCGCGCCGGCGTCACCGCGTAGCATGCACGACGCCGGCCGCCACCTCGCGGTGGGCCGGCTCCGGAAGGCGCACGGCCTCAAGGGCGACGTCGCCATCTTCCCGCTCACCGACCGGCCCGAGGAGATCTTCGCCGCCGGCAGGGAAGTGTGGGTGCAGAATCTCGCCGGCGAGATCATCGCCGGCCCGCTGGTCATCGAGCGCTGCCGGAGCTACCACCGCGAGTGGCTCCTCAAGCTCGAAGGCGCCGACGAACGCGCCGCCATCGAGGCCTGGCGCGGGATGTTCCTGGCGCTGCCCCAGTCGGAGCTGAAGCCGCCCGAGGGCGACGAGCTCTACCTGCACGAGCTCACTGGCTTCGCGGTGCGGAACACCGACGCCGAGCCGCTCGGACTCGTGAGCGACGTGGTCGAGCTGCCGGGCGGGAATCTGCTGATCGAGGTGCAGGGCCCCAGGCGCGAGTTCCTCCTGCCGTACCGGAAGGAATTCGTCACCGAAGTGAACCGGGAGGGCAGGGTGCTGACGGTCGCACCGCCCGATGGCTTGCTGGATGACTGACTCCCGCGACTCGCGACTCGTGACTCGCGGTTCGCTGACAGTCAATGTGGTAACGCTCTTCCCCGACGTCTTCGCCCCCTGGCTCGAGGCGAGCATCGTCGGCAAGGCGGTGGAGAAGCGGCTGGTGACGTTCCGGGTGGTGCAGTTGCGGGACTTCACCCACGACCGTCACAACACGGTCGACGACTACCCCTACGGCGGCGGCGCCGGGATGGTGCTTAAGCCCGAGCCCTTCTTCGAGGCGGTCGAGTCGCTGGGGCCGGTCGTTGGCCCGGTGGTGCTCTGTTCCGCGCGAGGGCGGCAGTTCGCCCACCGCGATGCAGTGAAGTGGTCGATGGAGCGCGAGATCACGCTGCTCTGTGGCCACTACAAGGATGTGGACCAGCGGGTGGCGGATGGCCTTGCCACCGATGAAGTTTCGGTGGGAGACTTTGTTCTCACCGGTGGGGAGCCGGCGGCACTCTGCATCATCGATGCAATCGTCCGCCTGCTGCCCGGTGCCCTGGGAGACCACGAATCCGCTTCGGCGGACTCCTTCTATGACGGGCTGCTGAGTCCGCCCAGTTACACCCGCCCGCAGGAATATCGCGGCCGGTCGGTGCCCGAGGTGCTGCTGTCGGGCAACCACGCACAGATCGACGCATGGCGGCAGGCTGAGGCCGAGCGCCTCACCCGCGAACGGCGCCCCGATCTCTGGGACGCACACGAAGCAGAAGCTTGACCGGTATTCACGCGGCGCCGAGAGGCGCGGAGGAATTGAAGATGGAGCGGTTGGCGGCGGTGGCTCGCGAGGGCCTGCGCAATGACATCCCGGGCTTCGATCCGGGTGATACGGTCCGCGTGATGGTGCGGGTCAAGGAAGGCGAGAAGGAGCGGCTCCAGGCATTCGAGGGCGTCGTGATTGCCCGTCGCGGCGGCGGCATCAGCGAGAACTTCACCGTCCGCAAGGTCTCGGCCGGGGTCGGCGTCGAGCGGATCTTCCCGCTCCACAGCCCCATCATCGCGTCGGTCGATGTCGTTCGGCGTGGCCGGGTGCGCCGGGCCAAGCTCTACTACCTGCGCCAGCTGTCGGGCAAGGCGGCGCGGATTCGGGAACGCCGCGAGCGCTGACATGGCCCCTCGGCCCACGCTGGTGCGCGAACGCGCTGCGTGGGCCGACTCGTGCCTGCTTGTCGGTATTGATGAAGTCGGTCGCGGCCCCCTGGCTGGTCCAGTGGTGGCCGCGGCCGTCGTTTTTCCCCCCGGCACCAAGGCCGTCCGCGGCCTCCGCGACAGCAAGATCCTTCCCGCCGGCCGGCGCGAGCAGCTCTCCATCGTCATCCGCCGCCGGGCGATCCGCGTCACCCTGGGCGCCGCCTCGGTGCGCGAGATCGACCGCTACAACATCCGCGTCGCCACTGCCATCGCCATGCGCCGGGCCCTCGAGCGAGCGCTGCCGGGCCTGTCATCGTATCGCATCATCATCGATGGCCTGCCGCTTCGCGAGATCGGCCACGACCATGAAGCCCTCGTGGATGGCGACGCCCACTGCCATTCCATCGCTGCCGCCGGCGTCGTTGCCAAGACCGTGCGCGACCGGCTGATGCGGCGCCTCGCCCTCCGCCATCCCGGCTACGGCTGGACCACCAACGCCGGCTACGGCACCCCCGAGCACCACGACGGCCTCAACCGCCTCGGCCCCTGCTGCCACCACCGGCAGACCTTCGCCCCAATCGCCCAGCTCGCTATCTGGTAGCAGGGATTACCCGGATTCTGGGGCGCAGATTTCGCTGATTTCAATACTGCGATTGCGCTGAGAAATCCAGGACAACCGGAGCGCGTCGAGCAACTCTGTTACGGAGTTGTTTTTGTGGGAGTGCCATCGGACACCGGTGCCAGTCGGAGTGCCCATAAAAACAAAAAGCTGTTGAGTATGCGAAGTAGACGGAGGTTGGGCTTGCAACCGACTCTCGGCGCAATCGCTTTCCGCCAATCGGCGAAATCTGCGTCCCAGAATCAGCAAAATCTGCAGTTCAATCAGCCAATCCCGCTACCAGCTCCGCCGCAATCGCCGAAACCTGCGAATAATCCTCCGACAGCACTACCACCCGCTGGATTCCGGTCAGCCGCATAATGGCCTCGGCATTGTGTCCCGTCGTCGCGTCGGGTTCGAAGGGTGGTGTCATCACCACGTGCGTCAGCGGAATTGCCGCCAGCTCCAGCGCGCCGATGGTCAGCAGCCCATGGTTCATCGCGTCGGCCTCGTCGGGCACCACCAGGATGGCACGCGCCTCGAGCGCCTGCGCTACGTCCACCAGGCACCATTCCCACGTGATTGGCTCCAGCAGCCCCCGGGTGCCCTCCAGCAGCACCAGGTCGTGCGCTTCGGCCAGCTTCTCGATCGGGATCAGCAGCTCATCGAAGTCGATCGTTACGCCCGACAGCTCCGCTGCCAGCGCCGGCGCCACCGGGGGCGCCAGCCGTACCAGCGCCGCGCGAGGTTCCTCCTGCCCGGTTGCCTTCGCCAGCGCTACGCCGTCCTCCTCGTGCGCCCGCGCGTCCGAGCACCCACTCTCCACCGGCTTCACCGCCACGACCTTCACCCCGGCCGCCGTCAGGGCACGCGCCAGCTCCACCGTGAACCGGGTCTTGCCCACCCGCGCACCGGTACCGGTAACGAACAGGACGTTTGAGTGATGCGCGTGACCCATTGCCCCTCCGCTCTTCCCACTCCCCACTCCCCACTTCCCACTATATGGATGGGCCCTGTGGGACTCGAACCCACAACCTAGCGGTTAAAAGCCGCTTGCTCTACCGATTGAGCTAAAGGCCCGGCGCCGAAACGTGGCACCGCCCGCCACCCTCGGCAAGCGCCCGCCAAAGTGTAGATTGGGGCATGCCAAATACAACCGACCGCGCGCAACTTCCCACTTCCCACATCCCACTTCCCACTTGGGCGACCGGCCTGTGCCTCGTCGCCGCCTTGCTGCTCACCGCAGCACCCGCCGCTTCGGCCCAGTCCCTTGCCGATACCTACCGGCCCGCCGCCCAGCGCATCATCCAGCGGGCTCAGGCCGATAGCTCTGCATGGAACACCCTCGCCGAGCTTACCGACCGGTTCGGCCACCGGCTGAGCGGGTCCGAGAGCCTCGAGAACGCCATCGACTGGATCCTCGCCGAGATGAAGAAGGACGGCTTCGACGCCGTCCGGGGCGAGCCGGTCATGGTGCCGCACTGGGTCCGCGGCAACGAATCGCTCGAGCTCATCGCGCCTCGCCCCGCCAGGCTCCCCATGCTCGGCCTCGGCATGAGCGTCGGCACGCCGCCCGAGGGCATCACCGCTGATGTCATTGTGGTGTCCAGCTTTGAGGAACTTGAAGCTCGAAGCTCGGAGCTGGCTGGCAAGATCGTCCTCTATGACGCGCCCTTCAATGGCTACGGCCAGACGGTGGCCTACCGCACCCAGGGTGCGAGCCGGGCCGCAAGGCATGGCGCCGTCGCAGCGCTGGTCCGGTCCATTGCATCGGAGTCGATGGCATCGCCCCACACCGGCACCATGACCTACGATTCCACTATCGCCCGGATCCCAACCGCGGCCATCACGGTGGAAGACGCGATGATGCTCCATCGCATGCAGGAGCGCGGTTCGCCCATCCGCGTCACGCTGAAGATGGAAGCGACGACGCTTCCCGACGCCCGCTCCCGCAATGTCGTCGCCGAGATCCGCGGCACCGAGCGCCCCGATGAGGTCGTGGTTCTCGGCGGCCACATCGACTCATGGGACGTGGGGCAGGGCGCCATGGACGACGGCGGTGGCTGCGTGGCCGCGTGGGAAGCGCTCCGGCTGATTCGCGAGCTTGGCCTCAAGCCCCGTCGCACCATTCGCGTGGTCTTCTGGACCAATGAGGAGAACGGCACCCGCGGCGGCACCGGCTACCTCGATGCTCATCGCGATCGGGTGGACCAGCACATCCTGGCACTCGAGTCCGACAACGGCGCGTTTCGCCCGCGTGGCTTCGGCTTCACCGGCAGCGACAAGGCACTCGCCATCATCGCGGAGATCGGCTCGCTGCTCGAGCCCATCGGCGCCGATTCGGTGAGCAGGGGCGGCGGCGGCGCCGACATTGGCCCGCTGATGGAACAGGGTGTGCCCGGCATGAGTCCGCGAGTGGACGGTGAGCGCTATTTCTGGTACCATCACAGCCACGCCGACACCATGGACAAGCTCGACCCCGCGCATATGCAGCAGCTGGCCGCTGCCATGGCGGTCATGGTGTACGCGGTGGCCGACATGCCCCAGCCGTTGCCGCGCTGAACAGTCTGTCGACAGCAAACGAGGAATCCGTGCCCATCGTATGGCTCAACGGAGAGTGGCTTGACCGCTCCTCCGCCATGATATCGGTGTACGACCACGGTCTGCTTTACGGCGATGGGGTCTTCGAGGGCATGCGCGCCTATGAGGGGCGCATCTTCCGGATGGATGAACACCTGGACCGGCTCTACGACTCGGCCCACGCCATCAAGCTCGACATTCCGGTACCGCGGGAGGAATTCGGCGAGATCACCCGTGAGGGAATGCGCCGCTCGGGGTTGCAGAGCGCCTACCTCCGCCACGTCGTCACCCGCGGCGTCGGCGATCTCGGGTTCGATCCCCGCAAGTGCGAGAAGCCCACCGTCATCATGATCGTGGACGACATTCGCCTCTGGCCCCGCGAGGTATATGAGCGGGGGCTTCGGGTGGTGACCGCGGCCACGCCCATTCCGCATCGCGAGGCGCTGTCGCCCCGCACCAAGTCGCTCAATTACCTGTCGCACATTCTCGCACGCATCGAGGGCATCGAGGCCGGCGCCGACGAAGTCCTCATGCTCGACAGTGCGGGATCAGTGGCCGAAGGCTCCGGCCAGAATCTTTTCGTCGTCAAGAACGGCATGGTGCGGACACCGCCGGCCTATGCCGGCATTCTCAAGGGTGTGACCCGGGACGCGGTGATCGAGTTGATAGCCGAGGCAGGACTCCCGTTCCGCGAGGAAATGCTCAATCGCTACGACGTGTATACCGCGGATGAGGCGTTTCTCACCGGCACCGCCGCCGAGCTGATTGCCCTGCGCCAGCTCGACGGCCGGATCATCGGGGGTGGCGCCATGGGACCCATCACCCGTGCGCTGCTGGAGAAATTCCAGCAGCTGGTGCGTGCCGGGGCATGACACCCGCGGTGCTGGTGCTGGTGGATCTCGCCCGGGGTGGCTCGGCCCTGCCGAAAGTCGCGCAGGAAGTGGGCGACCTCCACGCCAACCGGCTGTATCGCCTCCTGCTGGGGCGGGTCGAGCAGGCGGCGCGCGATGCCGGCACCAGGGCAAGCATCTGGTATCGCCCCGCCGATGCCCGCGCCGAAGTGGCGCAATGGCTCGGTCCCGATGCTGATCTCCGTCCTCAGGCATCCGGTTCCATCGGCGGCCGCATCGCGGCTGCGGCCGCCGGCACCAATATTCCCGGCGGCTGGCTCGCCTTCGTGCGGCCGGTGATGAGCGTCGACACCGAACTCATTCGCCGCGCGAGCAACCTCCTCGCTGATGCCGCCATCATACTCGGCCCGGCCGAAGACGGCGGCCTCTACCTCGTCGGCGGCAAAGTCGCAGCACCGGCACCGATCCTGTCGCTCACCGACGCGGGTCCCGGCGCACTGAACGCACTGCGATCCGGTCTCACCGCGGCAGGAATCACCTGGGCCGAACTTCCCGTCCAGCGCGCCATCGAAACCGCCGCGGATGCTCGTGCCGTCCGGCTCCTGGCGTAGCGTAGGGAACGCATTAATGCAGTGGTTGTTCTTCGTGTCCTTCGTCTCTTCGTGGTGAACCACCCCACCTTGCCGAGCGCGCCGGGTGAACGCACATTGCGTCGATGGCTTGGCGCGTAATCCAGATCGACGACGAACGGTGGAACGTGACGCTGGCGGCTGAACACCGCGACGGCACTTCCGGGTGGTCGCTGGTTCTTGGTTTCCGCGCCGCCGCCGGTGGTCAGCGCGCGTTCTGGGTACCCTGGCCGGTGGAGTCTGCCAGCAAGGCGTCCGTCTACGCGCAGGCGGAACGAATTCCCGACGACCAGCTCGCTCAGATGCTGACCGAGCGGCTGGCGGCAACCGGATGACCCGATGACCCAGCATTACTCCATCCAGCAGCTCCGCCAGATGGCCGACACCCTCGCCCAGTTGCGCGGCAGCCAGGTGCGGGACGCCTCCATGCGGTCCGACCTGCGCCAGCTCAAGATCGAGCTCATGGATGGTTCCGTTGTCCTTGTCGCCATCCAGACCGACGACCTCGGCCAGACCCGCCTGGAAGTCGACGTCGTCGGCCAGGCCCGCAGCCGCGGCTCCCAGCTCGAAGTCCACTTCGATACGGCCTGATCCTTGCCCCCTCTCCGGGTCCCGGCACCCAGAGATCACTGCCAATGACTGCACCGTTTTCAGCGCAGGACCGCCTTCGCTTCTCCGAGTTCACGCTCGACCGGCTGGCCAATGGCCGCTGCCGGGCGCGGGTGGTGCTCACGTGGGGCGAGAACGATCGCTACACCGGGGAGTGCGAAGGCCTCGCCTCCCAGGCGGGCGAACTCCGCTGTGCGGCGCAGGCCACTGTAGAGGCCCTCGCCAAGGCCGTCAAGGGCGCCATGTCCTTCGAACTCCTTGGCGTGAAGGCCGTTCGCGCCTTCGACGCCACCGTCGTCATCGTATCGCTGACGGTGCAGGGCGAGGGCAGGGGCCAGCGGCTGGTGGGCTCGTACCTCACGGACACCGACTTCGCACGCGGCGCCGCACTCGCCGTTCTCCACGCTACCAACCGTATCCTGGGAAACAAGTTCTTCATGCGCTGACACCTGCCCCGATTCGGCGCAACCTCCTGCGCAGTCTGGGCATCTGAACCTTCGTCGGGCAGCCGGCCAGTGCTGCGATTTGCCCGATTTGGGGCTACCCCCGCCCCCGAACATCAGCCGAAACCGCGGTTTCCCGCGCGAGTCCCCACCAGACCGGTGGCCTCCCGCCGGGCATGGATCTCGCCCTCCGGTTACATGCTTCCCGGTGGCAGGTCGCCGCCTTTCAATCCTGTCACTTCGCGGATGGTTGTCCGCTCGCAGCGAGGACTCGTGATGACCCGATCCGCCGCCGCCGTGCTGCTGCTTTTGCTTGCTGCCTGCGGCTCCGCCACGACCGGCACCGATGTCACGCCGTCACCAGCAACGGCCGAGCCGCCGAGTCGTCCAGCCGCCGAGCCGCCGAGCCGCCGAGCCGCTGAGCCGTCGAGCCGCCGAGCCGATGCTGAAGTCGACGCCTCGGTCCGCGCCGCCGCCGATTCACTCGCCGATGCCGAAGCGCTCGAACAGCTCGCCACCGTCGATGCCGGCGGGGACAGCAGCGCCGCGGTCGAGTCCTTCACGCTCGACATCGCCTCCTACAAGAACCACGACCGGGTCAAGTACTACCTCAGCTTCTTCACCGGCCCCGGCCGTGAGCGGATGCGAATCTGGCTCGAGCGGCTCCCCCGGTATGAGGGGATGATTCGCGCCCGGATGGCGGAGCAGGGACTTCCGGGCGACCTGGTCTATCTGGCGCTCATCGAAAGCGGTTTCTCCAATCGCGCCGTCAGCCGCGCCAGCGCGGTCGGCATGTGGCAGTTCATGAGCGGTACCGGCAAGGCCTACGGACTGCGGATCGATTCCTGGCTCGACGAGCGCCGCGACCCGGTCAAGGCCACGGCCGCTGCCGCGCGCCATCTGTCCGACCTCGAGGAACGCTTCGGCTCACTCTATCTCGCCGCGGCGGCGTACAACGGCGGGGCGGGGCGGGTCGGCCGCGGTGTGCGCTCGCTGGGTGGCGGGGCCGAGGAGAATGGCGATGAAACCTTCTTCCGGCTCTACAACACCCGCTACATCTTCCGCGAGACCAAGGACTACGTTCCCAAGCTCATCGCCGCAGCACTGATCGGTCGCAACCCGGCGGAGTACGGATTCACCGACATCGTGGGTGAGCCGCGCTTCGAGGCCGATTCGCTGCTGGTGAAGGGCATGACCGGACTCGACGTCATCGCCGAGCTGGCCGATACCTCGATGGCCGCGATCCGCGAGCTGAACCCGCAGATCCTTCGCCTGGTCACTCCGCCGCGCACCGAGTTCACGGTGCTGGTGCCCGAGGGCACCGGGGCCATCGCCCAGGAGCGATTCGACTCGCTGCCGGAAGAGGCATGGGTCAGCTTCAGGGAACACAAGGTGAAGTCGGGTGAGACGCCGGCGGGTATCGCGGAGGAGTACGGCACCACAGCCGCCGCCATCCGCGAGGCCAATCCCAACATCGGCAAGCGCGCGCTGCGAAGCGGGCAGCGCCTGGTCATTCCTTCCGGCACGCCCATGTCGGTGGTGGTGGCCCGCACCTTCGCCGAACCGGCCGAGCCTGAGTTTCGGGTGCATCGGGTGAAGAGCGGTGAGACCCTCTCGCACCTGGCGGCGCGTTACAACGTGTCGGTGGCAAACATCCAGCGCTGGAACGGCCTCAAGAGCACGCGTATCCGCATCGGGCAGCGGCTCCGCATCGGATCAACCGGCGCCGAGCGTGCCCGCGCCGCGACGGCATCGAGCGGCAGCAATGCGACCCGCCACGTCGTGCGTTCAGGTGAGACCCTGACCGGCGTCGCCCGCCGCTATGGCGTGTCCCTCAGCGCCCTCGCTCGCGCCAATGATCTGACGACGCGCTCCAAACTTCGGATCGGCCAGCGGCTGAGGATTCCCTAGAGTGTGGAAGTGTGGGAGTCTTGGGCAGCATTGAACAATGAGGGCCTTTCGGTAATTTCCGGAAGGCCCTCGCTGCACCACACTGCCCCACACTTATACACTCTGACACTCCCACACTCACTTAGTTCCGCAGCACCGCCGTCGCGTACCCGTTCCCCGGATCCCCACCTGCGGCCAGGATCTCTTCCACCCGCGCCGGGCCACGGTTGTAGGCCAGCAGCGCCAGATGCATGTCCCCGTCGAACATTTCCAGCAGGTCGTGCAGGTAGCGGAACCCGATCTGCAGGTTCGTGTCGCGGTCGAACAACTCTTCCCTGGTGATGTCGCGGTCGTAGAACCGCGCCGTCGGCAGCATCAGCTGGGTATAGCCGAGCGCTGACGCGCTGCTCACCGCCGTCTGCTTGAACCGACTTTCGACCTGAACCAGCCGGAACGCCAGCGACGGATTGATGCCTTCCTGCCTGGCGACGTCGTGGATCGCGGCCGCCAGGTCGTGGTCGATCCGGTAGCGGCGAGCCCAGCCGTCGATCACTTCCTGCCGCTCCAGCATCAGCCGCATGCCCACCATCGCATCGCGTGAACGGTCCAGCTTGGTGTCGAAGTTGCCCGACAGGTGCGCGGCCAGCGCCTCCGACGATGCGTTCCGGGTCACGGCCGTGTTCCGGGCCCGCGCGTCGGTCCATCCCGCCACCGCCACCAGGAGGAACGCGGCCGTCAACAGCAGTCCGCCACGCAGCAGCACCGTGTCCCGCACGGTGCCGGCACGCTTCCTCGGGCCGTTGGTTGAGGTCATCTGTTCCTCCTGTAAGCTGTTCAGCGGTCCTTGTGGTCCCGCTGCCAGTCGCCTGAACGCCCGCCGGTCTTCTCCACCAGCCGGATCCCGCCGATCTCCACCGTCCGGTCGGCCGCCTTGACCATGTCGTACACCGTCAGGCACGCCACCGAGACCGCAACCAAAGATTCCATCTCCACCCCGGTCCGCGCCGTGACAACCGCCACACTGCGGACCCGCACGCCCGGAAGTTCAGCATCGGGTGTGACTGTGACCTGGACCACATCCAGCCCCACCGGGTGACACAGCGGGATCAGTTCCGCTGTCCGCTTGGCGGCCATCACCCCGGCCACCTCGCTCACGGTCAGCACGTCACCTTTTCGGTTCGCCCCCGCCGCCAGCAGCGCGAACGCCGCGTCACTCATCCGCACCCAACCCTCGGCCACTGCGGTCCGGCGGCTGGGCTCCTTCTCGCCCACATCCACCATTCGCGCCCGCCCTTGCTCGTCGAGATGCGTCAAGGTCATCCGTCCATCCGCCGAGCCGCCGAGGCGTCGCGCCGTCCATTCACCAGGCGCACCGCCAGATCTCCCAGCAGAAGTTGCGGATTCACATTCCCCTGCGCCGCATCACGCGCCTCCTGCACCAGCCGCACCCCGTCCAGCAATTCTTCTGGGCTCCAGCCTGCCAGCGGTGCCTTGCGTGCACCCTTTCGGATCGCCTCGAGCAGCGTGGACTGCAGCGCGTCGAGCATTTCGGTGAAGCCGCCTCGCGCCGCGAATCCTCCCTGTCCCATCACCCGTTGCCAACGTGCACCCGGGTTCCCCAGTGCCGCGACCAGGAATGCCTCCGCCTGCTTCCGCGCATCGCTCGACGATTCGTCCAGCGCCATCGCCTTGCCGATCGATCCCTGGCTCTCGTTCACCCGTCGCTCGATCGTCGCCTTCGTGACCGGTGCCTCGCGCTCCAGGAACTGCCGTACCGTGGCATCGGGCAGCGGAGCCAGCCTCAGCGGGGCCGTGCGCGACCGGATCGTCGGCAGCAGTCGTCGCCCGTCTTCCGCGGTCAGGATCATCAGCAGCCCCGGGGGCGGCTCCTCCAGCAGCT
>JAICQR010000222.1 GCA_025937755.1 Gemmatimonadales bacterium | reverse complement strand
TTCGGAACCTGCAGGATGGCCGAACCCTCGCAGCCATCACCTCCGACCATGGCGGCGTGACGCTGCCCGGGTCGGGGCCGTTCGAGCTCGAGTTCGAGCTGGAACTCAACGTCCAGCCCGGGCTCTACGGGCTGGATTCGAGCGTGAGGGTCAAGGCCCAGACCCGCCGGGGCGACATCGCCGCCGGCCCCGGGGCGCACGTGCAGGTGCTGCCGGGCCGGCCGTTCGAGGGCACGGTGCAGCCCAATGCCACGGTGCGGCTGGGCGCCGGTCCAGAGGCGGCACGTGTGCCGCCCGAACCGCCCGCCGCAAAACTCCCTCAACTATCAGACAATTCGTGAAGACTCTTGTCACCGGCGGCGCCGGGTTCATCGGCTCGCACATCGTGCGGCGCCTGCTCGACGACGGCCACCAGGTGAGTGTCATAGACAACCTCAGCACCGGCGCCCGCGAGAATTTGGCGGAAGTGGCCGAGCGCATCGAATTCATCGAAGGCGACATTCGCTCACCGGGAGACTGCGACCGTGCCTGCGACGGGGCAGAAGTGATCTTTCACGTCGCTGCCTTGCCCAGCGTGCCCCGGTCGATCGCGAACCCGTGGGCGTCTCACGACCACAACGTGAACGGCACCATGCAACTGCTCGAGGCCGCTCGCCGCGCCGGCAGCCGGAGGGTGGTGTATTCCAGCTCCAGCTCGGTGTATGGCGACACCGCGGTGCTGCCCAAGGTCGAGACCATGGAGCCCCTCTGCCGGTCGCCCTACGCCACCGCCAAGCTCGCGGGGGAGCAGTATGTGCTGGCATATGCCCGGGCCGGCCTGCTGGAAGGGGTGGCGCTGCGCTACTTCAACGTCTTCGGCCCTCGGCAGAGTCCCACCAGCGCGTATGCGGCGGTCATCCCGGCGTTCCTCGAGGCGGCCCGCACCGGAAGCGTCGCCACGGTGCACGGCGATGGTGAGCAGACCCGCGACTTCACCTACGTCGACAACGTGGTCCAGGCCAACATGCAGGCGGCGTTCGAGCCGGCGGACCGCGTGAATGGCTGGGTCACCAATGCCGGTGCCGGGAGCAGGGCCTCGCTCAATCAGCTGCTGGACCTGGTGGAGGCAGTGACCGGGAAAAAGGTGCAGCGGAACTACGGCCCGCCCCGGGTCGGCGATGTGCGTGACTCCCAGGCCTCGCTCGACCGCGCCCGGCAAGTGCTGGGGTATGAGCCGACAGTCGATCTCAAGACGGGACTGCACCAGACCTGGGCGTGGTTTGAAACCCAGTGAAAAGTGAGCAGTGAGAAGTCAGAGCCATCGTGCTACGTGCGAAGGGGCCCCCGGTACTCGGGGGCCCCTTCTCACATCTCAGTTGTCACTTCTTACTGGTCAGTCAACCTGAACCTTCTTCCGCCTCACCAGGCCCACGCCCCCCATGCCGGCCAGGCCGGTGGCGAGCAGCGCCATGGTGATCGGCTCCGGAATGACGGTGGTCGGTGGGCCACAGCCCTCCAGATAGACCCCGCCCGACGGACCGCTGGCGTTGTTGTTGGCGTCGATGAAGGTCTTGGACGAGGTGCAGTTCGCGGGACCGTCCCGGAAATGCAGCCCCAGCGCCAGGGCGCCGATGTT
>JAICQR010000186.1 GCA_025937755.1 Gemmatimonadales bacterium | reverse complement strand
GACGCCATCGACGACGAGCCGTTGGACTCGAGGATCTCGGAGACCACCCGCAGGGTGTATGGGAAGGTGTCGTAGTTCGGGAGCAGCGGCTGGAGCGCACGCTCCGCCAGTGCCCCGTGACCGATCTCGCGGCGGCTGGTGCCGCGGATCATCTTGACTTCGCCGGTCGAGAACGGCGGGAAGTTGTAGTGCAGCATGAACGACTTGGTGGTCTCGCCCGCCACGTCGATGCTGTCGAGCCGCTGCTCATCGTCGGCGGTGCCCAGCGTGGCGCTCACCAGCGCCTGGGTCTCGCCCCGGGTGAAGAGTGCGGAGCCGTGGGTGCGCGGCAGCACCTTCGTATCGATGCTGATGGGCCGCACCGTGTCGGGATCACGCCCGTCCACCCGCTCGCCCTTCTCCAGTACCTGCTTGCGCATCGCGTGATACTCGATGTCCTCGAGTTCGTTGGCGATGTCCTTGCCCCGCTCCGGGTAGGTCTCGGCCAGCGCGGCAAGGACTTCGTCGCGCACCGTCTTGATGCCGGCGGCGCGGGCGTGCTTCTCCTTGGCGTTGATGGCGGAAGCGATCCGGTCGCCCACGCTCTCACGCACCGCGGCCAGCAGCGCGTCGTCGGCGGGCGCCTTGCTCCACGCCATCTTCTCCTTGCCCGACTTCTTCACCATCTGGCCCTGCACCTTGAGCAGTTCGCTGATGCCCTTCTGCGCCACCTTGAGGCCCTCGAGGATCTCGGCCTCGGAGACTTCCAGCGCGCCGCCCTCGACCATCATGATGGAGTCGGCCGAGCCGCTCACCACCAGGTCCAGGGTCGAAAACTCGAGCTGCTGCAGGGTCGGGTTGAGGATCCAGTTGTTGTCGACCCGTCCCACCCGCACCGCGGCAAGCGGGCCATTCCACGGCACCGAGGACAGCGACAGCGCGGTCGCGGCCGCGAGCATCGCGGGCACGTCGGCGTCGTTCTCCTGGTCGGCCGACATCACGGTGACGAAGACCTGAACTTCGTTCTTGAAGCCCTCGGGAAAGAGCGGCCGGATCGACCGGTCGATCAGGCGAGCCGCCAGAATTTCGTCGTCGGAGGGACGACCTTCGCGCTTGAGGAAGCCACCCGGGATCTTGCCGGCGGCGTAGGTCTTCTCGCGGTATTCGACGGTCAGCGGAAAGAACGGCAGGGTGGAGATGTTGGGGGAGACAGTCACGGCGGCCAGCACCAGCGTCTCACCGAACTGCACCAGCACGGATCCGGCGGCCTGCTTGGCCATGCGCCCCGTCTCCAGGACCAGGGGACGTCCGGCGAATTGCGTTTCGATTCTCTGCACGGTCACGGTGTTCTCTCTTCTCTCTCTGTCTCGGCGTCCCTGTGGGACGCGTGGCCACAATGCACAGAGGGCGCCCCGGTAGTCATGTCCGGAGCGCCCTGGCGCATGCGTGGGGCCTAGTGTCGGAGGCCCAGCTCTTCGATGAGGGCGCGGTAGTTCGCGAGGTCGGTCCGCTTGAGGTAGGTCAGCAAGCGGCGCCGGGTGCCGACCATCTTGAGCAATCCCCGACGGCTGTGATGATCCTTGGGGTGGGTGCGGAAATGGTCGGTGAGGTCGTTGATGCGCTCGGTCAGGAGCGCCACCTGCAGCCGGGTCGACCCGGTGTCGGTTTCATGGCTGCGGTACTTCTCCACCACGGCCTGCGTGTCGAACGTCATCGCGTCTCTCATCCTCGGTTCGGAGCCACACCGGCTCCATGACAAATGTCCCTAAACGGCGTAAGCACAGAAAGATAACCTGCTGGAACGGCGTCGGGCAAGACTGGGACGTCGCCTGGGGCCTGGGGCCTGGGGCCTGGGGCCTGAGGCCTGAGGCGCCTTACGCCCCTTTACCCCGTCCACGCCTCGAACAGCCGCCGGAAGTCATTCCCGAACGCCAGCAGCATGATCAGGATCAGCACCACGAACCCAACCGTGGCCAGCCGCTCGCGGACCTTGAGCGACAGCGGCCGCCGCATGATCCCCTCCGCCAGCAGGAAGAGGAACTGGCCCCCGTCCAGCAACGGGATCGGCAGCAGGTTGAGCACCGCCAGGTTGACCGAAATCAGGGCCATGAAGCCGAGGAAGGCGTCGAGGCCCAGCCGTGCGGTCTGGCCCGCCAGCTGTCCGATGAGAATCGGACCGCCCAGTTCCCGGCCCGCGACCCGCCCGCTCAGCAGGCCCTTCACGGTCCGCCAGATCATGCCAGTCGACTCCATCGTTGCATTCCAGCCCGCTCCCAGCGCCCCCCCCAGGCTGTAATTCTCATGCACCAGGTCGCTGCGACGCACCACGCCCAGCAACCCGACGATTCGCCGCGTGCCGCCGGTGTCGGCCACACTCTGCGTGTCGGTGGTGACCTCGAGTTCGACAGGCTCGCCGCCGCGCAGCAAGGACACCGGAATGGTGGCGTTGGGCCGGGGCTCGACCTGGGCCACCATTTCGCCCCAGCTCGACACCGGCTCCCCCGCGACGGCCACGATCGAGTCGCCCCGAATGATTCCGGCGCGCGCTGCGGGGGAACCCTCGGGAACGGAATCCACCACTGCGGGGCGCCACGGCACCAGCGAATTGATTGCTCCCACCCGCTCGGCAATGGCGTCGGGATGGATCTCAAGCGGGATGTCCCGGCCATCATCCAGCGTGAGCACCACGGTCGTGGCGGGCGAGTTCTGGATCGCGTTGGCCACCTCATTCCAGGACGCCATCGTGTCGCCGTTCACCCGCACGATGCGGTTGCCCGGCTGGATGGTGCGGAGCATCTCGCCGCCCTCGGGAATCGCCTCGGCCACCACCCGCCCCACCCGGGTCTCGGGATCGATGATCCTGCCCTTCCACAGTGCCAGGCCCGCAAACACCAGATAGGCGAACAGGAAGTTCATCGTGACCCCGGCGAGGATCACGACCATCCGCTTCCAGACCGGCTGGGCCTCGAACACGCGGTCGGGCGGAACCGGCTCCACCGGTGCGGCGCCTTCGAGTG
>JAICQR010000159.1 GCA_025937755.1 Gemmatimonadales bacterium | reverse complement strand
CTGGCGCAGATCGGCATCGGTCTGGCGCTGTTCTACGGCTTCTTCACCCGTGCGGCGTCCATCGGCCTGATACTCCTCTGGCTGGTGGGTTGCGTGGTGTTCGGGCCGGTGCTCCTGCTGGAACACGCGATCGTGCCTGGCATTGCCGGCGCGCTGGCCATCACCGGCCGCGGCCCGTTTGCCGTGGATGCACTGCTCGACTGGCGCTGGAACCGTCCCTGGAATGACCTCCTGCCGCACGCAGCGCAGGTGCTTCGGATAGGCGCGGGAATTTCGCTGGTGACGCTGGCGCTCACTGAAAAACTCTGGAACATCCCGCTGGGGCTCGAGTTCCTGGAGCACTATCCCGCCAACTTCCTGCCCGCGCTGGGGCTTCCGGTCAGCGACACCACGTTCCTTCACCTTGCCGGCACTATTGAACTGCTCGCCGGCCTGCTGCTCCTGTGCAACGTGTACGTCCGGCTGGGCATTCTGGTGCTGTGGCTGCCATTCAACGTGTCGCTGGCGGCGTTCGGCTGGCGCGAACTGGTAGGCCACCTTCCGATTTACGGCACCATGGCGGTGCTGGCACTCTGGGGCAACGGCGGCGAGGCCGACCTGCGCGCCCTGGGCCGCGGGCTGCGCCAGCGCCCTGCCCTGCTGGACGAGACCGTCACGTGAATCGCGTCCTGACGGCGGCCGCAGTCGCCCTGATGACGTGCGTGGCGCCGGCGTCTGCGCAGACGCCGGCGGCCACACCGGGTGCGAACCTGCGAGTGTCGCTGGTGACGATGGGACAGGGGGCGCCGGTCTGGGAGCAGTTCGGTCATAATGCCATCATGATCGAGGATGGCGCGACCGGTGAAGCAATGTGGTACAACTACGGGATGTTTGATTTCGGTGCGGCCGACTTCTGGCCCCGGTTTGCCCGCGGCGACATGCGCTACTGGATGGCCAGCGACGAGGCCGAAGCGAGCCTGCGCAGCTATGTCCGCGCCAACCGCTCAGTCTGGATCCAGGAACTGGATCTGACGGCAGCAGAGCGCGCGGCCATGCGCGATTTCCTGGTGTGGAACGAACAACCAGAAAATCGCTTCTATGCCTACGACTACTTCCGCGACAACTGCTCGACCCGGATCCGCGACGCCCTGGATCGCATTCTCGGCGGCGCGCTGCGGGCAGCCACGGATTCATTACCGGCGACCAACACCTGGCGGGACGACGTGCGTCGGCTCACCGCCGGCGACCCGTGGATCTATACCGGCACCGAGCTGGCGATGGCGCGCCCAACAGATCAGCCCATTAGCCGCTGGGCCGGCATGTGGCTGCCGTCGGCGGTGCGGGAAGAAGTGCGGGCGATTCGGCGGACCGGGCTTGATGGCGTCGAGCGCCCGCTGGTCAAGTCGGAAACGACGCTCTACCTCAGCACTGCACCCGATCCCCTCGTCGAGCCACCCATGCGCTGGCCCTGGTACCTGCTGATCGGCGTCCTGGGCGGCGGAGTGATGGCCTGGCTGGGACGGCGCAGCGAATCAAGCCGGCCTGCCCGACTCGGGTTCGGTGTGCTGGGCTCGGCGTGGAGTTTTCTGGCGGGACTGGGCGGGGTGGTGCTGGCGGGACTCTGGATGCTTACCAATCACACCGCGGCGCA
Source organism: Gemmatimonadales bacterium (assembly GCA_025937755.1). GTDB lineage: Bacteria > Gemmatimonadota > Gemmatimonadetes > Gemmatimonadales > GWC2-71-9 > CAMLHP01. The sequence goes on along the minus strand of JAICQR010000159.1, from coordinate 2,539 downwards.
TGCCAACGAGAACCTGCTCCAGTTCTCGCCCTTCTCGCTGGTGATGCTGGTGGCGCTGCCACTGGCCCTGCGGACTCCGACGCAGGCGCACCCGCGCACCGCGAGGCTGGCGCTCGTTCTGGTTATGCTATCAGCACTGGGCCTGCTGCTCAAGCTTCTGCCGGGGCCCTCACAGATGAACCTGGAGATCATCGCGCTGGCGCTGCCGCTGCACCTGGGACTGGCGGTGGGAACTGCAAGTGAGAAGTGAGAAGTGAGAAGTCAGTCACTTGGGCGTCCCCGGCCCCCAGTCGTCGCCGTACTGATCATCCTCGGGCCGGGCGTTGATATCCCGATCGCGAACATCCTGCTCGGCTTCTTCCAGCTCCTCCCAGTCGATCTCCTCAACGCGATCCTCGGTCGTCCGATGGCGAAAACGGGCCAGCAGCCAGATCGCCAGCGCCACCAGGCCCGCCACGCCAAGCAGGGTCATCACGCCGCCACCTCCTCTGTGCCGGCGCCGGTGACACGATGTGACACCAGCGGCTGCAGTGCAGCGGAGTCGCCGATCCGGATGGCAGCGGAGAGCGCCGTGAGCGCCTCGTCAGCGGCGGCGGCGGAACGCGCGTGCACCGTACCGAGTACCTCCCCCTGCTCCACCCGCTGTCCCGGCTTCACCGGCACCACGAAACCCACCGCGGAATCGATCTCGTCATCCACGGTCCGGCGGCCACCGCCCAGCGCCACGATCGCGCGGCCGATGGCGCGGGGCTCGACCTGGGTCACGACACCTGGCTGCGGCGCCTCGAGTGTACGCGTCACCGGAGCGCTCGGCAGCAGGGAATCATCGTCCACCACGCGCGGGTCGCCACCCTGGGCCTCGATGACCTGGCGCAATTTCTCCAGCGCAGCACCGGATTCCACGGTCCGCCGGGCCATCTCCATTGCCGCCCCGGTTGATGGCGCCGCACCGCCCGCCAGCAGCATCTCGGCGGCGAGCGCGTAGGTCACGTCCATCAGATCGGCGGGGCCTTGCCCTCGCAAGCCGGCGATGGACTCCTTTACCTCCAGCGCATTGCCCAGCGCATGACCCAGCGGGCGGTCCATCGCCGTCAGCAGTGCCACCACCGTGCAGCCGCGCTCCTCACCCAGGGCGATCATGGTGCGCGCGAGGTCGAGAGCCCGCGATGGTTGAGGCAGAAACGCCCCGCTCCCGGTCTTTACATCCAGCACCAGTGCGTCCAATCCCTCGGCAAGCTTCTTGGACATGATGCTGGCGGCGATGAGCGGAATGCTCTCCACGGTGGCGGTCACGTCGCGTAATGCGTAGAGCCGCTTGTCCGCCGGAGCGATTTCGGGGGTTTGGCCGATCAGTGCCACGCCCAGGCTGCGTACCTGCTGTTCCGCCCGCCGGAGCGGCAGGTCGGTACGGAATCCGGGGATCGACTCGAGCTTGTCCAGGGTGCCGCCGGTGTGTCCCAGTCCGCGCCCGGACATCATGGGAACGGCGACACCGGCCGCGGCCACGATGGGCGCAATGAGCAGGCTGGTCTTGTCGCCGACCCCGCCGGTGGAATGCTTGTCCACTCGGGGAGTCGCCCAGCCGTCGAACCGGAGCCGGTCGCCGCTGGCCAGCATTGCGTCGGTCAGTGCGCTCAGCTCGGCGCTGTCCAGGCCGCGGAAGAACACCGCCATGAGCAGTGCCGACATTTGATAGTCCGGCACGGCGCCTGCGACGTAATTCCGCACCAGCTCACTCCAGTCCTCAGGACTGAGCGCCTTGCCATCACGCTTGCGCTCGATGAGTCGGGGAATGAGCATTCAGCGGCCGCGAAACCGGGTACGTGAACGGATGGATGGATGAACCGACAGATCGCTCATCAGTGGCACATCAGCCTCGCTCTGCGGCGCAGCCTGGGAGCTGCCGGGTTGCTTGTTGCAGTGGCCGCAGCACCTGCAGTGGGCCAGAGTGCAGCGGACCATGTGGCCATGGGCATCGCCGCGCGCAATGCGCTCGACGCGCGAACGGCCCTGGTGCACTTCGAGGCGGCGCTGGCGGTGGATTCGACCGACTACCAGGCCAACTGGCAGGCGGCACTCTCGCTGATCGACATCGGCGCCGAAACGCCCGATGACGTTGCCTCGCCTGCCCGTGACTCGCTCTACGCCCGCGCCGAACTGCTGGCGCGCCACGCCACCGAGGCACGCCCGGAGGGGGCCGATGGGCACTTCGCCCTGGCCAATGCGATCGGACGGGTGGCCCTCACTGCCAGTACCCGCGAGAAGATCGAGCGCGCCAGCGACGTGCGGCGGGAAGCCCTGAAGGCCATTCAACTCGATCCTCGCCACGACGGCGCCTATCACGTGCTGGGACGCTGGCACGCCGAGGTAATGCGGCTTTCGGGGGCGACCCGTTTCCTGGCCCGCACGTTCCTGGGCGGTGGCGTGCTGGCCGAAGCATCGTGGGAGGCGGCCATCGCCAACATGGAACAGGCCGTCGAGCTCAATCCTGACCGCATTATCCACCGGCTCGATCTCGCCGAAATCTACCTTGACCGGG
>JAICQR010000166.1 GCA_025937755.1 Gemmatimonadales bacterium | reverse complement strand
TTCCCAATTTGTTGACCAGACAGTAAAATGCTGACAACAGTGCAATGTTGTTTACTGACTGTCAATACGCGTTTTATTGGCACCGCGTCCGTTAACAGTACGGTAACCCTGTGACAGTTGAGCTAACCTGTTTGGATGCAATGACTTGGAGTCAATGATGGCGGCTTGCCACCCATGAAGCCGGAGCCGTTTCCCGACCGGGACCCCCTCACCGAGCAGCTGCTGGAGCTGCTCCGCCGCACTCGGCGCGAGCGCGAGTTGACCGTAAGAGAACTGGCCCAGGCGGCCGGGGTGTCGCCCTCGTACATCTCGCTCATCGAGAACGGGCGGAAGGTGCCCGACGCCGGAACCATCGAGCGGATCGGACGGGCGCTCGAGCTCGACCCCGCGCTGCTCAAGGCGTGGGTCACCGTCCGGGGCCGGAGTGATGACACGGAGAAGTCGGTTCAGGCGGCATACGAGCTGATGGATCGGCTCGGAACCACGATGCGGGAGCGTGGGGCGCGGGGCCGCGCCATGCGAGTGGCCGAGCCGGATGTCTTACACGCGCGAGAGCCATCAGCGGTTCATCAGCGTGCCTCGGTGGACGAGTACCAGCTGCCCTTCGCCGAGCCCCGCACCGTCTCGGTGCCGGTGCTGCAGGAGGGGACCGAGCCGGGTGGGGGCGGACGCGAGAGCCGGCCATTGCTGCTGGATGAGCGCGTCGCCGAGCGGCTGCCGCTGACGGGCGCGTGGGCCTGGCGCATGAGCCGAGTGGGAGTGGAGCGGATCCCCGGCGTCTACCGCCCGGGAGACTTCGTGGTCATCTCACCTTCGGCATGGGCCCCCGATCCCAGGCGGTTCAAGAGCCGGATGGTCTTCGCCGTGCGTCATGATGCCCAGGTGCTGTTGAGCCACGTGGACTGGACCGGCAACCACCTGATCCTGGTGCCCGGCGGCCGCCAGCCGGCGGTGGTGCTGTCAGCCGGTGCGGATACGTTGCGGAAGGCGATCGCGGGACGGGTAGTGGCGGCGGTGGTGGGGTTTGGGTGAGCACGAGCACTTGCCAGAACTATAGTTAATTTGTTATATTGTCATGTAGGTCAGAACCGGCAGGACCCAAGGGATCTCAGGTGGATAAGCCAATCGTCTGGCTAGCGCAAACGCTCAACGGGCGCGCGAACATTTCGAAAGTGCCAGGATCGAAGAAGATGAAGCCACGTAACAGTTCGCCATCTCGCTCCCGGACCAGGCCTGCCGGCCTGGACTTCGAGCTCGGCAGTGGAAACGTATTTGCCGACCTTGGATTGGCTAACCCTGATGAACGTCTCGCCAAGGCCCGGCTGGCAAGCGCTATCAACGCGATTATCGAGCGACACGGATGGACCCAAGCTGAGGCTGCGAAGCACCTCAAGACCCATCAGCCGGTGCTTTCCGCGCTTCGGCACGGACGACTCAAGAGCGTCAGCTACGATCGTCTGGTGGATTGGCTGGTGCTTTTGGGACAATCCGTGGAGATCAGGGTGCGGCCCGCGAAGAACGCTCACGTACGAGTCGCCATCGCGAACGCCTGAGATGTGGCCGGCAGCTTTGGCTGCCGGCGCCGCTGGGTTTTTGATTCCGGCCTGTTCTCTGCCCTCCGACGCTCGGGAGCACTGTCTTCGTCTATTTCACGAACGCTGCCGACGCGGAGGGCCCCACGTCCGAAGAGGAGTCGCCCGGTGCAATTCGATTGCTCCATGCTCAGCTGGGCTTGCCGAGTGACCTGACGACGTGTGGTGTCTTTGAAGCATTTGTCGATGCCAGGTGTGTGCTAGACAGCGCTTAGTTCAACAGCGTCGCTCCTGGCGGGCTGCCGCCCGCCTCCACACAAGACCCCGCCGGCCATCAGGGGCGCCCGGCAGGCCGCCGAGGAATGGCGCCCCGAGCGGCTGCATGCGTCGCAGGTAGGCAGCCAGATTGCTTCGCCGGGTCCTTCAGACCCGGCTCGCAATGACGTAAGAGTCCGCCGAGCCGCCGAGCCGCCGAGCCGCTTACGTCCCCTCCCCTCCATCCAGTATCACAAACTCCGCATCGTCCGTCCCCACCTCGGCCAGCCACCGGATCAACTCCGGCATCCGGTCCGGGCCCAGGATTCCACGCGCGCCGGAAAACCTCCGCGTGAACCGGAACTCCCGCCCTTCCTGGGCATAGTTCACCGAGTAATTCCCGAATGGCCCCGTCGCCGACACGCTCTTCGGCAGTCGCGCCTTCCAGCCCACCGGCAGCTGCAGCCGGTATTCCTGCACCAGCAGGTCGTCGCCCGTCACCTGCGTCACGTCGATCGGGAATCGCCGCTCCGGAAGTTCCGACAGCGCCGTCGCCGCGTTGCCAAGCGAGCCCATGTTGCCGAACGGCAGTGCCAGGATTCTGAGCCCGCCCATCTCCCTCAGTCCCTTCCCGTTCACGATCTTCACCCGCACCTTCGGCGCCACTGCCAGGTCTTTCCCGTTGGTCACCATCAGGCTGTCCGCCTCGGCGTTGGGAAAGAACCCGCGCGCCAGCTGCTTGGCGAACTGATCCGCCGACGCCGAGTCCATCGGGTTCTCCAGCACGCCCCGCAGCTCGTACTGCATGGCGCCGGTGTGCAGTTCCTCGAACCACGCGGTCACCATCCCGTCCGCGCCCAGCGTCCCGGTCAACTGGAACTGGGTCTTGTTGTCCTCCACCGCGCTCTCGGGGAGCGTCACCACTTCCGACCGGTCCGCGCTCAGCACCACCAGCCCGAACTCTCCCTCCTCGCCCGGCGGCAACTCTCCATAGGGCGTCAATGATGACGTCAGGTCGGTGAAGTGGTACTTGCCGTCGACGTTCACCGCCGCGATGGCATGGTTCAGTTGCGACAGGGACGGCTGGCTCCGCTCCACGCCGCCATAGGCGTTCAGCAGCACCGGCCACGCGTCGATTCCCATGTGCCGCAGTGCAGCCACGAACAGCGTCGCCTTGTCCTTGCAGTCGCCATACCCCGTACGCAGCACTTCCTCCGGTGTCCTCGGCTGATATCCGCCCATGCCCAGCGCGATCGACACGTAGCGGACGTCCTGCGCCACCCACCGGTGGATCCGGCGGATCGAGTCCGTCTGCGACAGGGCACCCTCGACCAGTCGAGCCACGGTGTCTTTCAGCGCCGGCGTCAGCTGATACCGGTCCTTCGCGTGACCCGCATACCAGGATGCGATGTCGCCCCACTCCAAGGGGGATGAGACGGAGACGAACTGGTAGATGCCGTTGGAATCGGCGGCATACGGCTCGGATTCAATCCGGGGGATGTCCTGCCGGGCCCAGATGTGGACCGTCCGGCCGCCGCGGGTGGTGGTGCGGCGCTGGAAGTCGAGATTGGTTTCCTTGATCCGGAGCTTCAGGTCGCTCGGTACGTCCACGATCAGCCGGGAGCGCAGCACCGGATTGCCGGTGGTGATCCGCCACGACTGCCCAAAGTCGCCCGCGAGATAGGGAGCCAGTTCCTCGGTGGTGTAACTCCAGTCCACGATGGTGCCCGGGGCCACGCCCGAAATCGACAGCCGCTTGACCTTGCGATCCACGAACACCGGATTGCCCAGCTGCGCCGGCACGTCCGATTCCTGCTCGAAGGTCGGCTTGGCGCTGATCACGGTGCCATCCGGCTGCACCACCCGGATCCAGTTGACCGTCATCTGCTCATGGCCTGGCGCGTAGGAGAAGCTGAATTCCTGATAGCTCTCCACCGCCTCGGGCCGGAGGATCTGGACAATCTGCCGGAAGGTCCGCCGCCCCCGGCCGTCGGCCTCGAAAGTGACCACACCGTCATCCAGCAGCAGCGCCGTCAGGTCCTGGGGATGGTCGGCCGGGTTCACCGCCAGCCGGTATATCGTGTCGGCGTTGACCGACGGGTCGCCGTCCGGCGTGATGCGGGGGGCCTGCGCCTGTAGCGCCGAGGCGACGAAGCAGAAGGCGAGAACCGGCAACGAGCGGAACATTCGTCGCTCCA
>JAICQR010000089.1 GCA_025937755.1 Gemmatimonadales bacterium | reverse complement strand
GGGGTGGGTATCTTGGGGTCGGGGTCATGTGGCCGGTGCCATTGGCACACTCCTTGGGGGTATGTGGTTTTTATCACCGGCTCACCTCCCCTCCCCACCCCCCCCACCCCACTTCCCACTCAAAGACTCTTGTCCTGTCTCTCCGCACAGACTCGCTGGCGTTCGGGCTCCGCCAGGTCCTCCGGCTCGACACGCTCTGGACGCCGCCGGCGGAAATGACCGGCTTGATGCCGATGATGGACTGGATTCCCACGGCGCGGGGGATCACCTGGGTCCTGCGCGACAGCACCACCGGCCGGGAGAACATGGACATCGACTGGCGCTTCAAGCGGGGCGACCGCATCCTGCTCCGGCTGGTGAACGACCGGCACGTGGTGCACCCGATGGCGCATCCGATCCACCTTCACGGCCAGCGCTTCATGGTGATGGCCCGGAACGGCGAGCCTACTCGCCCCGAGGACCGGGCCTGGAAGGACACCGCGCTGGTTCCCGCCGGGGGGACGCTGGATCTCTGGGTCGAGCTGGACAACCCGGGGCACTGGATGCTGCATTGTCATATTGCGGAGCATCTTGGATCGGGGATGCACCTCGCGTTCAGTGTGGAAGTGTAGAGTGTGGAAGTGTGGGAGTATGAGAGTCTTGGGCAGTATTGTGCACCACACTGCCCAAGACTCCCACACTCATACACTCTCTTGGTAGAATACCCCCACGCCCAACCACCGGAGCCATGCCGATGCGCACGAAGGCCCTGACAACACTGATCGCCCTGACCGCCTTGACCGCCCCTCCCGCGGCGGCGCAGTCCTACGCCGAGCTTGGCCCCGGCGCGCGGCGTTTCGTGTCGGTGAGCGACACGGTTGTGGCCCTGGAGCACGTCAAGCTGGTGGACGGCACCGGCGCTCAGCCGGTGGAGGACCAGACCATCCTCATCTCGGCGGGGAAGATTGCGGGCGTGGGGCCATCAGCGAATTTCAAGGTTCCCGCCGGTGCCAAACGGATGGACCTCACCGGTCACACGGTGCTGCCGGGCCTGGTGGGAATGCACGACCACACGTTCTACACCACACCGGCGCGGGGCACCCAGGCCAACTACTCCGCCCCGCTGCTGTACCTCGCATCAGGGGTCACCACCATCCGCACCACCGGCAGTTACTCGCCCTATCACGAGATCAATCTCAAGCGCACGGTAGACGCCGGCCGCTTTCCCGGGCCGTTCATGTACGTCACCGGCCCCTACCTCACTGGCGAGACCGGCAATGGCAGCATGCACCAGGTGCTGACGCCGGAAGATGCGCGACGGGTCGTGTCGTACTGGGCCTCCGAAGGGGTGAGCTGGCTCAAGTTCTACACCACCGTGAGCCGGGACGTCCTCAAGGCGGCGGTGGATGAGGCCCACAAGCATGACGTGAAGGTCACCGGCCATCTCTGCTCCGTGAGCTTCACCGAGGCGGTCGCAGCAGGGATCGACAACCTCGAGCACGGTCTGTTCGTCAACACCGATTACTCCGAGAACAAGCAGCCCGACGCCTGTCCCCAGGGTGCCACCGCCACCTACAGCGGGCTCGACCTCGAGAGCAATGAAGTGCAGAACACCTTCAAGACCATGATCGAGAACGACGTCCCCATGACGTCGACCCTCGCGGTCTACGAGCTGTTCGTGCCCAACCGCCCGCCGATCGAGCAGCGGACCCTCGACGCAATGAGCCCCGATGTTCGCACCGAGTACCTGCAGGCGCGGGTGCAGATCGCGCAGTCGGCCGGGTTCGGGCTCCCACCCGAGCTGTTTGCCAAGGGCCAGGCCTTCGAGCTGGCCTTCGTGCGGGCCGGCGGTCTGCTGGCTGCGGGAGTTGACCCCACCGGCAACGGCGGCGCCCTGCCGGGCTTCGGCGACCAGCGCAACTTCGAGTTGCTCATCGAAGCCGGGTTCACGCCGGCGGAAGTGATCCAGATCATGACGCTCAATGGCGCTAAGGTGCTCTCGGGCGACGCCGAGTTTGGAAGCGTTGCGCCGGGGAAGCGGGCGGACCTCGTCGTCATCAAGGGCGATCCCGTGGCCAAACCTGCGGAGATCCGGAATGTGGTGACCGTATTCAAGGAAGGCGTCGGCTATGATTCGGCCCGGATGATCGAGGCGGTCCGGGGGCAGGTGGGTATTCGTTGAGCTGGGACGTGATCGTGGTTGGCAGCGGGTTTGGCGCCGCGTTCGCGGCGCGCCCGCTGGTGGAGGCGGGCCTCCGCGTGCTGATGCTGGAACGGGGACGCAGGGTGACACGCAGTCCCGAAAGCTGGGCGCCGCACGAGGCCGCCCAGCTTTCGCAGCATTACGACGCGGAGCCCGGCTGGATGGTGGAGGACGGCCACGGCAGCTCGACCACCGGCGGATTCTTCTGCCTGGGCGGGCCATCCGTGTTCTACGGCGGGGTGTCACTCCGATTCCGGGAGGAGGACTTCCATCCCCCGGCCGAGATCGTGGGCGACTCGGGCGCGGCATGGCCCTGGGACTACTCGGAGCTGGAGCCGTGGTACGCCGAAGTCGAGCGAGTACTTGGCGTTGCCGGTGAAGCGGGCGTTGATCCCACCGAGCCACCGCGCAGCACGCCGTACGTCGCCGCCCCCAGGCCGCTGGCGCCGATCTCGGCACGGCTGTCGGAGGCGGCGCGGGCGTTGGGGTATCATCCGTTCCGGTTGCCGCTGGCTCTCAACTACTCCACAGATGAAACAGATAACAAAGCCGATGAAACTGATGGGCGTGGAGTGTGTGTTGAGTGTGGGACGTGTGACGGGTTTGCCTGTGCGATAAGCGCCAAGAACGACGTGGCGACGGTGGTACTGCCGACGCTGGTCGCGCAGGGCCTCGAAGTCCGGACGGGCCATGCGGTCGTCCGAATCCTCATCGACGACACTCGCGTGACAGGAGTGGAATCGGTCGATGTCGCCACCGGCGCGCGGGAGGTCCATCACGCGAAGGCGGTGGTGCTGGCAGCGGGCACCGTAGCCACGCCCCAGATCCTTTTCGCGTCGGGGCTCGAAGCTCGAAGCTCGGCGCCCTCTGCGGTAGGGGCCTATCTGACTCGGCACATCAACCGGATCGTGTTCGGGCTGTTTGCGCGACGGCCCGATCCCGAAGGCAGGCACCATAAGCAGGTTGGTATCCATGACCTCTACTTCGGCGGCTCGGCGGCTCGGCGGCTCGGCGGCCGGGCCGGTGGACTGCAGTCACTTGTTACTCCGCCGATCTCGCTGGTGCGAGCGCAGGTGCCGAGGTTTGTCGAGCCCGTCGCGGCGAGGCTGGTGCCTCATCTGACGGGGCTCCTGGCCATTGCCGAAGACCAGCCGCAGGAGCGCAATCGGATCAGCGTCGTTCCAGGGAAGTGTGATTCCCTTGGCCTCCCCAACATTCTCCTCCGCCACCAGTACACCGAGCGCGACGAGCGCGCAGTGAGTATTCTTGCCGCCGCGGGGAAGCGCATCCTGAAGAAGGCAGGAGCGCTGGCGTTCTATCGCCACCGGATCTGGACCTTCAGCCACGCACTGGGCACCGTGCGCATGGGCACCGACTCGCGGACGTCGCCACTGGACGGCGCCGGCCGCTATCGCGGAGTGGAGAACCTGGTCATCACCGACGGCAGCGCGCTGCCTACCTCCGCCAGCGTCAATCCCAGCCTGACCATCGCGGCGACCGCGCTCCGCGCCGGGACGCTGCTGGCCCAGCGGCTCACCAGGGTCGCCGCCGTCTCGCGCGCCGATACATGACGGCACCGCGCGTCATCCCGAAGGATGTGCCTCTCCGGCTGGTATTCCTCGGCTGCGGCAACATCACCCGCAGGCACGCAACATTGATCCGCAAGCGCTTTCGCGATGTCCACCTGTATTTCGCCAGCCGAGACGGCACCAGGGCGGGCCAATTCAGCCGGGAGCTGGGTGGGGCGGGTTCCTTTGCAGGCTACCCCTCGGCGCTGGCTGACCCGAACATCCACGTTGCATTCATCGCGACTCCCACCGCGCAGCATCTCGAGCTGACGCTCGCGGCGCTGGCAGCGGGCAAGGACGTCATCGTCGAGAAGCCGCCGTACATGAAGAGCGCCGACTTCGACCAGGTCGCTGCAGCGATGGAGGCGTCGGAGCGGCGGGTGTTCGTCGCCGAGAATTACTTCTACCGGCCGCTTACGCGGACGCTGCGGAAGCTCATCGCCGACGGGGCGGTAGGCGACGTCCGCTATCTCATCGTGAAGGCGCTCAAGGAACAGAAGACCGGCGGCTGGCGTGACGACGTGAAGATCGCCGGAGGCGGTGCGCTGTTCGAGGGCGGGATCCACTGGGTGGATCTCATGGCCAGTATTGGACTGAGTGTGAAGAGTGTTGTTGCGAGTGCCCCGGGTTATAACCCGGGGCACTCGGGGCAAATCGAGCGAAGTATGCTGGTAGTGTTCAAGTATGTGGAGGGCGCCGTTGGCACGCTCTTCCACTCATGGGACACGCCATCGCTGCTCAAGGGGCTCCGGCTCTCCCGCATCTATGGAAGCCGGGGCTCGATCGCGTTCGAATCCAACGGGCTGTTCCTGCTGGTATTTTCGAAAAGCCCCCGCTTTATCTTCCCCGGCTTTCGGGACATCAGCGGCTACGGCGCGATGCTGGCCGATTTTCTGGACGCCATCCGGAGCGGCGGCGAGCCGGAATTCACGCTCGCCATGGCCCGGCGCGACCTGCAGCTGGTGGAAGAGGCCTACCGCACCGCTTCCGAACACTGACTTTCAACAGGGATGCTCGATGCAACCGTGGCTTGCTGCTGCACTGGTGGCCTTCGTGGCCGGACTGCACTCCTCGATCTGGGGCATGTACAAGGACGCGCCCCACGAAGGATTCACCTGGGGCACGTTCTTCCGGTCGATGTTCTTCGCCACCGCGCTGGGTGTGCTTATCCAGCAGGTGATGGGACTCTACCCGGCCGATCCCGCGAGCTTCGTCGTGTTCTTCGGGGTGGTGTACGTGGTGGAGCGGGCGGTGGCGGAAGCGTACAAGACCTTCTTCCGGCAGCAGGACCAGGCCAAGTACACCATCCCGATGCAGTTCGCTGTGTTCGGCAAGCCGGTGACCAGCCGGGGCCTCCGGGTGCTGCTGGGTATTGGTTACGTGGGCATCATGGTGCTGACGCTGTGGCTGGTGTCGCTGCTGGACCGTTCCATCGACGGCCCGCCGCCGCTCTGGCTGGTGTTCCTGGTGGGCTCGGCGGCGGGGTGGATCAGCGCCTTCGGCGGGGCGTGGAAGGACGCGCCCATCGAGGGTTTTCAGATCTTCAAGTTCTTCCGCAGCCCGCTGATGGCTGGCGGCTATGCGCTGCTGGTGGCGCTGCTGACCAGCAACCTGGTGCACATCGTGATGGCGGCGGAGGGATTCGTCATCATGACCACGGAGACGTACAAGACGTTCTTCTTTCCTTCGAAGCCGCGGGGCAAGTTCGCAGGAAAGCCGGTGCTGTTTCCCGAGTGGCTCAAGTTCCGGCAGTTCTTCGTGCCGGCCTACGTGCTGATCTGGCTGCTCGTGATCATGTCCTGGGTCCGGGCGGTCGTCTAAGGCAGGCTCCGCCTGGGCCCGATGACGTTGGCGATGAGGATGCCGGCCACGATCGAGACCGCGATGACCACCATCCGGAACGCGGTCTCGATGCCCGAGATCACTTCCCGTTCCATCAGCGCCGTGAGGCTCCGCATCCCCACACTGCCTGGCACCAGCAGCAGGATGCCGGGCACCAGGTACACCTGTGAAGGGCGGTCGCGCATGACCGCCAGCAGGTTGCTCGCGACACCCACGGCCAGCGCTCCCACAAAGCTTCCCAGCTCGGGACCGAAAAGCATCGCGCCCAGCCGGCTGCTGTAGAACGCCAGCACCCCCACCAGTACCAGCCACGGTGCACTTCGCTGCTCGGCCTTGAGCAGCACCAGGAATCCCAGCGGTGCCACCAGCAGCGCCACGAGGTTGTACCAGGCCGGAACGCTCGCGGGTGCAATGCTTATCGGAGCGCCCGAGATGGTGGTGCCGAGTGCGGTCCCCAGGGCCACCCCGAACAAAATGCTGAGAAAGGTCATCATCGCCGCGCTGAGCCGGGCGGTTCCCGACGAGAGGTGGCGGGTGGAGAGCTCGATCATCGACACGGTGAAGGTGAAGCCCGGCACCAGCACGATGATCCCGCCTAGCGTGGCGAGGAACACCGAGTGGGGATAGGAGTGGCTCAGGACGGTGGCGAGGAAGGCCACCAGGAACGACGCCACGGTCTCGAAGGTCCGGGCCACGGCGGCATAGCGCACGCCGACCACCGCGAGCGCGCCGACCACCAGTCCCAGCCCGGTGCTCACGATGATCTCGCGCAGGCCGCCGCCCAAAAATCGGGTGGCGGCGCCCGAGGTGAGTCCGAAGGCCAGGGCCGTGAGCAGCAGTCCATAGCGGGGAGGTGCCGCCGAGATCATATCGATGCGGCTGGAGCCCTCGGCGGGGGTCACGTCGCCCTTCAGCACCTGCAGCACGATAGCGTCGAGCTCGGCCAGCTTGCCGAGGTCCTGCTCGCCCGGCTGCACCCGGATCATGAAGGTGCGCTGGCTATCCATCGAGCCGAACGCCACCATGATCGAGGTCGGGGTGGAGAAGAAGTGGGCTTCGACGCCGAGGTCGAGGCTGGCCTTGCCCAGCACCGCTTCCAGCCGGTGGGCGGCATAGCCGTAGGTGTGCAGGGCGCGGCCGAGATTGAGGATGAAGTTGATGGTGTCGGGCGCGAAGTAGCCGGCCCGGCGCTCGACTGGGTAGGGTGTGGTCACGCCAGAAATCTATAGTGAGTCAGCGGCTCAAGCCGCTGCTCGGCTCTACGGCTATCAGCGGCTCAAGCCGCTGCTCGGCTCTACGGCTAAAGCCGCTTTGTGCTGCGAACTCACATGGGTCGTCGGCACGACGCCGCTTCAGCGGCAGAGCCGAGCGGCGGCTTCAGCCGTCGAACGCGAGCGCCCCCCGCGCCCCCAGCCCTGCCAGCCTTCCGGTCGCCCAGGCCCACGCGAAGTTGTAGCCGCCGATGGGGCCGAAGGCATCGAGCAATTCTCCGCATAGAAAAAGCCCGGGGTGGCGTCGGCTTTCGAGGGTCCGCGGGTTGACCTCATCCAGCGCCACGCCGCCGCCTGTCACCTCCGCCTTCTTGTAGCCCTCGTCGCCGGTCCAGGGGAGGGGATACCGGGTAAGGACCTGGATCAGCTGCCGGCGCTCGTCGCGGGTGAGGTGGGAGAGGGTCCGGTCGTCCGGAATTCCCGCCTCGCCCAGCAACTGATCGGCAAGCCGGGTGACGAGCTGCCTCCGCACCAGGTTGGCGACGGTGCCAGCGCCGCCCTCGGCGATGAGCGCCTCCCATGCCGCTGCGCCGAGCCCGCTCCACTGCACGTAGACCGGCTGGGGCGGGCCGCCGTCGAGGCGGGAGAGCACCGCCAGGTGGGAGACATCCAGCACCGATGGCCCGCTGTATCCGCGGTGGGTGAAGAGAAATCCCCCGGTGGTACGGAAAGGCTTCCTGCCGGTGGGAGCCTCTATGGACACCACCGGCGAGATGCCCGCCAGCGACGCATGCACCGGCGGGTCGGCGGTGAGCGGCGTGAGCGCGGGATAGGTGGAATGGATCGTGTGTCCCAAGCCGCGAAGCACCTCGATGCCGATGCCGTCGCTGCCGGTGGCAGGCACCGAGAGTCCGCCGGTGGCGAGCACTACCCGCTGGGCAGCGACCGGTGCCAAGCCCTCGAGTGCCACCTGCCAGCCGCCGTCGATCGGGGTGAGCCCGGTGAAGCGCGCGTTGTAGCGGATCTCGACGCCGAGGGTCTCGGCGTGGCGCACCAGGCCGTCGCGGACATCGCGGGCCTTGTTCGACACGGGGAACAGCTTGCCGCTCTCGGCTTCGAGCGCGAGCGGGATGCCGAGCGTCGTCTCGAAGAAGGCCTGCTGCTCCGCCAGC
>JAICQR010000171.1 GCA_025937755.1 Gemmatimonadales bacterium | reverse complement strand
TGTGGTGCCCCGCACTTCGCAGAGCATCCGCTGCTGCATGTCCAGCAGGCGCCGGTCCACGAAGTCGAACGGAAGCTTGACCGTGTCCACCAGCTGCTGGCCGGTGCGGGAGCCGTGGACGTAGAGGGTCTTGAGCAGCAGGTCGGTGATGAAGGGTTCCGAGAGCCCGGTGTCCTGCACCGACATCGGCGGTGCCGGGCGGAGCGGCGTCCCCGCCGTGCGGTAGGCCGCGGCGCCCAGCGCGTGAGGCTGTATCTGCGAGGCCGTCATGGCGACTCCTGCTCCGAGAGCGAGAGAACGTCTCCTTCGCGGGTGCCGGACTCTCCCAGCGTTCCCGCGGGAAGTTCCAGCGCCCGGTTTGCCTTGCGGTGGAATCCGGTCCTGGCTCCGGGCGCGAGCCCCGGATACACCGCCACGACGCTTCCGTCGCGCGCGAGGAAAGCCACGTCGATGGGGTAGCTCATCCCGAACATGTGCACCGCCCGGCAGGGAGCCAGCAACAGCCCTTCGCCCCGGGTCAACTGGGGACGGCCATTGAGTCCGCGAAGCCGCTGCCACCAGCGATCGGCGACGGCGACTCGGGCGCCGAGCACGGTACCGCGCCCGGCGTTTCTGATTTCGAGGTGTCTCACTATCCGAACTGGCTCAGCGATTCCAGGATCTGGATCAGCGCCGGCCCCAGGATGATCACGTAGAGCGCCGGGAAGATCAGCAGCACCAGCGGGAAGACCAGCTTGATGGTGGTCTTGGCCGCGGCTTCTTCCGCCCGCTGGCGTCGCTTGGTGCGCATGGTGTCGGCATGGGTGCGAAGCGCCTGCGCCACCGACGTACCAAACCTGTCGGTCTGGATCAGCATCGCCATCAGCGACTTGATGTCCTGCAGGCCGGTCCGGTCTCCCAGGTTGCGGAAGGCGTCATCCCGCGGCGTGCCGGCCCGGATCTCGAGGTTGACCAGCGCCAGCTGCTCCGACAGCACCGGGCTCACCCGGTCGATTTCCTGCGACACTCGCACCAGCGCCTGGTTGAGGCCGAGGCCCGCCTCGACGCACACCACCAGCAGGTCCAGCGCGTCGGGCAGCGCCTTCTGCATTTCCCGCTGCCGCTTGCTGATCCGGCGCCGCACCATGAAGGTGGGCAGCACATAGCCCAGCAGCGCACCCCACACTGCCACCAGCACCGCGATGGGCCATGGCTTGCCGAGGGCAGGAAGCAGCAGCAGCAGGCCGCCACCCAGCGCCATGGGCAGCCCCATCCGGGCGCCGAGATAGAGCGGCACCGCACTGGCATTGGGGTAGCCGGCCTGGATCAGCCGGAGCCGGAGGGCGCTGGTGTCCTTGCGGCCAATTTCGACCTTCTCGCCCAGTGCCTGGATGATGCCAGTGAGCCGGTCGGCCTGGGCCTGGCGCCGACGGCGCCTGAGGATGTCGGGCGTGGCGCCGGCGGCCTGAAGCTCCTGCAGCCGCTCGGCCACAGCAGTCGAGCGATTGGGCGCCAGCTCCACGAAGAAGAGGATGGCGGCGCCCACGCTCAGCGCAATCAGGAGAGTAGCGAGGATCAGCATCAGATATCGATGTTGATGATCTTGCGGATCCAGAGGAATCCGAGCACCTGCATCACCAACGCCAGACCCAGAAAGAACCGGCCCAGCGAGTGGGTGAACATCAGCATGCCGTATTCAGGATTCAGCAGGTAGATAATGGCGCCCACCACGATCGGAAGCGCCGCAAGCACGTAGCCGCTGATGCGTCCCTGCGCGGTGTACACCCTCAGCTGGCGCCTGATGGTGAAGCGGGCCCGGATCACCGAGGCGAGGTTGTCCAGCACCTCGGCCAGGTTGCCGCCCACTTCCCGCTGGATCAGGATGGCAGTCACCAGGATCCGCACGTCCACCAGGTCCACCCGGTCGGACATTTCCTGGATCGCGTCCTCGAAGGGTACGCCGAAGCGGTTCTCCTCGAAGGTCTGCCGGAACTCGGTGGCGATCGGGTCCTGCATCTCGTCGGCCACCATCTTGAAGCCGGACGAGAGCGGGTGCCCCGCGCGGATGGCGCGCGCCAGCAGGTCAATCGCCTCGGGAAGGTTGCCCTCAAAGGCCGAGATCCGCCGGGCCCTGCGGTTGCGCATGTAGAGGTACGGGACCAGCGCGCCCACGATGGTCATGAGCACCGCGACGATCCAGTTGCGCGACACCATGAACGTTGCCAGGCCGGCGCCGATGCCGAGCCCCAGCACCATCATGACGAAGCTGCCGACGGTGATCGACATCCCCGCCTGCTTCAGCATGATGTTCAGGTCGGCGAGGGTCGGCACGCTGGCCGCCAGCTCCGACATGAACCGCGACTCGCGCACCGCGCGGCGGAGAATCCCGCCGCCCTCGGCGCCGGCCGACATCAGTCCTTCCTCGAACTTCCGGAGCTGCCCCAGCACATCCTGCTGCCGGCGGCGCTCGCCCAGCCACTCGAATACGAGGGCCACGGCCATGGCGCCCAGCGCCACCACCAGGAAGACCAGCCCGGCGGTGACCCAGGTGGAGAGCGGCAGGTCGCTCACTTGCTCCGCTCCCACGGCGCCGACTTCTTCTGCTGCTCCGTGTTGGAGAAGAGCAGCTGGCCCAGGTCGATGCCATAGGTCTTGAGCCGCTCGCTGAAGCGGGGCCGGATGCCGGTGGCCTTGAAGTGACCCAGCACCTTGTCGTTTTCGCCGATGCCCAGCCGCTCGAAGGTGAAGATCTCCTGCATGGTGATGACGTCACCCTCCATGCCCACCACCTCCTGCACCGACACCAGCTTGCGGGCGCCGTCGGAGAGCCGCGAGGCCTGGATCACGACGTTGATGGCGCTGGCGATCTGCTGCCGCATCGCCTTTTCCGGCAGGTCGAGGCTCGCCATCGAGATCATGGTCTCGAGCCGCGAGAGCGCATCTCGGGGCGAGTTGGCGTGGAGCGTGGTGATCGAGCCGTCGTGGCCGGTGTTCATGGCCTGCAGCATGTCCACCGCCTCGGCGCCGCGGCACTCGCCCATGATGATCCGGTCAGGCCGCATGCGGAGCGCGTTGATCAGCAGCAGCCGCTGGCTCACCTCGCCGGTGCCCTCGATGTTGGCTGGCCGGGTCTCCAGCCGCACCACATGGGGCTGCTTGAGCTGGAGTTCGGCCGAGTCCTCGATGGTCACGATCCGCTCGGTGGCCGGGATGAAGCCCGAGAGCATGTTGAGCAGCGTGGTCTTGCCGGCGCCGGTGCCGCCCGAGATCAGGATATTGAGCCGCGACTTCACGATGGCGCGGAGCAGGTCGATCATCTGCTGGGTGGCGCTCTCGTAGCGGATGAAGTCTTCGGGCTCGAGCGCGTCGCGCTTGAATTTCCGGATGGAAAGATGCGGTCCGTCGATCGCCAGCGGCTTGATGATGGCAGTGACTCGGCTGCCGTCGGGCAGTCGGGCGTCCACCATGGGCGAGCTATCGTCGATCCGGCGGCCCACGGCGCTGACGATCCGGTCGATCACCTGGAGCAGGTGGCGGTCGTCCTGGAACCGGATGTCGGTCCGCTCGATCCGGCCGTTCCGCTCGATGAACACCTGCTTGTAGGTGTTCACCATCACGTCGGAAATTTCGGGGTCATTGATCAATGGCTGGATCGGGCCCAGCCCGAAGATCTCGTCCAGCACCTGCCGGACCAGTTCCTCCCGCTCTTCGAAGTTGAGCGGCGCCGACTCCTGGGCGATCAGGTCCAGCACCACCTTGCGGATGGCCTCGGTGACCTGCTCCC
>JAICQR010000108.1 GCA_025937755.1 Gemmatimonadales bacterium | reverse complement strand
TCGCCGGTGTACGGCCGGAAAGTTCCGGTGCCGGCAATCGACATCCGACCGCGCGCAGGTGCGCTGGCATGCGTGCTTCACGCCGGCGGTGTGAGTGAGGTACAGGTGGCGGGATCGCGCCGGGATGGCGAGTTGCGCCTTCGGATCCAGCGCGGCGCTGACTCGGCGGAGATCGTGATGCGAGGTGACGTGGTGCAGGTCAACGGGCGGACTCTCGACGATGGGGCAATGACGGACTGATGTGTGGCATTTGCGGCATCGCTGTTCCTGCCGGCTCCGGCCGCCGGATCGATCGCGCCCTGCTGGAGCGGATGCGCGACGAGCTGAAGCATCGCGGTCCTGACGGCTCCGGCCTGTTCCTCGATGATGGGATCGGCCTGGGACACCGGCGGCTCAGCATCGTGGACGTGGCGCATGGGGCCCAGCCTATGGCCAGCGCCGACGGCCGCCACACCGTGGTCTACAACGGCGAGGTGTACAACCACCCCGCTTTGATGCCCGAGTTGCAGGCGCAGGGCGTGGCCTACAGCACCCACTGCGATACCGAGACCCTGCTGCACCTGTACCAGCGTCACGGCCCCGACACCCCGGACCATCTCCGCGGGATGTTCGCGTTCGCGATCTGGGACCGCGACGCGCGGAGCCTGTTCATCGCGCGCGACCGGCTGGGCATCAAGCCACTCTATTACGTGTTCGCCGACGACGGTACGTTGTTCTTCGCCTCGGAAATCAAGGCGCTGCTCGCCGCCGGCGCGGTGAAGCCGCAGCTGAATCGCAGCGCGTTCCCCGACTATCTCGCGAACCACGCGCCCTCGGGCGAGGACACCCTGTTCGCGGGCGTCAAGCGATTGCTGCCCGGCCATGCGCTGACCTGGCGCGACGGGCAGATCACCATCCGTCCGTACTGGGATCTGTCGTTTGCCCAGCCGGTGGACCCGCGCCCCGACGCCGAGCTGATTGCCGAGTATGCCGAGCGATTCCGCGAGGCGGTGCGCCTCCGGCTGATGGCAGATGTGCCGCTGGGAATGTTCCTCTCGGGGGGCATCGATTCCGCGGCGATCACCGCGGCGATGGCCACCCTGGTGGACGAACCGATCAAGACGTTCTCGGTGGCGTTCCACGAGCGCGAGGCCAACGAGTTGCGCTATGCCCGGCTGGTGGCGGAGCGCTACAAAACCGACCATCACGAAGTGCTGGTGACGCCGGACGAGTTCTTCGGCGCGCTGCCATCGCTGGTGTGGCACGAAGACGAACCGCTGGCACATCCTTCGAGCGTGGCGCTCAACTTTGTCTCCCGGCTGGCGGCGGAGCATGTGAAGGTGGTGCTGACCGGCGAGGGCAGCGACGAGACGCTGGCAGGCTACGGCCGGTACCGCACCACCATCTACAACGTGGCGCTCAGCCGCCGGTGGCAGTCGTGGGCGCCGGGCGTGGTGCAGGACGCGGTGCGCAACGCCATCGGAACGCTGCCGCGCACGTCCCGCCTGCGCCGCCGGATGCTTCGCACCGGCCTGGCGCTCAAGGCCGATCTCGACACCCTCTATTTCGACAACTTCGCGGTGTTCGGGCGCCAGCGTCAGGCCGAAGTCCTGAGCGAGGAGCTCCGGGCCGAGCTGCGGGGTGTCGATCCCTACGCCTCGGCCCACGCGGCCATGGCGGGAGGCGATGCCGACACGTTGCTGGAACAGCTGCTCTATGCCGACATCAAGACTTATCTGCACGAACTGCTGATGAAGCAGGACCAGATGAGCATGGCGGCGTCGATTGAAAGCCGGGTGCCCTTCCTGGACCACGAGCTGGTGGAGTTCACTGCGCGGCTGCCGGAACGGCTCAAATTGCGGGGTACCACCACCAAGTACGTGTTGCGCCAGGCCATGAAGGACAAGCTCCCGCCCGAAATTCTCTCGCGCCGGAAGATGGGATTCCCGGTGCCGGTGGGCGAGTGGTTCCGGGGTGCGTGGAAGAGCCAGATCGCGGAGTTCGTGCTCTCGCCCCGCGCGCTGGAGCGTGGGCTGTTCCAGCCCGATGCGCTGCGGCGGCTGGTGGCCGAGCACGACGCGCGCGAGGCGGACCATTCGGAGCGGCTGTGGGCGCTGGTCAATCTCGAGCACTGGCACCGGATCTTCGTCGAGGGCGAGACGGTGGTGCCGGCCCGCGGCGCGGATGCGCTCGCGGCGGCGGGGTCCCGGTAGCCGGTATGCACATCCTCTGGATCAAGACCGAGCTGCTGCATCCGGTGGACAAGGGCGGACGGATCCGGACGTACCACATGCTTCGGGCGCTCAAGGCGCGGCATCGGGTCACCTACCTCACGCTGGACGATGGCCAGGCAGCGTCCGACGCGGCCGGGCGCGCAGCGGAGTACTGTGACGCGCTGGTGCGGGTGCCGCATCGGACCGCCCTGAAGCGCAGTGTGCAGTTCTACGGCGAACTGGTGGCGAACCTGTTTTCCCGGCTGCCCTACGCCGTGGCGAAGTATCGCTCGCCCCGGCTCACGGAAGAACTGAGGCGGCTGGTGCGCGACGAGCAGGTGGATGTCGTCATTTGCGACTTCCTGGCGCCGTCGCTCAACGTGCCCGACGATCTGGGCGTGCCGGTGGTGCTGTTCCAGCACAACGTTGAGGCGATGATCTGGCAGCGCCACGCCGAAGTACGCAAGCAGCCACTGGCGCATGCGTATTTTGCCGAGCAATGGCGCCGGATGGTGCGCTTTGAGCGGGAAGAGTGCCGCCGCTTCGACCGGGTTATCGCGGTGTCGCGCCAGGACAGCGAAGTCATCCGGCGCGAGTATGGTGTGGCCGATGCCGCGGACGTTCCCACCGGTGTGGACACCGATTTCTTCAGGCCCTCGGGCCAGGTGCCGCTGGAGCCAATGGATATGGTATTCACCGGCTCCATGGACTGGCTGCCCAATGAGGACGGCATCCGCTGGTTCGCGGACGAGGTGTTGCCGCTGGTGCGGGCTGAGGAACCCGCAGCCACCCTGACGGTGGTCGGGCGGCATCCACCTGCGGCAATCCGCGCCCTTGCGGCCGACGACGCGAATATCCGGGTGACCGGTACCGTGCCCGACGTCCGGCCCTACGTGGAGCGCGCGTCGCTGTTCGTGGTGCCGCTCCGGATCGGCGGCGGCACCCGGCTCAAGATCTTCGAGGCGATGGCCATGGAACGGCCCGTGGTCTCGACCGCTATCGGTGCCGAGGGACTGCCGGTCACTGACGGCCAGGATATTGTGCTGGCGGACTCGGCGCGTGATTTCGCGGCCGCCGTCGTGCGGCTGCTGCGGAGCCCGGCTGAGCGCCAGGCAGTGGGGCAGCGTGGCGCGGCAAAGGTGCGGGCCGAGCATGCATGGGATCGGGTAGCCGACCGCTTCATGGAGCTGGCAGCTCCCGCGGTGGCCCCGGTGGAACCAGGACTCTCTCCAGCAGGACGGGAATGACGACGACGATCAGCGTATTCGGTCTGGGGTATGTCGGGTGTGTCTCCGCAGCGTGCTTTGCGAAGGAGGGGCATTCGGTCATCGGGGTGGACGTGAATCCCGCCAAGGTGGACATGATCAACGCCGGCAAGGCGACCATCGTGGAGGTGGGGATCGGCGAACTGGTGGCCGAGATGGTGGAGGGGGGCCGCCTGGAAGCGACGACCGATATCGCGTACGCGGTGCGGGAGACAGCGGTGTCGCTGGTCTGCGTGGGCACGCCCAGCCGTCCGAATGGCAGCCTCGACCTGAGCTACGTGGAGCGTGTCGCCGAGCAGATCGGTGCCGCCATCAAGGACAAGCCGGGGCGGCACACCGTAGTGATTCGTAGCACCGTGTTGCCGGGCACCATCCACGAGCTGGTCATTCCGGCGCTGGAGCGCACCTCAGGCAAGCAGGCGGGCCGCGACTTCGGTGTCTGTGGCAACCCCGAGTTCCTGCGCGAGGGGACCTCGATCAAGGATTTCTACGATCCGCCGTTCACCCTCGTGGGTGCCGATGACGAAGCGACCGGCCACACCGTGGCTGAGTTGTATGCCGGCATTGAGGCGCCGGTGCACGTAGTGCCGGTGCGCACGGCCGAGATGGTCAAGTACGCCTGCAACTGCTTCCACGGGCTCAAGGTGGCCTTCGCCAACGAGATCGGGAACATCTGCAAGGCGTCGGGCGTGGACAGCCACGAGGTGATGCGGATCTTCTGCGAGGACCGCAAGCTCAACATTTCGCCCTACTATCTGCGCCCGGGCTTTGCCTTCGGAGGGTCGTGCCTGCCCAAGGACCTCCGCGCCACGGTCTACAAGGCGCGGTCGGTGGACGTGCCGGTGCCGGTGCTGGAGGCGACGCTGGAGAGCAACCGAAAGCAGATCGAGAAGGCGTTCGGGCTGGTGCAGGCCACCGGCAGGAAGCAGATCGGGGTGCTGGGGCTCTCGTTCAAGGCCGGCACGGACGACCTGCGCGAATCGCCCATGGTGACGCTGATCGAGATGCTCATCGGCAAGGGCTACCAGCTGGCGATCTACGATCCCTACGTCAGCAGCAGCCAGCTCATTGGCGCCAACCGGGAGTACATCGAGCGTGAAATCCCCCACATCTGGGAACTGATGCGGGGCAGCATCGGCGAGGTGCTCAATTCGAGCGAAGCGGTGATCATCGGCAACAGTGCCAGTGAGTTCCGCGAAATCGAAGGGCATCTCAAGCCGGACCAGCCGGTGGTGGACCTGGTCCGGGCCTTTGGCAGCCGGATGTCGGACGGGGTGCAGTACCAGGGGATCGCCTGGTGAGTACGCCCGTGACGACACCGGATCACGCGTCCGAGGTGGCGCGGGGGGAGCGCTTCGAGTTCGGCGAGAACTGGAAGCGGTTCCTGTCGGTACTGAACGACGACCGGATCGCGCAGGCCCAGGCGGGCCTGGCCCGCATGCTGGGCCGCACCGACCTCACGGGGCTCCGCTTCGTGGATGTCGGCTCCGGCAGCGGACTCTCGAGCCTGGTGGCACGCCGCATGGGCGCCACGGTGCATTCGTTCGATTACGACCCTTCGTCGGTGGCCTGCACCGCCGAACTTCGCCGTCGCTACTTCCCGGACGATCCGTCGTGGACTGTCGAGCGGGGTTCGGCCCTTGATCCGGCATACCTGGCGCAGCTGGGGACATTCGACATCGTGTATTCGTGGGGGGTACTGCATCACACCGGCGAGATGTGGAAGGCGCTGGACCTGGTGGCGAGCATGGTGAAGCCGGGCGGGACGCTGTTCGTGGCGATCTACAACGATCAGGGCACCTGGTCGGGCCGGTGGCAGAAGATCAAGCGACTGTATTGCTCCGGTCCCGCCGGCAAGGCGCTGGTGAGCGGCGTGGCTATTCCCTATTGGGTATTGCGTGGGCTGGCCGCGGACCTGGTATGGATGCGCAACCCGATGAACCGCTACCGGGAGTACGGGAAGGAGCGGGGCATGTCGATGACCCACGACTGGCACGACTGGCTGGGCGGGTATCCATTCGAGTATGCCCGGCCGGAGGCGATCCTCGATTTCTATCGCGAGCGGGGCTTCACGCTGGAGCGGATGACCACTGCGGGCGGGTCGGTGGGGTGCAATGAGTTTGTCTTCCGGCGCGGGCATGATTCGCCAGGCGTGTCATCGGCTCCTGCCAGCAGCTGAGCGCGCATGCTCTTCAATTCCTTTCACTTCCTTGTCTTCTTTCCCGTAGTTACGACGCTTTTCTTCCTGCTGCCTCACCGAATCCGGTGGGGATTGCTGTTGCTGGCCAGCTGCTATTTCTACATGGTGTTCAAGCCGGAATACATCCTTATTCTGGCATTCACCATACTGGTGGACTACTACGCGGGAATATGGATTGCGGATGCATCTGGGCGTCGGCGGCGATGGTTCCTGATTCTCAGCATTTTCGCAAATATCGGTATTCTTGCCTTCTTCAAGTACTACAACTTTCTCAACGACTCACTGACCGCGATCCTGGGATGGTCGGGCGCCACCAATCCAATCCCGGTGCTGGACATCCTGCTTCCGATCGGATTGTCGTTCCACATCTTCCAATCGCTCAGCTACACCATTGAGGTCTATCGCGGTCATCAGGAACCAGAGCGTCACTTTGGGTATTACGCTCTCTATGTAATGTTCTACCCTCAGCTGGTGGCAGGGCCGATCGAGCGGCCCCAGAACATTCTGCACCAACTGCACGAGCCACAGGTGCTGGACTACGCCCGCATGGTCAGTGGCCTCCAGCTGATGGCATGGGGCTTCTTCAAGAAAGTCGTGATCGCAGACCGTCTTTCGGCGTTCGTGGCGGGCCCCTACGCCGCTCCAGAGTTGTATCCCGGCATCAGCCTGTCGCTCGCTACTGTCGCCTTCGCATTCCAGATCTACTGCGACTTTTCGGGCTACTCGGACATTGCGATCGGGGCGGCCCAAGTGATGGGTATTCGGCTGATGACCAACTTCCGTCAGCCGTACTTCAGTCGGTCCATAGCCGAGTTCTGGAAGCGATGGCACATCTCCCTGTCCACCTGGTTCCGGGACTATGTGTACATCTCGATGGGCGGTAACCGGGTCTCACCTCCGAGGTGGTACTTCAACCTGTTGATC
>JAICQR010000201.1 GCA_025937755.1 Gemmatimonadales bacterium | reverse complement strand
GCATCCATCCGGTGGAAGTTCTGCACCAGGTCCACGAAGTTGAACCGGGGCTGCACTCCCATCACCAGCGCCACTTCGCCCAGCTCGAGATCGAGATCCACCAGCAGAGTCCGCTTGCCGGTCAGGCGGTGCAGCACGATGGCGGTGTTGGCCGCGATCGAAGTGGAACCTGACCCGCCCTTGGAACTAAAGAAGGTGAAGAGCTGCCCCGGCTTGCGGTCGCGCTCGACACCTTTTCCCAGCTGGCTGGAGGCCCGCCCCAGCGCCTCGCTGAACGCCTCGGGCGACACCGGCTTGGGGAGGTAGTCCGAAATTCCCGCCCGCATGGCGGCGAGCAGAAGGCCCGGCTCCAGGGCCGGGCCCGCTGCGATCACCTTCCTGCTGCCGGCCAGCTCCGACAGGAACTGGATGAACTTGACCCCGAGGTCAGGATCATCCGCGAGGTCCACCACCACGATGTCGGGAGCGTTCTCCCGGATCCGCGCTACCTGCTCCTCGTCGAAATCGGAAAACCCGACAGCGAACTCGAGTGCCAGGTCAACACCGACATCCGGCTCTGCCAGCGTGTGCCGGACCAGGTCCTGGAACCCCGGATCCACCGAGATAAGTGCCGCACGTGTGCGCCGTTCGCTCATTCTACAAGCTTGATGGTCTTGATCAGCGATCCGCTGTTGGGGTCCGGCTGGCCGGTGCCCCGCACGAAGTAAATGAAGCGGCCCGCCACCGGCGCGTGCCGGTCCAGCTGAGGATCCAGAAATATCAGCGCCAGGTTGTTGAACCGGAGCGCGGTGCGTCCGGTCGAGAAATAATTCGGGTCGAACAGCGGCACGATCGCCACCCGGGGGCTCGATATCCAGCCGGGGTAGTCCTCGGTGCAATTGCCGGCCGCGCTCAGCTTCCTTACCTCGCCCGTTGTGTACCCTGAATGCTGCGTGCTGGGAAACTCGGCCCAGCATGCGTCCGGATCGAGGCTGATGAGCGAGTCCATCCCCTGCTTGGTGGGCCCGATCATGTTGCCCGGCTTGTTGTCGTAGCTCGAGGTATCGGCGCTGCCGTCCAGCAGGTAGTCAGTCTCGAGGCTGATCTCGGCTGGGTTGCAGCCGACGATATTGTCGCGGTAGTCGGCCGCGCCCGGGTTAGAACCCGGAATCACCCATGGCAGGAAGAACCCCGGTGCCGAGGTCTGCTGCGGATTCGACTTCTTGAGGACGATGGGCCGTCCCTGGTCGTCCCAGTAGAGCCGGTTCTGGTTGTCGGAGCCGTATGTCGAGTTGTTGCGGTAAGCGCTGCCCAGACCGGTGATGTCGCCCGCGCCCTCGGTATCGCCGTAGCGGCGGTAGTGGTCGCCCGCAGCCGGGTTGTATTCCCAGCCTTCGCCGCCCTGTCCCTGCCCCGGGCCGAGGTCTTCCAGCCGGTTGGCAGGATCGTTATCGTCGTCCGCATCATGCCAGTAGTCGGGAAAGGCGAACGGCTTGACGCACTTGCCGCTGCCAGCCTCGATCGCAATGGCCGCGGCATGAGCCGAGATGGGCACGTCGAGGAAGTTGAGCGCCTTGGCCATCAGGACTCCGACGGCCTCACGCCGGACGATGACCCGCACTTTCTCGCTGTCGGGCAGCACCACCACCACACCCTCGTTGGATTCGGTGACGTAGCGGTTGCCATTGTTGATGTACGAGAACTTGCCCGCGGTGTCCACCCAGGTGCCGCCGACGTAGTTCTTGGCCAGAAAGCGGTACGCCCGAATACCGGCCTCGCCGACCATGTCGGCCGCCTTGCCCTCCTGGAACGCAGACACGCCCGCCAGCGCCGCGGCATCAGCCGCACGCTGGGCGTCATCCCGCTGCTTGATGAGCATGCCCAGGTCCACTGCGAGCGCGCCCATCCCCAGGATCACCGCCAGCGACACCGCCACCATCACGATCATCGAGCCGCGTTCATTCCGTACCAGCGACAACCTTGCCATGCAAGCCTCCTCGCCGCAGGGGGCGGCGTCCTCGTGCTTTTACTGCGGCGGCACCTGCGACGCGGGGGGCGTCGGGCGCGGCACCACAGGCTTGGTAACATCTCCATGCATGCCCCAGTCTCCGGGTTCCCCGGTAGGAAGCGGCTGGGCCACGTCGGCTGCGGTCACCAGCCGGGGCGACACCAGCACCAGCAGTTCGGTCCGCCGCTGGCGAACGCCGCGGGACTTGAAGAGCTCCCCAATGATCGGCAGATCTCCCAGCAGCGGGATCTTGGTGACGTTGTTGATCATGTTGTTGTCCATCAGCCCGGCGATGGCCAGCCACTGGCCCTCGCGCAGCTCGACCTCGGTCTCGGCCTTGCGCGACAGGATGGTGGGGATCTCGAAGCCCTGCACCACCAGCGCGTTGGCGAAGTCCAGCGACGACACTTCCGGCGCCAGCTTGAGCCGGATGGCGCCGTTCTTCATGATGGTGGGCGTGAAGCTGAGCTTGATGCCGAACT
>JAICQR010000002.1 GCA_025937755.1 Gemmatimonadales bacterium | reverse complement strand
TCCATGTTGCCGGTGCCCTTGAACTCCTCGAAGATCACCTCGTCCATCCGGCTGCCGGTGTCGATCAGCGCGGTGGCGAGGATGGTCAGCGAGCCGCCCTTCTCGATGTTGCGCGCCGCGCCGAAGAACCGCTTGGGCTTCTGGAGTGCGTTGGCATCGACACCGCCCGACAGGATCTTGCCCGAGTGCGGCACCACCACGTTGTGGGCCCGGGCGAGCCGGGTGATGGAGTCGAGCAGGATCACCACATCCTTGCCATGCTCCACCAGCCGCTTGGCCTTCTCGATGACCATGTCGGCCACCTGCACGTGACGGTCCGGCGGCTCGTCGAAGGAGGAGGAAATGACCTCGGCCTTGACGTTCTCCTCCATATCCGTGACTTCCTCGGGACGCTCGTCGATCAGGAGCACGATGAGCGTGATCTCGGGGTGATTCTCGGAAATGGCATTGGCGAGCTTCTGGAGGAGGATGGTCTTGCCGGCCTTGGGCGGCGCCACGATCAGGCCGCGCTGTCCCTTGCCGATGGGGGCGAGCAGGTCCACCACCCGCATGGACAGCTCGCCAGCCGCGCGCTCGAGCGTGATTCGCTCGTCAGGGTACCGGGGTTTGAGGTTGTCGAACGCGATCCGGTGCTTGGTCCGGTCCGGCTCCTCGAAGTTGACACTCTCGACCTTGAGCAGCGCGAGGTAGCGTTCGCCCTCCTTGGGTGGCCGCACCTGGCCCATGACTGTGTCACCGGTGCGCAGGTCGAACCGCTTGATCTGGCTCGGGCTGACGTAGATGTCGTCCGGGCCATACAGGTAGTTCCAGTCCTGGCTGCGGAGGAACCCGTATCCTTCGGGGAGGATTTCGAGCACTCCTTCGCCCCGAATGACGGTGTCCCGGTCGAGCAGCGACTGCTCGATCTTGAAGATGAGATCCTGCTTGCGGAGGCCCGAGTAGTTGGTGATGTTCAACTGTTCGGCCAGCGCATGCAGTTCTGCGACGGACTTCTGCTTGAGTTCAGCGATATCCACGGATGGTGCTCCGAGGCGGCGCGCGGAAAGACGCGGCGTTCCGCGGGGGATGGGGTAGGACAGCGATCAAGTCGGGAATATTGGGCTCGTCGTTCCGGGGAACGCGGGCAGTGCGCATCTGGCTGTGTGTCGGGGATAATTGGCCGCCGGGCGGCCGAGGTGTGTCACGAACGTAGGGCGCACGGACGGCGCCGTCAAGGGTGGGGCTCTCCGGGAGGTCCGTGGACGAACTGATTCCTGCCTTCGAGGCATGGCGCGTGATGCGGTTCGGCGACCGGGAATACGTCGACGCGGTCGTGGCCCCCGCGCATCGTTCCCCCTCTCCGGGACTGGCTTCGGCGCTGGCCAAGTGGCCCGGAGCCTGGTACTGGACCGACCCCGCCCGCACCGGACTGGTCCTCGTCCGGACCGTCGGCGCTCAGCGCCAGGAACGCTGGCTGTTCCACGCCATCCTGTTTGTCCTCACGCTGGTCTGTGGTCTCGGTGCCGGTGCCGCGCTGTCCGGGGCGTGGGTCCCCCCGTTTCGGTGGAGCCCGTACGGCCCGCTCGTTGCCGCCCTCTCGGGAGGAGTGCAGTTCGTCCGGGACGCGCTGGGCGGCGGGTGGCGTCAGCTGCTACCAGGGCTCCCCTTTGCCGCGTCACTCCTGGGAATCCTGCTGGTCCACGAGCTGGGGCATTACTTCGCCGCGCGACGATATCACATCGACACCTCTCCGCCGTTCTTCCTGCCGGTTCCTCCCACGCTCTCGCCCATCGGCAGCCTGGGCGCGTTCATTCGCATGCGGTCGCCGGTGCTCGACCGGCGCCAGCTGCTCGACGTCGGTGCCGCCGGCCCCCTGGCCGGCTTCGTGGTTGCGCTCGGCGTCCTGATCTGGGGCTATACCACGTCGGAAGCGATGGCGCTGGGTCCGAATACCAATGGCGAGTTCGTCACGTTTGCCGGGCGCCAGATCCAGCTGGGCAGTTCGCTCCTGACCCTGGGGCTGCGCGAGGTGTTCTTTCCCGACGCCGGCGCCGTGTATCTGAGCCCACCCGCCTTTGCCGGCTGGGTTGGCGCCTTTGTCACCGCGCTCAACCTGCTGCCCCTGAGCCAGCTCGATGGCGGCCACGTGCTCTACGCGATGTTCGGCCGTCGGCAGACCGCGATCGGTGGACTCGCGCTTCTGACGCTGTTCATCCTGGGCTTCTCGGCGCCGAGCTGGTGGGTGTGGGGCGTGCTCGCGCTGGTAGTAGGCGGCGGCCGCTGGAGCCACCCGTCAGTGGTGGCGCCAGAGCGCGAAGTCCCGCCGAGGCGACGCTGGATCGGGTGGGCGTGCGTCCTGGTGTTCGTGGTGACGTTTGTGCCGGTGCCGTTCGGGTAGTGTGTGAGTGTGAGAGTGTGAGAGTGTTGGGCAGTGTGGCGAATCGATGGGCTGGGCCGACGCATTCCCACACCCCCCGACTCCCACACTCCCACACTCCCACACTCCCAGACTCCCACACTCCCACACTTTCGCCTACCGCCCTATGTTATACCAACCACGCATCGAGAGGAGTTGCGATGCTGCGGAAGCCCGCCCATGTGCCACCCCGCGACCAGCGGGATCCGTTTGCAAGCGACCTCGAGCCCATGCGGCTGGATGGCCAGGATGTCCTGGTCCGGCTGATGGCCCGGCTCGCCGACGACGGCGTCTGGCGCGCCCGGCTCGAGTTCCAGGCCGATGATGAACCGCCTCGCACTACCGCCGAAATCTTCTGCGCGCCGACCTTCGATGATCTGTGGCATTCGGTCCGGGCTCTGGGCCGATACCACCTGCGCGACCTCTTCCGTTCGCTGGCCTGAGCGCCCCATGAAACAACTGGATCCGCTGGCTCGGCTTCGCCATTCCATTGCCAATCCGCTGGCGGCGTTGCTGGCCGAGGTCCAGCTGCTGCTGCTCAACCCGAATGGAATGGACGAAACGTCCGTGACGGCACTCCGGGAAATCGAGAAGCTGGCGCTGCGGATGCGGACCGTGCTGCGGGAGAGCACCGAAGAGGATCAGTCGCCGCCTGCGGCATAGCCTTTTGCGTAGCGCGTTCCCATTCCGAGATATACCGCCAGGAAAGTGAGCGTGATGCCGCTCGCGGCGAACCTCCCGGCCCAGCCGGCGCCGCTGGTCGACACGAATCCTTCGATCACTCCCGCCACCACCAGACAGACCACCGCAAATGCCAGCATCCGTACGGCCCGCCGCCCTGCGGCGGCCAGCGCATCGGCGCGCGACAACCGTCCCGGCACGATGAGGGTGTAGCCCAGCATGAAGCCGGCGCCCCCCGCGATCCAGATCGCCGTGAGTTCCAGCACGCCG
The DNA here is from genome assembly GCA_025937755.1 of Gemmatimonadales bacterium. Classification (GTDB taxonomy): domain Bacteria; phylum Gemmatimonadota; class Gemmatimonadetes; order Gemmatimonadales; family GWC2-71-9; genus CAMLHP01. Next base: position 57,235 of record JAICQR010000002.1, on the reverse strand, counting down.
TGGCTCAGCACGAACTCGCCCAGGTAGGCGAAGAGCCCCACGTTGGCGAAATGCCCCGCTCCCGCTCCCAGTAGCAACCCGTTGAACGCCAGCAGCACCAGGGCGCCTATCCCCGCGAAGATTCCACCGGCGAAGCAGAAGAAGGCGATACGCACGTTGTTGGTGATGATCCAGGACGCGGTGAACGGCCGCCCGCTGATGGCTACTGACACATAGCGGTCTCCGGCCGCCGCGCGCGCGGCGCCGGCTGCCGCGCGCTCGAGCATCACGACCGGCAGCACTTCCTCGGCACGCTCCGGCTGGTCCCGTATCATCCGGTAACCGATCGTGCCCGGGATCATGAACGCGAGGAATCCGGCCAGGACATACCAGCGTGCGCCGGCGACCGCTGCGGGCGACTCGACGGCCAGTACCCGCCAGAGTCTGCGGAATCCGCCCCGATCGGAGCGATAGAGCGCGTTGTGGCCGGCGGCAACCAGCCGCTCGACCCGTGCCACGGTGTCGGTCGGCGCGCCGTAGGTGCGGAGCCGCGCGAGGTCTGCAGCTATCTCGCGATAGCGAGCAGCGAACGCGGGCAGCTCCGCCGCCGCGAAGCTATCCAGGCCCTGGCGCCGGGCCCGCTCGGAAAGCAGGGCAAACTCGTCCCACCGCTCCCGCTGCCGAACTTCCAGCAGCATCCACTGGCTCCCAAGCCCCCTTCCCGTTTCCCTCCTGGCGGTCTCGTCCTGGTGCAGTGTCGCGAGCTTCGTAGCGAGATCGAGCGACGGGTCCACTTCCGCCAGCGCGCGCCCGAGCCGCATACCCAAAGCGGACAGCAGTCGCTGGCTGGCATCGGGTGCCAGGTCAGGAAGCCTCGCGAGCGTTGCTCCGAGCAGCTGGAAATCGGCGTCGGTGAGGCGCGGCGTGGCAAGCGGGGGTGATGGACTGTGGGTGATGACCGGCGCCGCCTGCGGCCGCGCGACCAGCTGGGGGTGGTCCCTCACCACCACTGTGCCGCCTGCCAGGTCCCCCAGGCGGCGGGCCCTGGGATGAAGCGCGACCAGGATTGCCCCAAGGAGGTAGGGCGGGGGAAGAAAATCGGCGGTGCGAAGCAGGTTGCGGATGACGGCGGCGCCGGGGCTGACAGGATGTCCTGTCACCATCACCACCCGGATGCCCATCATCCGTTTGCCGGGCGTCTGCCCGTCGCGCAGCGCCTCGAAGAAGATGAAGTAGCCGTACCAGAGACCGAACATCGCCAGTATGGCCAGCGCGCCGGTCCAGCTGCCGCCCACGCCAGTCACCCCACGGAGGATCGCCAGCGCAAGGAACAGCACCCCGATGAGGGTCTGGTCGATGACGGCTGCTGCCGCGCGCGAGCCCAGGCCTGCGACCTCGTGCTCCAGCCGGACATTCTCCGGCGTCTCGATGGCGAGGTGGCGGGTGAGCGACGAACCCGAAGCTGATGCGACCATGCACACAACGTAGGCCCGGCGAGCGTGCCTCCGCCACTCGCGCCACGGCCCCAACAGGGCCACCTTTCGGGAATTCCTCCCTCAACCCGTCACCTCGACCGGAGACCGCCAGTGAACAGCGCCATGGACCTCCGTCCGCTCTCTGTCGGTGAGACGCTCGACCGCTCATTCGGCATTTACCGCCGCCTGCTGGTGCCGCTGCTGCTGATCCAGCTGATCTGCGTCGCCCCGGTATATCCGTTCCAGCTGTACTTCGTTGGAAGCGGGCGCGAGCTGAGTGGATGGTACTTCCTGTTCGCGCTGCTGGGCTTCGTGCTCTCTTCACTGGCGAGCGCTGCGACAGCGCTGCTCATCGCCGAGCGCTACCTCGGGCGCGAGCTTTCGGCCGGCGACTCGATCCGCCGCTCACTCCCGCGCGTGGGCGCGGTGATCGCGGTGTCGTTGCTGCTGGGCCTCGTGCTGATGATCAGCGCCATGCCCGCCCTCCTCTCGATTGCGGCTGGCGGCGGCCTGGCCGCGGTCTCGGCCCAGGGCGGTGGATCGCCGTCCATGGGCGCCGCAGGGGCGGCGCTCGGCCTGATGCTGGTGGGGCTCGCGCTGATGGTGCTGCCCGTCATCGTGGCGTCAGCTCTCGCGGTGAGCCTGCCCGCGCTCATCGTTGAGCATCGCAACGCCGGTGCTGCGCTGAGCCGCTCCTGGGCCTTGACGAAGGGCCGTCGCCTGCGCGTTGCGTTCACGTTGTTCGTCTTCCTGCTGATCCTGATGATCCCGTATATCGGCGTCGGCCTCCTGTTCGGGTTCGCGACGTCGGCCGACAGCGACGGCGCCTTGCCCGTATTCGTGCTGCAGTACGCGATCTCCCTGCTCCTCACTCCACTGCTGTACTGCGTGATCACGCTGCTCTACTTCGACCTGCGGGTGAGGCGCGAGGCATTCGATCTCGAGATGCTCGCCGGCCAGGTGGCCACCGCCTGAAGCGTGCAGATCCCGGCCGACTCGGTTCGCGCCGTCCTGGATTCCGTGTTTCGGGATCCGGCGTACGCCTGGGACTCGCCGTCCTCGGAACTGTCGTGGATCGCGGACCGCTGGCTGGCGCTGCTGGGCTGGCTTTCCCGTCTCGAGGGGAATCACCCTGCGCTCTATCGCTTCCTCATCGCTCTGCTTGTGGGACTGCTGCTGGTGATCCTCGCGCATGGAGTCTGGATCCTGGTTCGCACAGTCCGCGGTGCACAGGCTGCAGCCGGCGCACAGGGTCCCGTCCGCGAGGTGCGGGTTCGTGATGCCGCGTGGTACTGGCGCGAGGCCGATCGCCTCGCCGCAGCACATCAGTACGCCGATGCGGCGCAGCTGGCGTTTGTTGCGCTGGCACGCGATCTCGATCGCCGGGGCCTGCTGCAGTACCAGACTTCCCTGACGCCGGCGGAAGTGGCACGCAGCGCCCGGGTCAGCGAGGAGGGACGAAGCCGACTGGGTTCACTGGTGGCACGGATGTACCTGGCGGCGTTTGGCGGAGGCCACTTCGGCGCCGCCGAGTGGGCAGGCTGGCGCGAGCAGGCGGCAAAGGAGTGGCATGCGGCCGCGGGTTGAACTTGCGATCGGGATCGTTGTCATGCTCCTGCTCGGAGCCCTTGCCGCAGGCCTCGGCATTCGGGCGGGCGGCCCGGACACCAGTGACGGACGCAGGTCCACCTACCTGACAGGACCCTACGGTGCCCGTGCATGGGCGACCGCGCTGGAACGGATGGGAGTGAAAGTCGGGCGCCACCGGAGCTGGGAACCACCGGCCTCGCCGCCGGCGATGCTGGCACTGCTCGATCCTTCGCGGCCCATATCGGCATGGACCGCTGCCCGCCTGATAGCGCTGGCCGACTCCGGCACCGAGCTTCTGGTCGCGGGACGAGGCGCCGCACCGGTGATGGAATGCGTCGGATGGTCTGTCCAGAACGTGATTCCCCGGCCGACGAATGACTCCTCCAGCATGCGCATCACTGCAGTGCTGGTGCGCACCAGCCTGGGATTCGAAGAAGCGCCGTCATCGGACGACGGGACCGACGCGGTCTGCGCTCGAGGCGTTATCAGCTCGGGAGTGCTTCTGTTTGCCGGCGACTCTCAGCCGGCGGCGGTGCGACTGCAGCTGGCCTCGGGCGGACGGGTCACGCTGGTGGCCGACGGTAGTCTCTTCAGCAACGCCGCCCTCCGCGATACTCGCGCTGGAGAGTTCACTCTCGGCCTGGTTGCCGGCCGGGTGGACGAGATTCTGGTGGATGAGTCGGTCCATGGTTTCGGCCCAGGCGGCGGAATGCTGGCTGCGGCGCGGGACTGGCTTCAGGACTCATCGGCGCGCTGGACCCTGTTACAGCTCGCCTTGCTGCTGATGCTCGCGCTCGCCGCAGCGGCCATTCGCTTCGGCCCTACCCAGCGCCTGCCACGGCCCAGCCGCCGTTCGGCGCTGGAGCACGTGCGTGCGCTCGCTACCGCGCTGGGTGCTGCACGGGGACACCAGGTGGCCGTCGCCGCAATGGTACAGGGGCTCCATCGCAGGCTCGGGCGGCAGGGAGAGCTGCCGCGTGCGCAGCAGGATGCCTGGCTTGCCGGCCTCGAACCGGTGATGCGGACCGCCGAGGGCCGCGACGCGGTGACACGACTTCGCCAGTGGGTTCACGATGCGTCGGGCGCCGGCACGGTGCGCGACGCCGCCTTAGCCGTGGAGGATGTGTGGCAGGATCTCAGGCCGAGTTGACCGGACAGGAAGCCGAAGCGCACGCGGAGCGCGCACGCTCCGTGCTCGCATCGGTTGGACACGTGGTGCTGGGCCAGGAGCGCGTGCTCGAGGAAACGTTCTCCGCCTTCCTCGCCCGCGGGCACGTGCTGCTCGAGGGGGTGCCGGGCACCGCCAAGACGCTGATGGTGCGTACCCTGGGTGAAGTGCTGGGGCTCTCCTTCCGCCGGGTGCAGTTCACCCCGGACCTCATGCCTTCCGACGTGACCGGCGCGAACGTGCTTGGCGCGGGCGGCGAGTTCACCTTTCGGCCCGGTCCGATCTTTGGCGACCTCCTGCTCGCCGACGAGATCAACCGCGCTCCCGCCAAGACCCAGGCGGCGCTGCTGGAGGCGATGCAGGAACGCCGCGCCACCGTCGACGGCGTTTCCCATCCGCTGCCCGAGGCGTTCACCGTGTTTGCGACCCAGAACCCCATCGAGTTCGAAGGCACCTATCCCTTGCCCGAGGCGGAACTGGACCGGTTCCTGGTGAAGGTGCTGCTGGGATACCCGTCCGCCGACACCGAGACCGGACTCCTGGCCCGCGTGGTCGGCGGCTTCGAGGCGGACGATCCATCGTCCTACGGCGTGCAGCAGGTCCTCGATCGTGCCGGCGTGACCGAGTTGCGTGCTGCGGTGCGGCGGGTGCGGGTGGAGTCGGCGCTGCTCCAGTACATCACTGCGCTGGTGCGGGCCACGCGTGATGCGCCGGCCCTGACGCTGGGCGCATCGCCCCGGGCGAGCGTGGGCCTGCTCAAGATGGCCCAGGCCGGGGCGATGCTGGCCGGAAGGGCGTTCGTGATTCCGGACGACGTCAAGGGTGCCGCACCGGCGGTGCTGCGCCACCGGGTGATGGTCGCGCCCGAGCTGGAACTCGAAGGCGTCACCGCCGACGCCGCGCTTGCTTCCGCGATCGAGCGGGTCGAGGCGCCCAGGGCGTGATCATTCCGACCCCGCGATGGCTCGCGGTGGCGGGCGGTATTGCCTGCCTGGCGCTGCTGGGCCTCTGGTGGCCCGGTGCTGCGCCATGGTCGCTGCTGCTGCAGGCGCTGTGGCTCGCGGCCCTTGTTCGCGACGGCTTGGCCGCTGGCCGATGGCCGGTCGATGTCTCGCGCACAGCGCCGCCGGCGTTCTCGGAGGGCCGCACCTTCCCGGTGCGCTATCGCTGGGCACTGGGCGGGAACCGGACCCAGGAGATCCGCGTCCGCGAGTGGTGGCCCGAGCCACTGGGCGGTAATGCGCTTCCTGAGCGGCGACTGCTGCTGCAGCCGGGATTCACCGACGAGCGGGTCGACATCACGCCGCTGCGCAGAGGCCAGGACAGCGGCGGTCGCATCGGGCTTCGCCGCCTGGGTCCATGGGGTCTCGCATGGCGGCAGTCCCGGCTCGACCTCCCCTGGGACGCGACCGTCTTTCCATCGCTGACCGGCGTCGCTCGTCGCGGCCTGCCGACCCAGGCCCAACGGCGGCGCGAGGCGGGGCAGCGCACCGCCCGGCGGCCGGGTGAGGGCCGGATGTTCGAGGGTCTGCGCGAGTGGGTGCAGGGCGACGACACGCGCATCATCGACTGGAAGGCTACTGCTCGCCGCGGGAAGCCGATGGCCCGGATCTACGAGGATGAACGCCGGCAACAGGTGCTGCTGGTGCTCGATGCTGGACGGCTGCTTGCCGCCGAATCCGATGGCACCCCCAGGCTCGAACGGGCCATCGGTGCTGCGCTGCGCCTGGCACATGCCGCCGTGGAGCAGGATGATGACATCGGCATCCTGGTCTTTGCCGATACCGTGCAGTCCTTCACACCGCCGCGCCGCGGGCGGCGGGGATTGCGGGCGGTCCTGGGTGCGCTGGCCGCAGTGGAGGGACGTCTGGAGGAGAGCAACTACCCCGCGGCATTCCGGCAATTGGCCCTCCGCAGCCGTCGCCGTGCGCTCACGGTTCTGTTCACTGATGTCATCGACCGTGCGGCAAGTTCGGCGCTGGTGGCCCAGACTGGTTCACTGCGCCCGAGGCACCTGCCGGTGGCGGTGACGTTGCGCGACCCCGCGCTGGAGCGCACCGCTACGGCCCGTCCTGCGACCGAGGCCGACGCATTCGAGCGCGCCGCCGCCGAGAACCTGCTGCAGGCGCGAAGCGACGCCTTGGCGCTCATGCGCCGGCAGGGAGTGCTGGTGCTGGATGTGCCGCCGGATGCGGCCGCGGACGCGGTGGTGGAGGGGTATCACCAGCTGAAGCGGAGGGGGCTGCTCTAAGAGTGTGAGAGTGTTGAAGTATGCGAGTATGGGAGTGCCCGCACACTGGCACACTCTTACACTCCCACACTCTCACACTTCTACAGTGTCGCCGGCACCAGGGCCTGGAGGTCCGGATAGATGTCGTTGAACGCCAGCACCACCTCGGCGTCGAGCTGGGTGCCGGAGACGCGGCGGAGCTCATGGAGCGCGGTGTCGGGTGAGAACGGCGAGCGATACGGGCGGAGGGTGGTCATGGCGTCGAACGCGTCGGCGACGGCGATGATGCGGGCCTCGATGGGAATCTTGCCGCCGGCGAGGCCGTCCGGGAATCCCTTCCCGTCCATTCGCTCGTGATGGGAGCGAACGCAGCGCAGCACGGTGGGTGACTCGTGGGCCAGGGGGGACAGCATCTGTTCGCCAAGCGTGACGTGCTCGCGTATCTGTCCCACTTCCGCCTCCGTGAGGCTGCCGGGCTTGTGCAGCACAGCTTCGCGGGTGCCGATCTTGCCAATGTCATGCAGCTCGCCGCCGAGCCGGATGTCGTCCAGCGACGGACCCTTCACGCCCATCCGGCGCGCGGTTGCGACCGCATAGTGGCTCACCCGAATGCTGTGGCCCCGGGTATAGGCGTCCTTGGCCTCGAGTGCGCGAGCCAGCAACTGCACGCCCTGGAGGAACAGCTCCTTGATGCGGTTGGCCTGGGTCTGGAGTCGGGATTCGAGGTGCTGCTGGTAGAACCGGTCGCGGAGCAGGAGCGCACGTTTTTCGAGGGCGCTGGTGACGCGGGCCTCGAGCTCATGAAGGGAAACCGGCTTGAGCAGGAAGTCCGACGCGCCCTGCCGCATGCACTCCACCGCGGTGGGCGCATCGGCGGCAGCGCTCATCAGGATGACCGCGGCGTCAGGCGAGCGGTCGTGCACTTCCGCGAGGAAGCGGAAGCCGTCGAGGTCGGGCACCCGGAGGTCGGAGATGATCAGTGGCAGGTCGCGCTCGCGCGAGAGCTGGCGCAGGGCATCGAGCCCGGACGCCGCCGAGTGGCAGCTGAAGCCCTGGGCTTCCAGCAGACACGTCAGGGCTTCGCGCACGTCGGGATCGGCGTCCACAACAAGACACCGTGCCGAGCCGTCCGGTAGCGGCTCGGAGACTGGAAATCGCATGGGCGGGAATCCTGGCAAGCGAGGCCACGAGCAACGCCTGTCACATGGGAACGTCAACAACTGTAGGAAGGTTGTTCCGATTTGTAAACTCACGAGATTGCGCGGACGGGCCTGAGATCGCATGCAGCCGCTCACTTTTCACCTGATTTCGCACACCCACTGGGACCGCGAGTGGTACCTCTCACGCGCCCGGCTGCTGCCGCGACTGGTGGAAGCAATCGACAGCTGGCTCGATGCTGCATCCGCCGGGACCGCAGCGCCCTTCCTGCTCGACGGTCAGGCTGCGCTGCTGGCCGATTATCTCGCGGTACGACCCGAACGCCGGGGTGAGGTGGCGTCACACGTGCGCGCCGGGCTGCTTGCCACCGGCCCCTGGTGGGTCCTGCCCGACGGCTTCGTCCCGTCAGCCGAGGCACTGATCCGCAATCTTCTTCGTGGGACCGCCACGACCGCCGCGCTGGGCGGCCGCGCGCACGTCTGCTACGCGCCCGACGCGTTCGGCCATCCGGCCGCGCTGCCGGCGCTCGCGCGCGAGTTTGGCCTCGAGTGGGCGCTGATCTGGCGCGGCTATGGCGGCGCACGGGACGTATTCCGCTGGCGGGCGCCCGACGGTCGCGACCTGCGCACGTATCACCTGTCGCCCGATGGCTACGAAATCGGCGCGGGGCTTCCAACCGATCCCACAGCCCTTGCGCGCGCCTGGCCCGCGGTACGGCACACGCTGGTCAGCCGGGCATCGACCAGTCAGGTCGCGGTCTTCATCGGCGCCGATCACCACGCCCCACGACTGGACCTTGCAGCGCTCGCCTCGGCGCTCGCCCGGCTGGAACCCGATGCCAGGGTGGTCGTCTCGTCCCTGGCCGACTGCCTCGAAGCGACCGAACGAGAACTGGGCCCGGACATCGCACCGGTGCGCGGCGAATTGCGCCGTACCACGCGCCACGTGTGGGCGCTGCAAGGGATACACGGCACCCGGCTGCCGCTGAAGCGCGCGCAGAGCCGGGCGGAACTCTGGCTCGAGCGTGGGGCCGAGCCACTGGCCGCGATGGCCGGCAGGGCGGGCGACAACCCGCGCCAGGCCGCGCTGCTGCGCGCTGCGTGGGAGCCCCTCGTCTCCAACCAGTTCCACGATACCAGTGCCGGCACGGTTGCGGACAGCGTTGCACAGGAGGCGGCACGGCGGGTGGAGAACGCAGTGGCACTGGGCAGGGAGATCATCTCCAGCGCGGTGCACCGGCTGGTTGGGTACGATCCCGATGTGGTGGTGGGGACCGCGAGTTCCGACGGCACCATGCTGGTGTTCAATCCGCGCGCCGTCACCGCTGGCGCGGTCGTCACCGCCGATATCCCGCTCTTCCTGCGCGATATCCTGGTGGGGCCGCCCCGCGGGCGGACAGCGCGCGAAGCGGTGGCCCCGGCGGAGATCACGCTGATCGCGCGCGATGGCAGCGCGGTGGCGACACAGACGCTCGGCCGGCGTCAGGGCATCGAACGCCGAGATGCGCGGCATCGCTATCCCGATGCGGATGCGGTCGAGGTCGTGCGGCTGGCGTTCCGTGCGCCGGCTGTCGGAGGCCTCGGGATCGCTGGTCTCCGTATCGTGCCGGGCAGGAGTATCGCTGCTGCTTCGGACGGAGGGGTCCGCGCCACGGAGCACGCACTCGAGCACTCGGCACTTCGAGCCGCACTTTCCTCCGATGGAACATTCGCGCTGGCTGCGCTGCCCGGCCGAAACGGCCTCGAAGGCCTGGCGCAGGTGGAGAGTGAGCCCGACACAGGCGATTGCTATACCGCCGAGCTTCCGGGGCCGGTGCGGCGCATCGAGCGATTCTCCAGCTGGCGCGTGCTGGCCGAGGGGCCATTGCTGGGTGCCGTCCGCAATGAATTCACGGATGCCGAGTGTGCCGGCGCAGTGACACTCGAACTGCGAGGGGGCGAGCCCTTCGTTCGTCTGATGATCGACTGGGACAATCGGGGGAGGGACCGGCGGCTCCGGCTGCGGTTTCCTCTGGGAAAGCCGCGCGGTCCGGCGGTGGCGGGATCAGCCTTCGTGGTCGAGCGCCGAGCGCAGGAGCGCGATGCCGGCGGCGGCGCGGAGCAATCCGCCGGTACTGCACCAGCACAGCGCTATGTGGCGGCGGCGGGCTCTCGCGGGGCGATCGCCTTGCTTGCTCCAGGGCATTTCGAGTACGAGTGGACCGAGGCAGGTCATCTCTGCTTCACGTTGCTGCGGTCCGTGGGCGAATTGTCGCGGGGAGACCTTGCCGCCCGGCCAGGGCACGCAGCGTGGCCCACGTCTACTCCGGAGGCGCAGTGCCAGGGCCCCGGCAGGGTGGAGATCGCGATCGCACCGTTGCCGCAGTCGGCGCGGCCTGATGCATTGCATCAGTTGTGGGAACGCGCCTTCCTGCTGCCGGCCGCGCGGGTGCTGCGAGGTGCAGTGGTGTCGCCGCCGGCGAATGCCGGCATTGCCCTGCAGGGAGAGGGCCTGGTGGTGAGCGCGATCAAGCCGTCGGAGCGGGGCGATGCCATGGTGCTGCGCGCGGTCAATCTGCGGGACGAGCCGGTCGCCGGACGCTGGATCATCTCGCCGCCGCCGGCCAGCGCCGCACGTGCCCGCGCCGACGAGACGCCCCAGGGGCCCGCGTCGATCACCGCCGACGGGGTGCTGGAGATCCTCGCCGGGCCGCACGAGATCGTGACTTACCTGGTTCGGTAATTGGGTGAAATCCGACTCGAAGCTGGCTAGCGCCGGCGTGCCGGGTCGTAGGCATCCTGCAGGCCATCGCTCAGCAGCGTGGACGCCACCACCACCAGTACCAGCGCGATCCCGGGCGCGAGTGACACCCAGGGCGCGTTGACCAGCGTGTCCCGGCCGCTCGCGATCATGGTTCCCCACGACGCAGCGGGCGGCTGGACGCCCACGCCCAGGAATGACAATCCCGCTTCCAGCATGATGGCATTCCCGAAGCCCAGCGCCGCCGCCACCAGCGCCGGTGTGAGCACGTTCGGCAGCACATGCCGGCCCACGATGCGCAGCCGCCGTCCCCCCAGCGCGCGCGCGCTTTCGACAAACGGCTTTGCCATCACTCCGCGCGCTTCGCCATACACCAGCCGCGCCACGCTCATCCACCCGGTCAGCCCCAGCACCACCACCACCAGCGCCGCGCTCGGCCGCCACAACGCCGCCAGCAGCAGGAGCAGCACCACTCTCGGCAGCGCCAATGCGAAATCGGTGAGCCCCAGGAGCGTGCCGCGAAGCAACCCCCGGCTGGCTCCCGCCACCGCACCGATCACCACACCGAGCACGGTGGAGAGGAACACCGCCAGTGCGCCGACGCCGAGCGACAAACGCGCGCCGTGCAGCAGCCGGGACCAGACGTCGCGCCCGAGCCGGTCGGTGCCGAGGGGATGGAGCACGCCGTTCATATCGGTGGCGAAGGGTCGAAGGAAGCGGGTGGCGACCACCTGTTCCTGTTCGGACGGCCCAATGGTGGTGACCAGCGGTGCCGCCAGCGCCAACGCCACCAGCAGCCCCAGTGTGAGCGCACCGAACCACACCCGGGCATCCCGCCCGGCGATCACGCGGACTCCGGCTCCCGGCGCACCGGATCCACCAGCGCCGCGAGGATGTCCGCCAGCATGTTGCCCGCCACCACCAGTGCCGCACTCACGGCGACCGCCGCCATCACCACCGGGTAGTCGCGTGCCTGAACTGCCTCTACCAGGACCCGCCCGACCCCGGGCCAGGCGAAGATGGCTTCGATGAACACCGCGCCCGAGAAGAGCGCCGGCAGAGACAGGCCCAGCAGAATGACCACCGGCACCAAGGCGTTGCGCAGCACATGACGACGGGTGACCCGGGCTTCCGCAATGCCCTTGGCCCGCGCCACATTCACGAAGGGAAGGCCGCGCACGTCGAGCATCGCCGCGCGGACGTAGCGCGCGATGCCGCCCACGCCGATGAGCGTGAGGGTCGCCAGCGGCAAGGTGGCATGGCGCATCGCGTCCAGCAGCCGGGCCCCGGGCGACAGGAAGTCGGCATCCAATCCGGCCGCGCCGAAGGCGGGAAGCCACTGCAGCCCGTACGAGAACACCAGCACCAGCAGCAATGCCAGCCAATAGCTGGGCATGGCGAAGAGAGTGACGGTGCCCACCGACAGCACGGTGTCGACCGGGCTGCCACTGCGTGACGATTGCATGGCTCCGATGGTGGTGCCCAGCAGGAAGCTCAGCAGCAGTGAAGTGCCGACCAGCCAGAGCGTGGCCGGCCAGGCCTCGCCGATCATCTGGCGCACCGGCCTGCCGGTGGCGATGCTGCGCCCCCAGTCGCCGGTGGCGAAGGCGGTGAGCCATGCGCCATACTGCACCGGCAGCGGGCGATCCAGCCCCAGCTCGCGCTCCTGCACCGCCACCAGTTCCGGTCCGGCATTGGGACCGAGCAGCAGCAGCGCGGGATTGCCCGGTGCCATCCGCAACAGGAGGAACGTGAGCGTTACGACGCCCAGCAGCACCAGTACGCCACGAACGCCATGGCGAAGCAGAGCAGTGGCCATGGGCCAAAGCTACCGCGCTCTGGCGCTGCTGGCACTCGCCGCCTGGGGGTGCGGCTCGGTGGCGGATCGACGATCTGACAGCGTGATGTTTGCGTCGGGTGCCGATCTCCAGAGCATCAACCCGCTCCTCACGCTCCATCCGCTCGCCCGGCAGGTGCAGCGCTACGTGCTCTTCACGACGCTGGTGCGGTATGACAGCGCCATGCAGGTATCTCCCTATCTGGCCCGGACGTGGGAGTGGTCGCCCGACCGGACGACGCTGACGCTGACGATTTCGACCGACCTGCGCTGGCATGACGGACCGTTCACGACCGCGCATGACGCTGCCTGGACCCTCGCTGCGGCGCGCGACCCGGCCACGGGATATCCTCGGCTGGCGGAGCTGGCTCAGCTTCGCCACAGCGAAGCGCGGGACGACTCAACCCTGATGCTCGAGTTCACCCAGCCCCAAACAGGCATGCCGGACGTCCTCACCGACCTGGCGGTGCTGCCGCGGCACCTGCTCGGCAGCGTTCCCCATGGCGCGCTCCGCCGCGCCGCATTCAACGAGCAGCCGGTGGGCAACGGGCCCTTTCGGTTCGTGGCGCATGAACCCAATCGGCGCTGGGTGTTCGAACGGAATCCCGATTTTCCGGCGTCGCTGGGTGGCCCGCCTGCCTTGGAGCGCTTTATCGTGGTCGTGGTGGATGAGCCGATGACCAAGCTGGCCGCGCTCACCAGCGGAGAGCTCGACTTCGCCGGGATTCAGCCGGCCCACGCGGAATTCGTGCGACGCAATCCCGAACTGGCGGTGGTGACGTATCCATTGCTGTTCTCGTATTCCATCGTGCTCAACACGCGGCGGCCGCCGTTTGACGACCTCACAACCCGAAAGCGCCTGGCCGCTGCCGTCGATCGCGACGAGATCGTCAACGGCTACCTCTTCGGCTTCGGCACGCCCAGCGCCAGCCCCATGCCACCTTCACTCGAGGGCCGAGCCGCCGAGCCGCCGAGCCGCCCAGCCGCCGAGTCGCCGAACCGCCGAGCCGCCGAGCCGCCCATCTCATTCGAACTCCTCACCGTCGGATCGGGCGAAGCCGCGTTGGAGCAGCTGCTCCAGGCCCAGCTCGCCAGGGCCGGGTTCGAGGTACGCATTCGCCAGCTCGAGCTGTCGGCGTTCCTGGAGCGGGTGCATGGCGGGGTACATGATTTCGATGCCGCAGTGCTCGGCGTGCCGGGCGATCCGCAGCTGGGGCACCTTGGTCCGCTCTACCAGCTTTCAGGATTGCCAGCGCCAGCCGCTACCGCCGATCTTGTGGAACGGTTCGCCGAACTGGTGCCGGTCGTCTTTCTCTATCATGCCCAGGGGCTGCAAGGGATGAATCGACGGGTGCATCACGTACGGATGGACCTGCGGGGGGAACTGCCGACGGTCGCGCGGTGGAGCACCGAGTGAGCAGCCGGCGCGCGCATGCGTCGGCGCCGGTCCGCATCGACTTTGCCGGCGCCTGGACCGACGTACCGCCGTTCTCGACTCGAGAAGGCGGCCGAGTGATCTCCGCGGCCCTGGCGCTGCATGCCCACGTCAACGTGCTCCCGGGCGGCGATGGTGTGCACCTGGTGGCGGAAGACCTGGGCGCCACCGTGACGCTCGAGGATGGTGGGACGCGGGCGGGGACGGGCCACGTGCCCCTGCTGGAGGCCGCGGTTCTGCGCTGGCCGCCGGGCCCCGCGACCATCACCTCGCGCACCGACGTGCCACAGGGCTCGGGACTCGGCTCCAGCGGGGCATGCAGTGTGGCCGTCGCGGCAGCGCTGCTGCATGCACGAGGCGAGCAACTCGGCGCGAGGGACCTGGCGCACGTCGCGTGGGAACTGGAGACCCGGGACGCAGCCATTCCCGGTGGGAAGCAGGACCAGTACATGGCTGCGCTGGGCGGCTTTCAGGACCTGACGTTCCGCGATCCTGACGTGGGTCACCATCCGATTGCGGTTGATCGCGAATTCGCCGCCGAACTGGCTCGGAGTCTGGTGCTCTGCTGGACCGGAGCGTCGCGCCTGTCGGGCGGCACTATCACGCGCGTGATGCAGGCGTATGAGCGAGGCGAGCGCGGCATCAACGCGGCACTGCACGGACTTCGTGATGCCGCGGACGCGATGATCGCGGCGTTCCTTGCTGCCGATCTCGCCGCAGTCGGCGCGGCACTCGATGCCAACTGGCGCCACCAGCAGGAACTGGACGCCGGGATGCGCACACCGTTGATGGGAGCATTGGAGGCCCGTGCCCGTGCGGCCGGGGCCATCGGTGCCAAGGCGGCCGGTTCCGGCGCAGGCGGATGCATGGTATTCCTTGCGCCTGGACGCGAGCGGGACGTGGCGCGGGTCCTGGAAGCAGAGGGCAGCAGCCTGCTGCCGGTCGAGTGGTCATGGGAAGGGGTGCGGACATGGTAACGGCAGAAGACCTGGCGCAGCGCGATGCGTTGATCGAAGCATCGTCCGATCTCTCGGCGCTGCGTACGAGCTTGCACGAGCGGTCCGCGGCTGTGCTCCAGCGCGGCATCGCCATCCCAAAGGACAAGGCGCTGCTTTCCCGGAACGGTGCGGCCTGCCCCCGGGACGGCGCATCTCTGCAGTTCGATCCATGGGCGCCCAACTGGTTTCGCTGCTCCGCATGCGGCACGACCGAGGGGGGCGAGCGCCAGCGTCGCTTCTTCGCGCGCTTTCAGCATCTGTGGGCCGCGGCCCAGGCCGCACAGTTCGCCGCAACCGGACTTTTGTCCGGCGACGACGCACTGGTGCGCGGCGCCACCCGGGTCATCGAGAGTTACGCGGGATACGATCAGTATCCCAACCTCGACAACGTGCTCGGCCCTGCGCGGCTCTTCTTCTCCACCTATCTGGAATCGATCTGGATCACCGACCTCCTGTCTGCGGCGTTCCTGCTGCGGGATGCCGGCGTGCTGGAAGAGCGGCTGGTCGGCATCGTGGACCGGATTGCCGATGAATCAGCCGCGTTGATCGGGGAGTTCAACGAAGGCTTCTCCAATCGGCAGGTGTGGCACAACGCCGCGCTCGCCGCGGTGGCATGCTGGTTCGAGGACGAAGAACTCGCCGCGCGCGCCATCGAGAGCGACGTCGGTCTTCTGGCCCACCTGGCCCATGGCTTCGGCACCGACGGCACCTGGCACGAGGGCGAGAACTATCACCTCTTCTCTCTCCAGGGGATGCAGCGCGGAATCCGGTGGGCCGGACAGGCCGGCGTCGACGTGCTGGCGGATGCGGCGCTGGCGACGCGGCTCTCGCTGGCCTTGCGCGCTCCAATGCTGACGGCGCTGCCTGATCGAACCTTTCCCGCCCGCCAGGACGCGCGCTACGGCGTTTCGCTGGGCCAGCCGATGTATCTCGAACTCTGGGAAGTGGGGCTCGGCCTGCTCGACGGCAGGGAAGGCGCCGAGGTGGAGGGGATGCAGCAGTGGCTGCGTGAGCTGTACTCCGAGCCAGGTCAGCCGGCACTGGAATTTGACTCCTGGCTGTACGAAGCGGGACTGCCTATCTCGGAACATCGCTCTCGCGCGTCACTCTCATGGAACGCGATGCTGATGGGGCTGGCGGAGCTCGCCGAGGAGGAAGGGGGCGTCGCAGCGGAGAGCACCCTGCTCGAAGAGGCAGGGCTCATCGTGCTGCGACATGAAGACCGCTATGTGTCCCTGGAGGGCGGCCCCTGGGCAAGTGGCCACGGCCACCCCGACCGGCTGCACTTGACGCTGCATGACGCCGGCGTCCACTGGCTGCCTGATCCCGGCACCGGATCGTACCTGCAGCGCGATCTCTTCTGGTATCGGAGCACGCTGGCGCACAATGCGCCGATGCTGGACGGCACGTCCCAGTCCTTTGCTCACGCGGACGTCCGGGCTTTCGACGTCGGCAGCGACGGCTGGGCCTGGGGCCGCGGGGAATGGGGCGATCTCACCCGCACCGTGGTGACCGCTCCCGATTACGTGCTCGACCTGGTGCAACTGGCAGGCGCCGAGCCACATCTGCTCCACCTGCCCTGGCATCTGGCAGGACAAACGCGCGTGGTCAACGGAGGTCGGTGGGAGCCCGAGGAGGTGCCGGGCGAGTTCACCCACGACGGTGCGCACTTCGTCCCCGAGGCGCCGGGTCCGCTGGTGATCCGCGCAGTCCGCGATGGCGCTGAGCTGGACCTGGTGCTCCCTGCAGGCACCACGCTGCTCCGTGCAGTCGCCCCCGGCGTTCCCGGTGCACCCGAGGCGACTTTCTACCTGGTAGCCATCAGCGGTCGGGGATTGTCGCTTGCTGCGGTGCTGGCGCCGGCCCGCACCGTGACCGACCTCGCAGTCGCAGGAGCCAGCGTCAAGGTCAGCCTCGGTCGTGGCGAGGATCTCCACGCTGAAGTGAGCGACGGATGGCAGGTCGCTACCGCCACCGGCACCGTGCAGCTCGGCGGACGGAGGGCCAAGGTGGTCGAGTTCGAGCCACTGGTGACCCGCAACCGGAAGGAGCCCGAGCGCGGTGTTGCGCTCCACGTGCCCGAGCCACCGACGCTCGATGGCAGCATGGACGGCTTTGACGATGGCGAGTTGCTCCACATCGATCACGACGATCAGTACCGGCGGAGCGAGGAGCCGTATCCCGGCGCCGAAGTCTTTGGTGCCGTGGCATTCGTCAACTGGGATATTGATGCGCTGTACGTCGCGGTGGACGTCCGGAAGGACCAACTGTGGTTCCGCCCGGCCGACGCGCCGGCGCTGGAACTCGACAACGAGCCCGATGATATCCACTCGGACGGCATCCAGGTCCACGTTGGCGACGGCGCGGGAGGGCACTGGGGTGTGCTCATGGTGCCTGAGCCGGGCGGTACCGTACGCATGCGGCCAGTCGGACTCGCGGCCGCTGCACCGGTGGAAGCATCGGCCGCCTGGACGGAGACCGACGATGGCTATCGGGTGACGATGGCCCTGGCCCCGCCCTTCTGGAACGATGTGGTGCTTGCCCGGAAGCTTCGCTTCGACCTGATCGTCAATGAGATGCGCTCGGGCCGCGAGCGGCGCGCGGGCCAGCTTACGTGGAGCGGTGGTGGCGGCTGGGTCTGGCTCCGGGGAGACCGGCAGGACGCATCCAGGCTCGGCGTGCTCGAGCTCACCTGATGTCCCACATTGCGGGTGAGACATCCACCGGCAGCAAGACGCGTCGGGCGCTCTACGGCCGGTATGCCAACGACGATGCCGCGCCGGGACTGCTGCGCCGATCTGCGGGTTGCACCATCGTCGATGTGCGGGGCCGGGAGTACGTCGACTTCGTCATGGGGCTTGGCGCGGTGTCCCTTGGCTACGGTCATCCGGCAGTGGTGGCGGCCGTATGTGCCGCCGCTGAGGCTGGCGGCGTGGGGCCGGTGGCGCCCGAGTTGGAGGAGACCGTCGCCGCGGACCTCGCGGCGCTCTTTCCCGCGCATCCGCGGTGGCGCTTCCTCAAGACCGGCGCCGAGGCCGTGGCGGCCGCGGTGCGGCTGGCGCGAATCACGACTGGGCGCGAGCGAGTCCTCACCTGCGGCTACCATGGTTGGCTGGACTGGAGCCAGGATGCTGGTGCGGCCGGCGTTCCGCGCGCGCTCGGAACGCTCGCATCGCCAGTGCCGTTCAATGACGTCGATGCCAGCCGGGTGGCCATCCGTACCACGGCGGAGCAGCTGGCCGCCGTGGTGCTGGAGCCGGTCATTCACACCGAGCCAACGGTGGAGTGGCTCAAGACTGTGCGCGAGGAGACCCGCCGGGTGGGCGCCCAGCTCATCTTCGATGAGGTGAAGACCGTGTGCCGAGTGGCGCCGGGCGGAGCCACTGAACGCTGGGGTGGGGAGCCGGATCTGGTGGTAGTCGGCAAGGCCATCGCCAACGGAATGCCGCTCGCAGCGGTCGGCGGGACCGACGAGGCCATGGCGGCAATCGGGAAGACATGGATCAGCTCGACCCTCGCCACCGAGTTCATGTCGCTGGCGGCGGCGCACGCCACCATCAAGACCGTGCGGTCCGGCAATGTCCCGGCGACGCTGGCACGGGCGGGTGCAGCGCTGCATGAAGGCATGACCCGTCTCGCGCAGCGGCACCCGGCGGTGATCCGCCAGGTCACGGGCATCCCGGTGATGTGTGCCTTCGAGTGGGTGGATGAGGACGCCGGTGCCCGGGTGGCACTGGAGTGCGCCCGTCGCGGGCTCATCTTCAAGCGGACGCCGTGGAACTTCGTGTCCCTCGCGCACACCGATGCCGTTATAGCGGAGGCTCTCGCCGTGCTGGACGACGCGCTGAGGGCGGTGAGTTAACCACAGAGACACAGAGAACACAGAGACTCACGGAGAACAGCCTATTGTGGTGGGAGGCATGCGCCAGGCGGCGTAGCCTGCGGCACAGCCACAAAAACGACAGCGCGATCTCGCCATAGCTCGATAACTCCGTGTCCTCCGTGGCTCCGTGGTGAAGTCCATCCTGGGAATGAGATGAAGCCAGCAAAATGCTGATAGACGTCCACGTCCATTTCCTGCATTCCCTGACGCCCCGGCGGGACTGGCGCGCACGGAATGAAAGCCGGATCCGCGCAGGTGAGCGGATCGGGATCACGTGGCACGTGTCCTCGATCCTTGGCACCTGGGGGCTGCGCTCGCCCATCTACTTCCCCTCACAGGCGGACGTGACCCTCGCCAACGAGGAGCAGCGCCGGATCGTCAGCGAGCATCCGCATCTGGTGCGCGGGTACGTCCTGGTCAACCCCAACTATCCCGGCCAGGTCACAAGCGAAATCGCGCGGGGTGTCGCCGGGGGCATGATCGGGATCAAGCTCGCAGCCAGCCGCCGTGCTGACGACTCGCTGCTCGACGGCGTCGCCGATCTCGCCGCCGAGCACCATTTCCCGGTGCTGCAGCACATCTGGCAGCACCGGCGGCGCGACATGCCGGGGCAGGAGGCCTCTGACGCCATCGAGCTCTGCCGTCTGGCGCGGCGCCACCCGGGGGTGTCATTCATCCTTGCTCACATCGGCGGAGGTGGCGACTGGCTCCATTCGCTCCGCGCCGTGCGTCACGTACCCAACGTGCTGGTCGATCTTTCCGGCAGCGGAGTAGATGGCGGGATGCTGGAGGCCTGCGTTGCTGCGGTTGGGCCGGAACGACTGCTCTGGGGCACCGACCTCACCATGGACACCGGCCTCGCCAAGCTGCGCTACCTGGCACATCTGCTTTCGCCAGCCGAACTGGACCTGGTGCGCCACGGCAACGCCGTGCGGATCTTTCCCGCTGGAAGCTTTCCGGAGGCCTGATGCGTATCGACGTCAACGCGTGGCTCGGGGGCTATCCCTGGCGCAAGGTTCCCGGCACCTCACCGGACGCGCTGCTCGAGGCGATGGATCGCACCCACATCACGCGAGCATGGGTGTCGCACCTGCCTTCGGTGTTCTGGCGCGATCCCATGGAAGGCAATCCCTGGCTGTATCAGGTGTGCAAGGCAGAGCCCCGTTTCCGCGCGGTTCCTGCCATCCAGCCGGCGTTGCCCCACTGGGAAGAGGAAGTAGCGCACGCGAAGGCCCAGCGAGCGGTGGCGATCCGGGTCGACCCCATGTTCCACGACATCGATCCATCCGGCCAGCCGATGCGCGACCTGGTGGCGGCGTCTGCGCAGGCTGCTCTGCCACTCATGGTGGCGGTGCGGCTGGAAGACGGACGCCAGCGGCATCCATTGGACGTGGCCGCCGAGCTCCCCGCAGCTGCGGTCCGCGCCCTGGTCCGATCGCATCCGTCCGCCAGGCTGGTCGTCACCCATGCCGACCGCGGATTCATCGAGGAAGTGCATTTCGGGTCCACGCCGGATGAATCGGCGCGGATCTGGTGGGATATTTCCTGGGTGTGGGGTCCGCCGGAGGACCACCTCGAGCACCTCATCGGCGCCATCGGCGAAGCGCGCTTCCTCTTCGGTTCCGGTCAGCCGCTCCGGCTGCCCGAGACCCCCGGTGCGAGACTGGAGCTGCTCGACATCGATGCTGATCGGCGCGCCGCCATCGAACACGGCAACGCGGAGGGGCTGGGCGGGTGAGCGCGCTGACCGAGCGACTTCGCGGCGGCCTGGTGCCCGCGGTGCCGGTGCCGTTCTCTGGTGGCGCGCTGCAGGCCGCGGCGCAGGAGGCGTACGCCCAGCGGATGGCCGCCGAGCCGATCGCCGGTGTGGCGGTCTGGGCCCACACCGGCCGCGGTCCGCATCTCGCCGCCGAGGACCGCCGTACAGTCATCACCGCCTGGCGCGACGCGCTTCCCGGCAAACTGGTCATCGCGGGCGCTCACGACATCACGTCCGCGATCGAGGCCCGCCGACGGCACGCCGATGCCCTGCTGATTCATCCCCAGCGCACCGATCCAGTCGCACATCATGACCGTCTCAGCCGCGAGCTGCCGGGCATCGCCTTCTGGCTGTACCAGGAAGCCGGTGGCGTCGCCTACGACGACGACACACTCCACCGGATCCTGGAACTGCCGACCATCATCGGCATCAAGGTGGCGACGCTCGACTCGGTCATGACCTTCCAGCGGCTCGCCGGGCTGGTGCGCCAGCATGCCGACAAGCTGCTCATTACCGGTGAGGACCGCTTCCTCGGCTACTCGCTGATGGCGGGTGGCGAGGCGGCGCTGGTCGGGCTGGGAGCTGCAGTGCCGAAGCTGAGCGCTGAATTGCTGCACGCCCACCGGACCCACGATGCCGCCCGGTTCATGGAGTTGAGCAAGGCGGTCGACCGGTTCGCCGAAGCGACGTTCTGCGAGCCGATGCCCGGCTATGTGCAGAGGATGCTATGGGCGGCGGCCGCCACCGGCTGGCTTCCGGCCAGCGCCACCGAGGACCCGTGGGGCCCACCGCTGGACTCAGCTCAGCGCGACGTTGTGGACGCGGCGGTACGAGATGCGCTTGACGCTCTCGGCTGAACGGGAGCGCCTCGGCCGGGAGTGGCCGCACGACTGGGCCGCGCAGCTTCGGGCAACCCATGGATTCGATCTCTCCACGTCCCTGATGGGCGTGCCGCTGCCGCATCCGATCGGCAAGGCATCGGGGCAACTGTCACTCAAGGCAGAGCAGCTTCAGCACGATGCCGATGCCGGCCTGGCGTTCGCCGTGCTCAAGACCGTGATCGGCGAAGACTCGGCGGGAGAGCGGTCGATGGGCGCGTGGGCCATCCACGAAACCCGGATGGCGGTAGAGCGGCGGGATGCAGCCGACGGCCGCTGCGGCTGGACGGTCACATGGAAGGGGCGGGGCTGGGATGGCACGCTGGCCGAGTACTGCGAGCTGATACAGGTGGGCCGTCAGCTCACACGGGATGACCGGCTGCTGGTGTTGCCATCGGTCAAGCTGCACCTGCCTCCGGCAGGCGAAGCATTTCGCGAGGCCGAGTACGCCCACACGCTCGGTGCGGTTCGGG
Source organism: Gemmatimonadales bacterium (assembly GCA_025937755.1). Classification (GTDB taxonomy): domain Bacteria; phylum Gemmatimonadota; class Gemmatimonadetes; order Gemmatimonadales; family GWC2-71-9; genus CAMLHP01. Next base: position 35,633 of record JAICQR010000002.1, on the reverse strand, counting down.
CGGCCTGGGGCGCGGAGCCGATGCTGGTGGAGCATGACCTCTCGCCCACCCTGGCGGGTGACGCGCGGGGCCAGAGCCGGGACGCTGTGATTCGCTGGATCAGCGAATTGCCGGCGCTGATCCGGCGACACGCCGGTGGCCCGGCTCATGTCAGCCTCAAGCTGATGAATGCCACATTTGACGATGCCTTTCAGGCGGACATGCTGCGCGCTGCTGCGGATGCCCGTGCGGTGACCGTGTTCAACCGGCTGTGGGACGACGAGAGGCAGGTGGCATATGGCGGGTGGGAACTCTCCGACCGGAACCTGCGGGTGCTGGCGAGCGTGAGTCGCGGCGGCCAGGAGCGTTCCGGCACCGGCAATGTCGTGTCCGGACGCCAGGCGGTGGCCTACGCGCGAGCAGGGTGCTCCACCGTGCAGTGCCATACACTATTCCAGCTGCCACTTGGTGAATACGCCGCCGAGGCGGGAAGCAGGACCGCGCGCGCGCTGCATCAACTTGTGTTCGACCCCGCCGACGGGTTGCTTGCCGTGATGCTGGAGGAAGAGGAAGCGGGCAGGCTCCATCGCGTCCGAGGTGAACTGCGATTCCGCGACCTGGTGGCCGCGTGAGGATCAACGATGTGGAACTCCACGAGGTTGCCATCCCGCTGGTGGAGCCATTCATCATCTCGGGTGGGGCCATCACCGAGCGCCGTTCATTGATCGTCGTGCTGCGCGACGATGCGGGACACCAGGGCTATGGCGAGGCACCTCCGTTCGAGTTGCCGTTCTACTCGGAAGAAACGCTTGGCAGTGCGCGCCATATGCTGGAGTCTGTACTGCTGCCGAGGGTCCGTGGGCGGGAGTTTACCGGCCCGGATGTGATAGACGCCGCCCTGCGCCAGCATGTGCGAGGCAATGCCTTTGCCAGGGCAGCGATCGAGACCGCCGGGTGGGACCTCGCGGCGGCGCGTGCCGGTACCGGGATGGCGCAATTGCTGGCCGGGGCGGCGGGGGTCCAGCCGGCCCGGGCCATCGCGTGTGGCGTGGCCCTGGGCGTTCCCGCCGACCGCTCGCTCGATGCGCTGGGCGCCCGCGTCCTGCAGGCGCTCGATGCCGGGTACCGGCGCGTCAAGATCAAGGTGATGCCGGGGTGGGACGTCGAGCCGGTGCGGCATACCCAGGACATTCTGCGTGGCACCGGCATTCCGCTCACGGTGGATGCCAACGGGGCCTATGCCTTTCCTGAGCACGAACGTGCGCTGCGCGAGCTGGACCAGTGCGGCCTGCTTTACATCGAGCAGCCGCTGGCGCCTGAGGAGATTGTGGGGCACGCCGAACTGTCGCGGACGCTGACAACGCCGGTGTGTGTGGACGAGACGCTGACCAGCGTCGGTGTCGCGCGGCAGCTGCTGGCGCTGGGTGGCCCGCTGGTCTGGAACATCAAGGTGCATCGCGTTGGCGGGTTGTGTGAAGTCATCCGGATCTGGAAGCTGGCGCGCGAGAGTGGTGCGACGCTGTGGGCCGGCACCATGCCCGAGACCGGCATCGGCAGCCAGGCGCCACTGGCCGCCGCGTCGCTGCCAGGCTTCGACTATCCCTCGGACCTCGAGCCGAGCGCGCGGTGGTTCGGCCGCAATCATGACGTCATCAAGCTGGCCCTTCGCAAGGACGGGATGATGAACGTTCCGGGTGTCTCCATCAGTCGCCTCCTCGACCACAAGCGCTTCGGGCTCGCGTCCCGGCGATTGCTTTAGGCGCGATGCACGACGTACTCTCCCCGGTATGAACACCGCGCTACTGCTGGTTGTCCTGGTGGCCGTGGCCTACGGCGCAGCGCACATCGCCTTCCAGTGGCTTGGGCGACGCTTGCTGATCGTATCTGGCGCTGAGTATCTCCTGCTGGGCATCCTGCTTGGACCGTCGGTCTCAGGGCTCGTCAGCGCCGAATCGCTCCGTTCGTTCCTGCCCTTCATGACCCTCGCGCTCGGCTGGATGGGCGCCATGGTCGGCATGCGACTCTACCTCCCGGGCATGGTGCGGCTGCGGGGAGTGTTCTACCGCGTGGCCTTTGCGCAGTCGATGATCACCCTGATCGGGGTCACCGCGGCGTCGCTGATCATGTTCCGCGGCCTTTTCGGCGTGACCGCTGATTATGCGCTGGTGCCGTCGCTGGTGCTGGGCGCCATCGCCACCTGCTCAGCGCAGGACGCGGTCCAGTTCATCATCGCGCGGCTGGGGCGGTCGAGCGTGGTGGTGCGCCAGATGGAAGTCGCGGTCGGCATGGACTCGGTCATCGGGATCATCACGGTGGGCGTCGTGCTCTGCTTCAACCACGTGGCGGCTCCGACCCTGCCGCGGTCGCCTACGCCGGTCGAGTGGATGGTCATCAGCGGCGCCCTCGGCGTCATCGGTGGCATGCTGTTTCACCTGTTCCTGGGTGAGGAGCGCGACCCCGACCGCCTGTTCATTTCGCTGGGCGGCGCCATCGTGTTCATGACCGGAGCCGCGACCTTTCTCCAGCTCTCGCCCATCCTGCCGGGCATGCTGATGGGCGTCATCCTGGTGAATACTTCGCGCAATCGGCAGGAGATCGAGGACGCATTGCACCGGGTGGAGCGGCCCCTCTATTTCGTGCTCCTGCTCTGCGGCGGCGCACTGTGGACGCCGGGACGGTCCGCGTGGCTCATTCCGGTCGTCGGATTTCTCGTTGCACGCTGGTTCTTCAAGGTGGCCGGCGCCCGCATCGCTGCCCGGCTCAACGGCATGCTGCCGGTGCTGGGCGCCAACTGGGGCAGGGCGCTGCTGGGCCAGGGCGGAATCGCGCTCGCCATCGGCTTCAACTACCTGTCGGAGAACAACGCCTACTTCCCGAACATCGTATTCACCGCCGCCGTCGCATCGGTGCTGCTGACCGACGCGTTTTCCGCCAGGCTCATGCGCCACGCCGTCGATGCCAGCCCGTGGAAGCGTGCGAGCGGCGAAACGGCGGTGGTTGCAGCGGCGGGGCCCACCGACCCGGGACTTCCCGTCGACAGCGTGGAGCAGGCCTGATATGCGTCGCATCATCATTCTTCTCCTGCTGTTGGGGGTGATGCAGCTGATCTCGCTGGTAGCACCGTATGGCGGGGCCGGCCGGTCGTTGCTGGTGTTCGGGTTCCTGATCCTCGCGGCGTACTCGGTGGGGGAGCTGGCCAAGCAGCTTCATTTGCCGAAGATCGTTGGCTATCTCGCTGCCGGCATGGTCTTCGGGCCGAGTGCGCTGAATGTGGTTCGGGCCGAGGCGGTGTCCAACCTGGCGCCGGTGAGTGACCTCGCGATCGCACTCATCGCCTTCCTCGCCGGCGCGGAACTGGAATGGGGTGAACTGCGGCGTCGTGGCCTGGCGCTGCTCCGGCTCACGGGAACCGAGCTGGCCGTGACGTTCCTCACCATCTTCGCCGTGCTGGTGCTGATGCGGGAATGGGTGCCCTTCCTGGCAGGTCTCAACTGGACTACGGTACTCACCTTCTCCGCGCTGTTCGCGTCCATCGCCATTGTGCATTCTCCGGCGGTGACCATGGCGCTGCTGACCGAGACTGGCGCGCGCGGCCCTCTCGCCCGCACCACACTTGGAGTGGTGCTGCTGGCGGACGTGGTGGTGGTGATCGTCTTCTCGTCGATGCTCACGCTGGCGCGAGTACTGGTGCCGTCGGGCACCGGTGGTGTGGGTAGCATCGCGTCTGTCGCCTGGGAGATCGGAGGCGCGATTCCGATCGGTGCGGCATTGGGCCTGGTGGTGGCCCTCTATCTTCGCTTCGTGCGGGCCGAGCTCTTCCTGTTCGCCATCCTGGTGACGTTCTTCGGGCTCGAGATTTCCCGGCTCCTGCATGTCGAAACGCTGTTGATGCTCATCGTCACCGGCTTCGTCGCCGAGACGCTGGCGCCGGGCAGGATGGGCGAGGCGCTCCGCCGGGCGATGGAGCGATCTGCTGCCCCGGTGTTCGTGGTGTTTTTCGCGCTGGCCGGCGCCAAGGTGGACGTCTCGCTCCTGCTCCAGGTTTGGCCCCTCGTCATCCCGATCGCCCTGGCGCGGCTCGCGGGTATCTGGAGTGGCGTCCGGCTGGGTACGAGGTGGGCTCGTATTCGGCCCGAGGAAGGCCGGCTGGTTTGGATGGGCCTCGTCTCCCAGGCTGGCGTGGCGATCGGGTTGGTGACTGTAGCGGGCAACGCGTACCCCGCGGCCGGCGGCGACATGCGAACCATGCTTCTCTCGCTCATCGCCGTGAACGAGACGATGGGCGCCATCCTGTTCCGCCGCGCGCTGCTCAAGGCAGGCGAAGTACATGGCGGAAATGCCAAGGCGCCGGAACAGGCCCTTGCGGAACCCGAGCCGGCGCCTGGTTGAGTTGCAAGTCACAAGCCGCGTGACTCGCGACTCGCGCCTTACTCTACCTCAGTCTCCACACGGGTTCCCGTGATCACCGGGTGCATCACCCACTGATCGCCCGCCTCCTGCCCGAAGCTCTGCGCCACATCGAAATCCACCAGCCAGGTGGTCGTGCCGCCGTTCAGCGTCAACTCTTCCTGCGGCAGGTTCACCTTGAGCCCGCTCTGGTCGAAGCTCGGAGTCTGGAGCTGGCCAGCCACTGTGGCGCCGGCCGGCAGCCCCGCATAATCCTCGGACGTGGCGTAGATGCTGGACGTCTCGTCTCCATTGTCCACCTGGATGTAGGCTCCGGTGATCACGAACCGCAGCTGCCCGTACGTGTCGTTGGGCACGTCCGTCCCGTCAACCAGGATCTCGGTCTCATCGGCCAGGGTAAGCAGGTCGGTGGTGAACTCATCGTCGCGCAGCGTCACCCGGCCCTCGCCATCGCCGCCGCCCTGCAGATACACCTCCGAAATCGTGACGACCGCTGCCTGGACCTGGCCCGGAGCGTCGGTCAAGAGCACGCGCACCTGCGTGCTCTCGCCCGGATCAGTGCCGTCATCGCAGGCAACCACGCCCCCCGTCAGTGCAACTGCGACGAGCGGTCCGAGGAATCGGGTGGTGAAGTATCGCATGCAGTCTCCGTTCTGAAGTAGGCAGGTGGCCCACCGGCGCATCCAGGCGGGCCCACCATCGGTAACAGCATGGCAACGCGAAGGATTCGGCGCTGTGCTCCCGCTCACATTGGCGGCGCGCAACAGGTTGTGCTGCAACGTGTTGCAGGACCACTGTCGGCTCCCTGGCCACCGATATCTCGACAGTTGGCTGCTTGACAAACGCGGAACTGGCGGTAAATCAACGCGGTACACGATTCATTTTCCTGAAGTCAGCCCTAGACCCCCCATTCAGGAGTAGATGACATGTCCGCGTTCCGGTCGTTCAACCGCGTGCTGGCTCCGGCCGGCTTGCTCGCGGTCGGTTTGCTTGCGGCCTGCAGTGACTCCGGCCCGATGGCGCCCAATGAGCCGCTCGGTGGCCCCTCGCTCAACGGAATGTCCATTCAGGCGATCCCCACCCCGGCCGAAGTAGTGGTCGCGATCGGCGACCCCGGCGCATTTGAGACGTTCACCGCCGACAACAGCGGTCGCGCCACTACCGAGTTCTGGGACAACAATTCCGCCGACAACAACGGCACGACCACGTCGTGCAACATCGGGTTCTTCGCCGACGGCACCTTCAGCTCCGATTGTGACAACGAGACCGAGGGCACGGCGGCAAATGCCGGCGGGTTTACGCAGTACTTTGCCGACGGCACCGAGAACCGCGATGCTGCGGCCTTCATGCTGAATGGCGATTTCGAGTATGAAGTGTCGCTGGTTGGCGCGGTCCACGGATCGCCCAGCGAGGTAGGCTGGTTCACCGTTGACGGCGGTGTCTACACCTTCCACGCGGTGGCGGACTGGGGCAACGCCGTGCTCGGGTCATCAGTCACCATCAACACCGGTGGCGACGACTGGGGTTTCTACATCAAGAACGCGTTCAATGCCCAGTCCGGAGGCTGCAGCGATCCCGACACCGACTGCTCGGATGCCGAGGGAAGCTTTGGCTCGGTGCAGTTCCAGCAGTTCGCGCTCTTCACCAACAACGCCGGCGACGCCTACCTGGTTGGCGTCGAGGACAACGAACTCCTGCTGGACGAGACCGATCACCCGCTCGACTCCGACTACAACGACTACATCTTCCGGGTGGAGCCGCAGGATGTGCCGGAGAGCCTCGACGGCCGGATGACCGGCGGTGTCAGCAAGCTGAGCTCGACCGCGGGTGATGATGACGTGAGCGTATCAATGACGATTCACTGCGACATCACGCTCTCGAACAACATCAACATCAACTGGGGTGACGGCAACCACTGGCACATCGACAAGCCGATCACCTCGGCGTTCTGCTCGCTGGAGGATGATCCGACGCCGCCGGTGGCGCCCATCAACACCTTCGAGGGCACCGCGGTCGGCACCTTCAACGGCGTCGACGGCTACCCGATCGAGTTCACCTTCGTGGACCGGGGCGAGGGCAACGGCACGCTGGACGCGGCCGGATTCACGATCTACGAGCAGGATGGGACGACTGTCCTGCTGCAGGTGGACCTGCAGGATGCGGAGGAAGGGAACCTCCAGGCGCACTTCGACCAGCCGCACGGGCAGAAGCCATAAGCGGTATGGCGGTAGCGCGGTAAGGCGGTAAGTGAGCGGAACGGGGATCCTGGCAACACGCCTGGATCCTCGTTTCACATACCTACCGCCCTGCCGCCCTACCGCCCGAGTTTGACCTCGGATTCCGGGTATTCCCCCTTGCAGCTGCTTGTCAGATTGGGCCAACGAAAGGGAGGATACCTTCAATGCACCAGGTGATTGACCCCGCGATCCTGTACTTCGGCACTCCGGTGGTTCTGGTCAGCTCCACCAATCCCGACGGGTCGCCCAATCTCGCGCCGATGTCCAGCGCGTGGTGGCTGGGACGCAGTGCCATGCTGGGATTCGGCGCACGGTCGCATACGCCCGCCAATATCCAGCGCACCGGGGAATGTGTGCTCAGCCTTCCGTCGGTGGACCAGGTTGAAGCGGTCAACCGGCTGGCCCGGACCACGGGCTCCAACCCGGTTCCGGAATGGAAGGCGGCCAATGGCTACCGCCACGAGCACGACAAGTTCACTGTCGCCGGGCTCACGCCTCTCCCGAGCGACATCGTCGTGCCGCCGCGCGTGGCCGAGTGCCCGATCCACCTCGAGGCAGTCCTCGAGTCGGTGCATCCGCTGGCTGTTGGCGACCAGCTGCGCCGGGGCAGGGCAGTGGCCATCGAAGTGCGGGTGGTGCGGGTGCATGTGGCAGAGGATGTCAGATTGGCGGGCCACGAGGACCGGATCGACCCCGACAGGTGGCGTCCGCTGATCATGAGTTTTCAGCACTTCTACGGGTTGGGCAGTCGGGTGCATTCTTCCACCCTGGCCCGGATCCCGGAGTCGGCGTATCGGCCGGTGCCCGCGCTGGCACCGGCAAGGCTGGAGCGTACGGCATGAGCAACACCATGAGTGAAACCACGATGCAGGCAGGCGATACGGCAAGGTGGTCGGCCGTCCAGCGGCGGGACGCGGGGCACGACGGACAGTTTGTCTTTGCAGTGCGCACCACCGGCGTGTATTGCCGGCCCAGCTGTCCGTCGCGCCGTCCCAACCGCGCCAACGTCGAGTTCTTCCGTGATCCCGCCGCTGCCGAGGTTGCGGGGTACCGCGCTTGCCTGCGATGCGAGCCGAAGGCAAATGCAACCAGGGCCGAGCGCGCCGTGACCGCGGCGCGGGCCAGGCTCGATGCCGATCCGGGTCAGTCCATCTCGCTGGCCGAGTTGGCCCGCGAGGCGGGGATGAGCCCGGACCATCTTCAGCGGTTGTTCCGCCAGCACACCGGTGTGTCGCCGAAGCAATATGCCGCGGCACTTCGGGCGGACCGGCTCAAGCGCAGCCTGCGCTCAGGTGCCACGGTGAGTCGGGCATCCTACGACGCCGGCTATGGCGCCAGCAGCCGAGTGTATGAATCGGCGGCGCGAGGGCTGGGGATGACCCCCGCGGCCTACCGCCGGGGTGGCAGGGGAGTACGCATCCGATTCGCGTCGGCAGCGACCCCCTTTGGCTGGGTGCAGGTGGCCGCGACCGACAAGGGTGTCTGCTCGGTGATGCTGGGAGACGATGCGAAGACGCTCGCGCGCGCGCTGGAGCAGGAATTTCCCAATGCCGAACGCGACGAGAAGGAGAGCAGGGGCGAGGGCGACGCGGATCTGCACGCGTGGCTGGCCTCGGTGGTGGGCTATCTCGAGGGAGTGTTGCCGGGGCCCAATGTTCCGCTGGATGTGCGTGGCACCGCGTTGCAGGAGCAGGTGTGGAATGAACTACGCCGCATCCCGTACGGCGAGACCCGCAGCTACACCGAGGTGGCCCAGGCCGTCGGCGCCCCCAGGGCGGTGCGAGCGGTGGCATCGGCCTGCGCCCGCAATCCCGTGGCACTGGTGATTCCGTGTCATCGAGTTGTCGGTCGTGACGGCGACGTGCGCGGCTACCGCTGGGGCCGCGAGCGCAAGGAACGGCTGCTGAAGCACGAGCACGCGGTGGCGGTCCGGTTGGTGGGAGAGTTCGGCTCGTAGCGTCGTTAGCTTTCCAGAATGCAAGTTCGAATTCTCCAGGTACTCGCGACGGCGCTGGCACTGTTGAGTATCAGCGCCATTGGCGCTTCTATGGCGGCGCAGGACATGCCCGACCGGCCCTTCGACATCCCGATGACCCGCATGGGGTCGGGCACCGCCTGGCTCCCCGATGCGTCGGCGATGCGCGCCTGGCACTTCACCGCCCGCCGCTGGATGCTGATGGTGCATGGCGACGCCTTCCTGCAGTACGACTACCAGGACGGCCCTCGCGGTGATGACCAGCTCGGCAGCATCAACTGGGCGATGCTCATGGCGATGCGCCCGCTCGCCGGTGGCACGCTGCATCTGCACGGCATGGCCAGCGCCGAGCCGCTCACGGTGGGGAAGCGGGGCTACCCGCTCCTGCTCCAGAGCGGCGAGACGTATCAGGGCGAAGCGCTCCACGACCGCCAGCACCCGCACGACCTGTTCATGGAGCTCTCCCTGATGTACGAGCGCCCCATATCCTCTCAACTGGGCGCCGTGGTCTACGCCGCACCCGTTGGGGAGCCGGGCATCGGCCCGGTGGCATACATGCACCGACCGTCGGCGCTCAATGATCCGTTTGCGCCGCTTTCACACCACTGGACCGACGCCACCCACATCACCTACGGCGTGCTGACCGGAGGGATCTTCTCCCGGACCCTCAAGCTGGAAGGGACGCTCTTCAATGGGCGGGAGCCGGACGAGGATCGCTACGACTTCGACTTCGATCCGCTCGATTCCTATGGGGTGCGGCTCTCGGCCACGCCGACCACCCACTGGGCGCTCGCGGCCAGTTACGGATTCCTGAATGAGCCGGAGGCACGGCATCCGGATGACGACCAGCGGCGTGTGGGGGCGTCGGTGTTGCACACGGCTCCGCTGGGCGACGGCGGGGAGTGGGCGTCAGCGATGGTCTATGGCGCCAACAAGCATGTTGCTGGAGACGGGTCTGGCAGCGAACCGTGGCAGCATAGCGTGATCCTGGAGTCGAATCTCCAGCTGGATCGGTCCAACACCGTCTATGGGCGGCTCGAGTACGTGCGGAAGAGTTCGGAGGACCTGATGATTCCCGGTGTGGAGGACCAGCCGTACGACATCGGGAGCCTCTCGCTCGGTTACGTGCGCGAGTTGGCCTGGTGGACGGGCGCCACCATCGGGCTGGGCGCCCGAGGCGGCATAAGCCTGGTGCCGGCGGCGCTTGAGGGCGCCTATGGCAGCCGGACGCCCGCCGGATTCGCGGTGTTCCTGCGGGTCCGGCCAACCCTGCTGGCCGGCGCCCATGTCATGGATGCTGACATGCATATGGACCACCGATGACCGATCATCACGCACACCACGTCGACGACCACGCGGATCAGGTGGGTCATGACGCCCACGCCGGCCACGACAAGCACGCTGGCCACGACAAGCACGCCGGCCACAGCGTCGCAATGTTTCGCGCCAAGTTCTGGATCACACTGCTGCTGGCCATTCCCACGCTGATCTGGGGCCACATGCTGCAGCAGTTGCTGGGGTACACCGCTCCGGTGTTTCCGGGATCGCGCTGGATTCCACCAGTGTTCGGCACCGCAGTGTTTGCCTACGGCGGATGGCCCTTCATTCAGGGTGCGATTCGCGAGTTGCGCGCCCAGCTTCCCGGCATGATGACACTGATCTCCCTGGCGATCAGTGTTGCCTTCGTGTTCAGCGCCGCGGTCACTCTGGGCGCGCCAGGTATGCCGCTCTGGGAAGAGCTGGCCACGCTGGTCGCGGTAATGCTGCTGGGACACTGGATCGAGATGCGGTCGATCTCGCAGGCCCAGGGTGCGGTGAAGGAGCTCGCGAAGCTGCTGCCCAATACCGCCATTCGGGTGACAGGCGAGGGCCACGGTGAACGGACCGAGGAAGTTCCGCTATCGCGCCTTGCCGAGGGCGATGTGGTGCTGGTGCGTCCGGGCGCCAACGTCCCGGCGGACGGCGAAGTTCGCGACGGCGGGAGCAGCGTCAACGAATCGATGGTCACCGGCGAGAGCCGCATGGTTCCCAAGGCGCAGGGCGACACGGTCATCGCCGGCACCGTGAACGGAGAGGGAGCGCTCCGGGTCACCGTCACCGGCACTGGCGATCGCACCATGCTGGCCGGCATCATGCGCCTGGTGGAACAGGCGCAGGGTTCTCGCTCACGGGCGCAGGCGCTGGCCGACCGCGCCGCCAGGTGGCTCACCTGGGTCGCGCTGGTGGCCGCCGCGGTGACGATCGTCGTGTGGCTGTCCCTGGGTGCCGACACTTCCTACGCCATTGAACGCATGGTGACGGTCCTGGTCATCGCCTGTCCTCACGCGCTCGGTCTCGCGGTACCGCTGGTAATCGCCATCTCCACGACGCTCGGCGCGCGCGGCGGGCTGCTGGTGCGCGATCGCCGAGGCCTCGAGGAGGCGCGCCTGCTTGACACGGTGGTATTCGACAAGACCGGTACGCTCACCCTGGGCGCGCATCGGGTGATCGGGGTCAAGGCGGTTGGGGGCCAGGATGAGAACGAGGTGCTCCGGCTGGCGGCAGGCGTGGAGCAGGATGCCGAGCATCCGGTGGCGCGGGCGGTGGTTGCCAGTGCGCGCGAGCGCAAGCTCGGCATCCCCAAGGCGACGGAGTTCGCCGCTATCCCGGGCCACGGCGCACATGCCACTGTGGAAGGGCGCGCGCTCGCCGTGGGTGGCCCCAATCTTCTGCGAAAGCTGGGGCGGTCAGTGCCGGAGGAGTTCGGGGCCTTTGCCGACAAGGCAGCGGCGCAAGGCCAGGGCGTTATTTACCTGGTCGAGGGCCCGCGAGTGCTCGCCGCGTTGGCCGTGGCCGACGCGGTGCGGCCCGAGTCTGCCGAGGCGGTCGGCCGGCTCCACGAGATGGGGCTCAGCGTCGTCATGATGACCGGCGACGCGCAGGCCGTGGCCGATGGGGTGGCCCGCGGCCTGGGGATCGATTCGGTCATGGCCGAGGTTCTGCCGGAGGACAAGGCGGCCCGGATCGAGGCGCTGCAGCGGGAAGGAAAGCGGGTGGCGATGGTGGGCGACGGGGTGAACGACGCCCCGGCGCTGGTCACCGCCGATGTCGGCATCGCGGTCGGGGCCGGGACCGACGTCGCGGTCGAGGCAGGCGATGTGGTCCTGGTGCGGAGCGATCCCCGCGACGTGCCCCGCATCATCACCCTGTCGCGCGCCAGCTACCGCAAGATGGTCCAGAACCTCTGGTGGGCGGCAGGGTACAACGTCGTGGCCATCCCGCTCGCGGCGGGGGTGCTGGCGCCGCTCGGCTTCGTGCTCTCTCCCGCGGTCGGTGCCGCCCTCATGTCGGCCAGTACGGTCATCGTGGCCATCAACGCCCAGCTGCTGCGAAGGGTGAGGCTCTAGCCCGCAACTTTCCCTTCTCGCCGCCCGTCGTCTATAATCAATCATCTTGCCCAGAGTCCGAGGATAGCCGGTGGACGACGCGTCGCTGGAGACACTCCGTGCCGCGCTGGCCGGCCGCTACGAGATCGAGCGCCAGCTCGGCTCCGGCGGCATGGCGGTAGTGTACCTTGCCCGCGATCCTCGGCAGGACCGCGCCGTCGCCATCAAGGTCATGCGGCCCGACGTGGCCCTGGCGCTCGGTTCCGAGCGATTCCTGCGCGAGATCAAGTTCGCCGGCAACCTGCAGCACCCCAACATTCTCCCGATCTACGATTCGGGCGAAGCCAACGGCACCCTCTTCTTCGTGATGCCGTTCATCGAAGGCGAGTCCCTCCGCGACCGGCTCGACCGGGAGCAGCAGCTCGCCCTCGACGACGCGATCAACATCACGATTGAAGTGGGCGAGGCCATCCAGCACGCCCATACCCACGGCATCATCCACCGCGACATCAAGCCGGAGAACATCCTGCTGCAGGGTGGTCACGCCATCGTGGCCGACTTCGGCATCGCGCGGGCGCTCAGCGAATCGGGCCAGAAGCTCACCCAGACCGGCATGTCGATCGGCACCCCGACCTACATGAGCCCGGAACAGGCGATGGGCGGGGACCATCTCGACGGCCGCAGCGACCAGTACAGCCTGGCCTGCATGCTGTACGAGATGCTGGCGGGCCATCCGCCGTTCACCGGCCCCAACTCCATGGCCATCATCGCCAAGCACTCCATGGAGACCGTTCCCAGCCTCCAGATCGTCCGGCAATCTGTGCCCGACGAGCTGGAGGACGCGATCATGCGGGCGCTGGAGAAGACTCCGGCCGACCGCTTTCCCACTGTTCGTGACTTCGCCGACGAGCTGGCCCAGGTTGAACTCGGGACCGGCGCCCGCCGAACCGCGCTCCGGACCGGCACGACCCGCCGCCGCACGGCTTCGCGAGGGATTCCGGCCCAGGCGAAACCCGGCCGTTCGCGTCGCACGATCGCCATTGCTGCCGGCGCCGCCGTGGCGGTGCTGGCCGTGGTTGGATGGCTGGTCTTCCGGGGCGGCGGCCAGGCCGCGCTCGGCATCCCGGCTGGTCCCGATCCACGGCACATCGCCGTGATGTACTTCGATACCAGTCAGGACGGGGATTCGCTCCGCTTCCTCGCCGACGGACTCACGGAGGCGCTGATCAGCGAGCTGAGCGCAGTCGAGCCACTGCAGGTCATCTCCCGCAGCGGCGTAGCGCCATTCCGGGACGAAACAGTGGGCGCCGACAGCGTGGCGCGCGCACTCAATGTAGGTACGCTGGTGCAGGGGAAGGTGGCGCGCTCGGGCGAGCTGTTGCGGGTGACGGTGGAAATGGTGGATGCGACGGGGCGCATGATCACCAGCACAACGATTGAGCGTCCGCGCGGTGAGGTTTTCGCCCTGCAGGACTCGCTCGCCACCCAGGTGGCGGAGTTTCTGAGGGCGCGAGTCGGCGAAGAGATCGGCCTTCGCGAAAGCCGGGCCAGCACCAGGAACGCCGAGGCGTGGGAGATGCTGCAGCGCGGGCGTCAGGAGGCCAGCGACATCGATCGGCTTCTGGCGTCGGGCGACGCTGCCGCCGTGGCCCGGGGATTCGCTCGCGCGGATTCGATCATGGCGCACGCCGGTTCGCTGGATTCCAGGTGGGCCGATCCACCGACCCAGCGGGGCTGGCTGGTCTTTCGCCAGGCGCGGATGACCGACGACCCCGTCGAACTGGAGCAGTTGATCACCACCGGGGTCGGGCTCGCCGACGAAGCACTCGGCCGCCGGGCCCAGGACCCCGACGCGCTGGAACTGCGTGGCACCCTGACCTACTGGCGCTGGCTCAGTGGTCTCGAGCCCGACGCCGGGCGGGCCCAGGCGCTGCTCGAATCGGCCGAAGCCGACTTCCGGGCGAGCGTGGCAGCCAATCCTCAGCAAGCTTCGGCGTGGACCTCGCTCAGCCACCTGCTCATCAACAAGCCTGCGGTCGCCGATGCCAACCTGGCGGCGCTCCGAGCTTATGAGTCGGATCCCTGGCTGGCCAATGCCGATGTGACGCTCTGGCGGATCTTCACCACCGCGCTGGACCTCGAGGACAGGGTGCAGGCGACGCACTGGTGCGAAACCGGCCACCAGCGTTTCCCCGAGCACCCCCGATTCGTGGAGTGCCAGCTGTACCTCTACGCCTTGCCGGGCGCCAAACCCGATGTGCCTCGCGCCTGGGAGCTGTTTGATCAGTACGTCGCCCTCAACCCGCCGGACGAGCAGGAGTACAGCCGCCGTCGGGGCCAGATGCTGGTGGCGCTCGCCCTGGGCCGCGCCGGCAAGGCCGACAGTGCCCGCGCGGTGATAGCCCGGGCGCGGGCACCCGATGCCGGCGCCGACCCCGGCAGGGAACTGGCCTACCTCGAGGCGCTGGGCCAGACCATCCTGGGCGACCACGACGCGGCACTCCAGAGCCTGGGCGTCTACCTGGTCGCCAATCCGGTCCAGCGAAGGAGCCTCCGGCTCGACAATACCTGGTGGTTCCGTCCCCTCCGGGAGGGGCCCCGGTTCCAGGCGCTGGTAGGGTCGTAACATCCTCCCCTTGTGCATTTTGGCGCGGCGCTAGATAATTGTTCGATCCCTGAAAGTTGCTGTTGGCGTTCCCCTGGAGACCCTTATGCGCCGGTTCGTTCTGCTGGCTGCCGCTGTGGCGTTCGCGGCAGCATGTTCTGATTCATCCAGTCCCTCCGTTCCCCAGTCCCCCGCATTCCAGATCGGTACCGGCCCGTCGTGCTCGGCCAACGACCTGCGAACGGCGGTCGGCGCCGTCTTCGGCAACGGCAGCACCGAATTCGGGCTGGCCCGCACCGTCTCGGATAATCCCAACACCTCCATCGCCAACGCCGTCGGCTTCGACCTGTTCGCGGCCGTTGCTGCGCTGCGCGATGACGCCGGCTGGACCGAGGCGCAGGCCCCTGCCGCCGCCGGGCTGGCGGTACAGCTCATTGCCTGCATGAACGTGGAAACGTCGGGGGATATCTCGGCGACGGCCTTTGAGGCCGCGCTGGCCTCCGACGGCGGCTTCGAGGTTCGAGGCGGTCCTGCTGATCCCGCGGGCGACGTGTTGTCGGCAAACGGCGCCAGCGGTGTGCACGCTCTTAAGCCTTGGGCCGAGTGGATGGGCGGCCGGGCGCTGTTCTACGGCTATCCGTTGAGCTCATTTGCCACCGAGATCTCCGGCGGCAGTGCATTTGACTGGTCCACCGTCCGGGCCATTGCCGACGGCGAGAGCGGACCGGCCCCGTTCGCCGGGCCCGCCGTGGTGGCACTCTGCGCCGATGCGAGTCTCATTGACGGTGCCACCGCAGCGCAGCTCCGGGTGCAGCACGAGGCCAAGGATAACGGCGGTTCGATCCTCCCCATCGGGTCGGGATCCTTCCTCGATTGTACCGGGCTGGCGCTCAACTCGGTGGACGCCACCACGGCTGGCGGCCGGCTGTTGCATGCCTTGCTCGAACTGGTGCGTCCGGCCCCGCTGTTCGCGTCGAACACGGTAGCGGCGTCCGGTATCGGCGGGCTCAAGGGCTCGTTCAGCCCCTTCGAAGTGGTCTATGGTGCCCAGATCCTGATGAGCTTTCTGAACCAGCCCGCCAATGGCATTTCCAGCCTTCCGCTCACTGGAACGGCCGGCGGCGCGGTGTCGGTCAAGGTGACCGGTAAGGAGGGCACCCCATGGGAGGACATCCTGGTGCGCATCACCGCCGTCACCAACAACGGCGCCGGCGTCACCGCATGCGGCAATGAAGTCGCCACCGACGCGCAGGGCGTGGCCCGCTTCCCGGACCTCAGCGTCAGCAAGGCGGGTGGCTACTACCTGGTTGCCACCACGGTTGAGGCCGATGCCGATGTGACGGCATACACGCCTGCCACGGTCACGTCCAACCGGTTCACCCTGAAGAACAGCAACAAGCCCGCACCGTGTAGCTGAAGTCTGTCGCGGCCCTCGGGCCGCCCATAGCTCTGAATACACCGCACCCCGCTCCGAGCGATGCTCGGGGCGGGGTGCTGGCGTTGGGACGTCGAGTTTACTGGCTGAGGCCGATCTGCTTCATGAAGGTGACCAGGTCGTACATGAGGTCTTCCTCGACGATCTGGCCATCGTCCCACTGGGCCACGGTGTAGAAGTCCACTTCAAACGACTTCCCCGTGGGCGGGATCATCTTCCCGTCGGGCCCCTTCATTGGTCCGGTCATGGTGCCGGTGAATCGCGCCACCGAACAGGTATAGTCGCCCGAGGCGAAGAAAATTCGGTACGGGCGATTGTCGAGCTTCTGGTCGGGGAAGGTCTTCCAGAAGTCGATCGATTCCGCGGTATGCGCCTCGATGCCGACCGTGGGCGTGGTGGTGCCGGGCCAGCGCACGACGACGTCGGGCTTGTGCCGCGCCCGGAAGACCTCCTCGTCCTGGCCGTTCCAGGCGTCGTCCAGCGTCTGCATCAACTCCATGTTTTCCTGCTCTGTGGTCGTAGGCATGACAGCCTCCGCGGGAAAATTCCGCCGAACGGGAGTTCCCTTCGGCATCCCTCAACCTATCCCCAGGTGCATAGACCCGTCAGGTGCGCGCGTCATTGCAAGCAGTCCGGAGCCTTACCACCAGGTCATCGCCCCAATAGTACGTCGAATCGGGTATGACCGCAGCGATGTAGGTCGTATCACCATGCTGGGCGGCCCAGACGTTCACTGTGCCACTTCCGGCCGCGAACTGCAGCACAGGCGCGCCGTAGAGCGCGGATCCGGTGAGTAAGACTGCTCTCATGCCGACGCTCACGTTAAACTGATTCACGCGGACCGTCCATGCGTGCGTACCCGACCTCGCCCGAGACGGCTTGAGGTTGGGCAACTCCCAGCTCCCTGGAGATCCTCATGCCCGACAAATGTGCGGTTACGGTGCTCGTCTTCAGCGCCTCGCTGCGGGAGAACTCGCTCAACGACCGGCTGGCTACCCTGGCACAGCGCACGGTGGAGGCCCACGGGGGCGGGGTCGAGCGCGCCATGATGGCGGACTTCGACTGTCCCTCCTATGACGGGGACGAGGAGCAGGACGGAAACATTCCTGAAGGCGCTGTCCGGCTCAAGGAGCGACTCCTCGCCACCGACGGGTTCATCCTCGTGTCGCCGGAGTACAACGCCTCGATGCCGGGCATCCTCAAGAATGTGATCGACTGGACCTCACGCCTCCGGCCCCAGCCGTTCAATCGCCGCTACGGCATGCTCATGTCGGCGTCGCCCTCGATGGTGGGTGGCAATCGGGGGCTCTGGTCGCTGCGCATCCCGCTGGAACACCTCGGCGCCCGGGTCTATCCCGACATGTTCTCGCTGGCGCAGGCGCACCAGGCCTTTGGCTCCGACGGCGGCATCGCCGACTCCCAATTGCAGAAGCGATTCGACGAGACGATCGGATACTGGCTCACGTCGGTGGAGGCCGCCAAGCACTATCCGATGATGAAGACCAAGTGGGTCGAGTTCCTGGGCGAGCGACCGGACGACGAGACCGACCGGACCGAGGAAGTGACGGTGCATGCGGCCTAGGTCTGTGCTACCGGCTTCTGAATCTCGTAGTGGAGTTCGGCGAATCCGGTTCCCACCATCCGGGCTGATACAAGCTTGAGTGGCGGCGTGGTAATCGCGCGGGGAAGCAGTGGCTTGCCGGAGCCGAGTGTCACCGAGCCGATCTGCACGAAGATGTCGTCCAGCAACCCGTGATCGTGAAACTGCCCCACGAGGTCTCCGCCGCCCACCAGCCAGATGTTCTTCCCCCCAGCGGCTTCTGCCATCGCTGCATGGACCGGCCCCACATCACCCCTGGCGAACCGGATGTCCGCGCCGGGGACCGCAGGGAGCGTTCGTGAGCTGAAGACCCAGGTGGGCTGGTCATAGGGCCATGGGCGACGGTCCTTCGCCTCGGGCCCAATAACGTTCCGCAGCATCCACTCGTAGGTTGTCGAGCCCATCGCAAGCGCCCCGACATCCTTGATGAATGTCGGGTAGCTGGTTTCCTCGATGTCGCCCAGCTGGAAGAGCCACTCGAGCGAGTCGTCGTCGGTGGCGATGAAGCCGTCGAGACTCGTGGCGGTGTAATACTGGGTGCGCATGGCGTCCTCTGATCGACGGATGGAACAGACAAGATTGTCGCCCGGTAGAGGTATTCTGTCCAGCGGGCGGCACGCACGGGCATCGCGATGCTTCCCGTCCCCTCTCCTTGCCGCCATATTCCCGCACCACCCCACATCACCGGAGACCCATGTCGACCGCGGCCCGCAGCTGCCCGTCGTGTCATACCGCGCTTCCTGACGAAGCGCAGTTCTGCATGCATTGCGGCAAGGCCACCCCCACCGAACCGGGGGTGCCGCAGCGGACCATGCCCACGGGGGAGTTCGAGGTGGCCAAGGTGCGTCGGGTGCTGGCCGACCGCTACCGGATCGACAAAGTGATCGGTGAGGGCGGGATGGCCACGGTGTACCTGGCCGCGGACCTGAAACACAAGCGACAGGTGGCGGTGAAGGTGATGCGGCCGGAACTCGCCGCCACCCTCGGCGCCGACCGCTTCCTGCGTGAAGTCGAGATCGCCGCCCAGCTCAACCATCCGAACATTCTGCCGATGCACGACTCGGGCGAGGCAGATGGCCTTCTCTATTATGTGATGCCGTTGGTCGAAGGCGAATCGCTGGCGGCTCGGCTCAACCGCGAAGGCGAGCTGCCGGTGCCGGTGGCGCTGCGGCTGGCGCGGGAGGTAGCCGAGGCGCTGGCGTACGCCCACAAGCGCGGGATCATCCACCGCGACATCAAGCCGGCCAACATCCTGCTGCACGAGGGCCATGCCCTGGTGGCGGACTTCGGTATCGCCCGGGCACTCGATGCCGAGGGCGAGGCCATCACCAGGACCGGCCTCGCGATCGGGACGCCGCAGTACATGAGTCCCGAGCAGTCCACCGGCGACAAGACGGTGGACGCGCGCACCGACATCTATGCCCTCGGGGCAGTCATTTATGAGATGCTCACGGGCGAACCGCCCTTCACCGGGCGGAGCCCGCAGGCGGTGGTGGCGCGCAGCCTTACCGAACGGCCAAGGCCGCTCGCGGCCACGAGAGAAGGCATGCCGGCAGGCCTCGAGAGTGTGGTGAGCAAGGCGCTGGCCCGGAGTGCGGCCGACCGTTACCCGACAGCCACCGCTCTGGCCGAATCGCTCGCGACGGTGGAGACCGGTTCCCACACGGCATCGGGCCAGTCCGGATCGGCCCCAGTTGCGCTGCGGGCGCGTCTCGCGCGGCCTGCCGTCTGGATCCCGCTCGGCATCGCGGCGTTGCTGGCCATCGGTGGCATGGTGTGGATGACGGGTCGGGAGGAATCACCAGTGGCGTCTGCGGGGGCCACCCACCTGGCGGTCCTTCCATTCCAGAATCAGGGCGACAGCACCACCGATTACATAGTCGATGGCCTTACCGATGAGGTCCGGGGCAAGCTCTCCAGGGTGAGCGGGCTCGCGGTGACGGCCAGCGCCAGTTCCTCGCAGTACCGGGGCAAACCCAAGCCGCCGGAGCAGGTCGCCGAGGAGCTGGGAGTGCAATACCTGCTGATGGGCCGGGTGCGCTGGGCCGGTGACGAGGGGGCAGGGCGCCGCCTTCAGGTGGTGGCCGAGCTGGTGGACAGCCGGGGTGCCACCGCATGGCAGCAGACCTTCGACGCCAATCTGACCGATGTCTTCGCGGTGCAAGGGGAGGTGGCCACCAGGGTGGCGGGTGCCCTCGGCGCGCAGCTCGGAGCCAGGGAAGCGGCCGACCTGGGCAAGCGTCCCACCGAGAATCCCGCGGCATGGGATGCGTATCTCAAGGGCCGGGCAGCCGCCGGCAACAGTCCGGTGGCCAGGCGACAGTCGATGAACTACTTCGAGCAGGCGGTGGCGCTCGACTCCGGCTTTGTGGATGCCTGGGCGGGGCTGTCCACTGCGGCGGGGAATCTGTACGTCGGCGGCGCCCGTGACCCGGACGTGCTGCGCCGAGCCCGGGAGGCGATGGAGCGAAGCCTCCAGCTCGGTCCTGACAACGCCGCGGCAGCGGCAGCGGCTGCGAGTTACTACCGGGGCGTCGAACGGGATGCCGAGCGAAGTGCCGCGTACACCGAACGAGCCATCCAGCTGGCGCCGAACGATCCCGAGATTCTGCTTGCGGCGGCCTTCGCCGACGAGAACGCTGGCGAGTACCAACTGGCCGTCGAGCGGCTGGAGCGGGCGCGGGGATTGGACCCGCGGAATGGCCGGGTGCTCCGGGCGCTGGGCCAGGATTACCTGCTGACCGGGCGCATGCAGGAGGCGGAGGAAGTGGCAGGCGCCTTCATCGGGCTCGAGCCTGACGCACTCGAGGCTTACAAACTGCTGGCCAGAATCAGGATTTCGGCCGGCGATCTTGCCGGTGCGCAGGCCGCGGTCGCGCGCGCGACCGCACGGGTTTCGCCGCCGCTGGTGGCGGCAGACTTCGCCGGGTTCGAGGAACTCACCTTCGTGTTGGACCCCGCCACCAGGGCGCTGGTGGGGCGGCTCACGCCTTCGGCCTTCGATGGCGATCGCTCGTGGTGGGGCCAGTCGCTGGCCACACATTACTGGAGCCAGGGACAGAAGGATCTGGCCCGGGCCTACGCCGACTCATCGCTGGCTCCGGGTCTGGAGCAGGTCCAGGCGGCGCCCAACGATCCCTCGCTGCTGGTGCTCTACGGCGTGGCGCTGGCGCACGCTGGGAAGAGCGATTCCGCCGTCGCCACAGGCCGGCGGGCCATCGCGATGTACCGCACCGACGCTTCGGCGTCGCTGGCGTACGACAAGCTGCAACTGGTCCGGATTTACATCGTGAGCGGGCGCGTGAGCGAGGCACTGGACGCGCTGGAAGAAATGTGGAAGCGGCCCACCCAGGTCACGCGTGCGTGGACCAGGATCGACCCACTGTTCGAGTCGCTCCGGGGGAATGCACGGTTCGACAGGATGGTGGCGGGGAGGTAGGAGAGGTAGCAGGAAACGCAGTGACGTGAGCAGCTCCCAGTCTGCCTCGAGAGGGGCGGCTCATGCCGCCCGTTGAAAGCGGCGCCCGGCGTACCAGAGCACGCTGACGCCCATGACGAACAGGACGACGAACTGGGGCCAGAGCGCCGGCAGGCCGACGCCCTTCAGGAACAGCCCGCGCACGATCTCGAGGAAATGGCGCATCGGATTGAGCAGGGTGAGCCACTGGAAGAGGCGCGGCATGCTGCTCACCGGAAACATGAAGCCCGACAGCAGAATGGTCGGCATGTATACGAGGAAGCTGACCATGAACGCCTCCTGCTGGGTCGCGGCCGCACTGGAGATCAGCAGGCCGAGCCCGAGCGCGGCAAGGAGGTAGAGAAGGCCGGCGAGGAGCAATAACACGATGCTTCCCCGCATCGGCACCGCGAACCACCCGACCGCGATGACCGTCACCAGGAGCAGGTCCGCCATCCCGATAATCGCGAAGGGAATCGTCTTCCCGGCGATGAGCTCACCCGGAGTGAGAGGGCTCACGCGGAGCTGCTCGAGGGTGCCGATTTCGCGCTCGCGCACGATCGCGAGCGAGGTGAGCAGGAGCGCGACCAGCATCATGATGGCGCCGATGACGGCCGGAACGTTGTAGTCGCGGCTCGAGAGATCGGGGTTGAACCAAGCGCGCTCCCGCAGCTCGATCATGGGACGCATGCCGACGACCCGCTCCGCGCCAAGCTGCTGGACGATCCGCTGCGCGTGGCTCAGTGAGACGGTCGCGGTGTTGGAATTGCTGCCGTCGAGCAGCAGCTGCACCGTGGCGCCGGACGCGTCGCGGAGCGAGGCGGCGTAGCCCGCAGGGATGTGCAACGCGGCCGCCGCATCGCCCCGGTCGAGCGCACGAACCAGCTGGCCGGACCGCGTGGCGGTGCCTGCCGCGACGAAGTAGCCCGACGAAGTGAGGGCGGAGACGAGCTCGCGCGACGCGGCGGTGCCGTCCTGGTCGAGCACGATCAGCCGGGTCTCCCGCACGTCGGTCGAGACAGCATAGCCGAACAGGAGGACCTGAAGCACCGGCGCGATGAAGATCACGCCCTTCATCCGGCGGTCCCGCAGCACCTGCCGGAACTCCTTCATGACCAGCTGGAAGACGCGCTCGAGCGGGGCAGGGAGGGCGCGCATCACCCGAGTTCCTTCCGGAACGCCCGAGTCGCGAGCGCGAGCCCGATGGCGGCGAAGCCGAGCATCAGCAGCGCCTGCACGTACAGCACCTCGGCGCCGATGCCCTTGAGGAAGATTCCCCGCGTGACGACCACGAAGTATCGCGCCGGCACCAGTAGCGTGACCCCCTGGAGCGGCGGCGGCATCACCTCGATCGCGTACATGAACCCGGAGAGCAGGAATGCGGGCAGGAACGTCACCACCATGGCCAGCTGGGTCGCGAGCAGCTGTGACTTGGTTGCGGCGGAGATGAACATGCCGAGGCCGAGCGCGCCGGTCAGGAAGAGCGCGGAGAGGACCATGAGCTGGACCACGCTCCCCCGGAACGGCACATCGAACAGGAAGACGCCGAGTGCGGACGTCACGGCGACGTCGATCAGCCCGATCGCGAGGTAGGGAAGCAGCTTGCCGAGCACCACCTCGACCCGGCCGACCGGGGTGGCCGCCAGCTGCTCCATCGTGCCCCGCTCCCACTCCCGCGCGATGGTGAGCGAGGTGAGCATGGCGGCGATGATCATCATGATCACCGCGACCAGCCCGGGAATGATCATGTTGCGGCTCACCAGCTCCTCGTTGTACCAGACGCGGCTCGCCAGCTGGATGCGCGGAACGGGGGGCGCGGCGCCGAACGTTGCGCCGAGGCGGGCGGTGTGCGCGCCGACGATGGCCTGCACGTAGCTCAGGATGATCGTCGCGCTGTTGGCATCGCTCCCGTCCACGATCGCCTGCAGCTGCGCCGGGCGGCCCGCGCCCAGGTCCGCCGCGAACCCGGCCGGGATCACGAGCGCGAGCTGCACCTCTCCGCGGTCGATGCGCGGCACCACGTCGCGGGCGTCGGCTCCCTGCTCGAGCGTGAAGTAGCCCGAGGCGGCGAACGCCTCGACCAGCGCGCGGCTTCGCGCGGTGCCATCGTCATCCACCACCAGCGTCCGCACCTCACGCACGTCCCAGCTGATCGCATACGCGAAGATCACCAGCAGCGCCACCGGCAGCAGGAACGCCAGGGTGAGGCTCCGGCGGTCACGGCGGAGCTGGATCAGCTCCTTGCGGGCCACGGCAAGCAGGCGGCGGGTGTTGATCACGTCGTCTCCTAGTCCACGACTGCGCCGCCGGCGGCGCGCACGCGGGCGACGAAGACGTCTTCGAGCGACGGCTCGACCTGGTGCATCTCGCCCGCCTCGATCCCGGCCGCGGCGAGGACCGCGGGCACCGTCGCTCTCGCGCGCGCCTCGTCCTCCACGACGACGTGAAGGTCGCGGCCGAACATCGCGGCCTCGATGACACCCGGCACGCCGGCCAGCGCCTCGACAGCGCGGGGGCTGTCGTCGGTGGCCAGCTCGAAGATCGGATCGCGTGCCCCGGCCCTCAGCGCCGCCGGCGTATCGAGCGCGATCAGCTGCCCACGGTTCATGAGCGCGAGGCGATGGCAGTACTCTGCCTCCTCCATATAGTGCGTGCTCACGAATACGGTGGTGCCGACGTCGGCGAGTTCGTCGATCAGTTCCCAGAATTGACGCCGCGCGATCGGGTCCACTCCCGAGGTCGGCTCGTCGAGGAAGAGTACCGGCGGCTCGTGCAGCACCGCCGACCCGAGGGCGAGGCGCTGCTTCCAGCCCAGCGGCAGGTCGCCGGTGAGCCGGCTGCCTTCGTGCTCGAGTCCTGCCATCGCAAGCACGCGCGCCCGCCGCTCGGCCCGCCGCTCCCGCGGGACCCCGTAGAGGCCGGCGAAAAAGCCGATGTTCTCGTCCACGGTGAGATCGCCATACAGCGAGAACAGCTGCGACATGTAGCCGATCGACTGCTTGATCGCCGCCGTGTCGCGCATGATGTCGTAACCCGCGACCCGCCCCCGTCCCGAGCTCGGCGGCAGCAGGCCGGTCAGCATCTTGATGGTCGTCGTCTTGCCGGCGCCGTTGGGGCCCAGGAAGCCGAAGATCTCGCCGCGGCGCACCGAGAACGTCACCCGGTCGACTGCGACGAAGTCGCCGAACCGGCGTGTCAGCTCCTCGACCTCGACCGCCGGATCGTCGGACCCGGGTCGCATCGGGGCGCCGCTCACGCGGCCGGCTCCGCCTGGAGGCGGGCGATGAACACGTCCTCCAGCGACGCGGTGACCAGCGCGACCGACTTCACGCTGACGCCCGCCGACTCGAGCGCGCTCCGCACCACCGGTTCCGCGCCAGCTGGATCAGCGGCGGTCCTGACGTGCAGCCGGGTCCCGAACCGGGTTGCGCTTGTCACCTCCGACAGACGCTCGAGCACGACCCGCGCCTCGCGCGGATGGTCGGTTTCCACCGAGAGGAGTGTCCCCGCAGCCAGCTCCAGCGCACCGGGCTCGTCGAGCGCCACGATGCGCCCGGCGTGCAGCAGCGCCACCCGGTCGAACCGCTCGGCCTCGTCGAGATACGCTGTGCTCGCGATGACCGTGACTCCCTGCGCGACCATCTCGTGCACGATGAGCCAGAGGTCACGACGCGAAATCGGATCGACGCCGAAGGTCGGCTCGTCGAGCAGCAGGATCTCGGGCTGATGGATGAGCGCGCAGGAGAGACCGAGCTTCTGCTTCATCCCGCCCGACAGCTTTCCCGCGAGCCGGTCCTGGAACGGGCCGAGGTTCGAGAAGGCGAACAGACGCTCGAGCCGCGCGGCGCGCTCCTGCCGCGGGACCTCGTACAGATCGGCGTAGAAGTTGAGATTCTCGCGCACCGTGAGGTCGGAATACAGCCCGAAGCGCTGCGACATGTAGGCGAGACGGTGCTTCACTCCCTCGGGGTCCCGCGCGACGCTGGTGCCACCGAGCCAGGCGTCGCCGCGGGTTGGGCGCAGCACGCCGGCCAGCATGCGGAGGATGGTCGTCTTCCCCGCACCATCCGGCCCGACGAGCCCGAAGAGCTCGCCCGGCCGTACGTCGAAGGCGATATTGTGCACGGCACTGAGTGAGCCGAAGTCGCGGCCAAGCCCCTCGACCCGAACCGCAGGTTCAGCGGGCTGCATCATCGGAGGACTCCAGGCGGACGTCGGCCGGCATTCCCGGCTTCAGCTCGAAGGCGCTGTCGCCGGTGATCGCCACCTTCACTGCGTAGACCAGCTTCACGCGCTCCTCGGCGGTCTGCACCGTCTTCGGCGTGAACTCCGCCTCGCTCGCGATGAACCGTACTTCACCGCGATAGTCACGGTCCTGGTAGGTGTCGGACGTGATCGCCGCCGGCGCGCCGAGCGCCACGCTGCCGAGCCGCGGCTCGGGCACGTAGATCCGCACCCAGCGATCGGCGGGATCCAGCACTGTCAGCACCGGCGACCCGGGGGCGACGATCTCGCCCGGCTCGCGATGGCGTACCGTGACGACACCTGCGAACGGCGCACGCACTACCATATGCGCCAGCGCCGCGTCGAACCCCGCCACGCTGGCCTCCGCCTGCTCGACCATCGCGCGCTGCGCCGCGATCTGTTCGCGGGGCGGGCCGCTGCGAAGCAGGCCGAGCTGCTGAGCCGCCTGCGCGCGCCGGCTGCGCGCCACGTCGCGCGCAACAGCCGCCTTGTCGTAGTCCTCCTGGCTCGCCGCACCGCCCTCGAGCAGCCGCTGCGTCCGCCCGAGTGCGAGCTCCGCCTCGTCGAGCTGCCGGTCGGCGCCCTCGAGCGCGGCGCGCGCCTGGGCCACCTCTTCGCTCCGATAGCCGCCCTCGAGCTCGGCAAGCCGTGCACGCGCCGCGTCGGCCTGAGCGGCGGCCTGTGCGCGGCGGGCGCGGGACTCTGTGTCGTCGAGCCAGGCGAGCGGCTGGCCTTCCTCCACTCGCTCGCCTTCCCGCACCTCGACGCGCGCCAGCAGTCCGCCGGCGGGGAAGCCCAGATGGGCTTCGGTCGCCTCGACCGTGCCGGACGCGACCAGGGAGCCGCCATCGGCGGAGCGGCTGGCGAGCCACCGGCGGCCGAGCAGCCCGAGCACGACGAGGACGATCAGGACCGGCACGACACGCTTCATCCGCTGTTTGGCTGCTGCCCGATTCATGGTTGCTGCTCCAGTTCCGTTTCGATCCACGCGAGGTCGAGCTGCCCCATCAGGCGGGCCAGCTCGACCGCGGCAGCGAGACGGTCGTATTCGGTGCGGGCCAGTTCGGCCCGGGCGCCGAGGAGATCCGCCTCCGCCGCGAGATAGTCCGCCTGAATGCCGGTGCCGGTCTCGAGCCGGAGCCGTTCCGCGGCGGCGACGGCGGTGAACGCCTCGACTGCCTGCGTCAGACTGGTTACGCGCGCGTTCGCATCGACCAGCTGCGCAAGCGCGCGGTCGGCGTGGGCCACGGCGTCCAACTCAGCAAGCCGCACCTCCTCGTTGGCAGCGCGGCCGGCCGCGTCGGCCCGGTCGATTCGGCGAGCGGTGGCGCCGCCGGTGAAGAGCGGCCATGCCAGTTGCACCCCGGCGTTCCAGTCGTCGGTAAAGTCGCTGTCCGCGCCGCCCCGGTTGGTGTAGCCGCTGGTGAGGCTCGCCGTCGGCCACCGCGCGCCACGCACGACACTGGCGGCTGCTTCTGCTGCCGCCGCGCGGCGCCTGGCCTCCTCGACATCGGGGCTCGCCGCCGCTGCCGCGGCGATGATTACGGAGCGCTCCGGCACAACGGAATCACGCAGCTGCACGTCTTCCAGCCGGCCTGGCGCTGCGCCGCTGTCGCCAACCAGCCGTCCCAGCTCGAGCCGGGCGAGCGCCAGCGACGTCGCCCGCTGGGTCTGCTCGGCGGCCGCATTCGCGAGTGCCGCCTCGGCCCGGCGCAGGTCGAGCTGCGCTGCACGCCCGGCGGCATGAAGCTTCGTCACCCGCGCGTGCTCTGCCTGAAGAGCGGTGAGGCGCTGCTCACTCGCGCCGAGAATCCGGGCGCGGGCAAGCACGTCGAGGTATGCGACTGTTAGTCGCGCGAGCAGCCCCTGCTCGGCCCGCGCCAGGCTGGCTTCGCCCACGCCGGCTTCAGCGCGCGCCTGGCGGATGCGGGCGCCACGGGCGCCGCCGTCGAACAGCATGTAGCTCGCGGTGACGCCGCCCTGGATAAGCGTCTTGTCGAACGCCGGTGCGGCGGCGGGATCAAACCCGTGCAGTGGCGCCACCAGCATCGGATCCGACCAGGTCGTGGCCGATGCGGAGAGGGAGACCGACGGCAGTCGCGCGGCGCTCGCCTCCCCCACGGCGGCTCGCGCTCCATCGAAACGCGCGGCGGCCGCGCGTGTGGCTGGGTGCGTGGCGAGCGCCCGCCGCGCGGCCTCGGCCAGGGAGAGCACCGCGGCGCTGTCCTGCGCGGGAGCGGGGCGGGGCACGAGCACGAGAACCGCGCTCGCAAGAAACAGTGTCAGCGGTTTCATGCGTTGTCTCCCCGCGGCGCGACGGTGCAGCGGAGCAGCGCGAGCATCTGCTCGGCTGCCGCATGCATGGGCCACTGCCGGTCGGACATGATCCAGCGCAGCGCGTTGGACTGAATGACGGCGATAAGCAGGTCGGTCACGTGCTCCGGCGACGCCGGCGCTCCCGAAGCGGCCACCGACTCGGACACGTATCCCAGCAGCCGCCGGCGTGCGAGGCCGAGGGTAGTCATGGCAACGTCGCGGATTTCGGGGGAGATCCGGACCACCTGGCCGGTCACGATTACGATTGGGCCGCCGCCGGTCTCTTCGAAGAAGTCGATCAGGGCAAGAACCAGCTGCTCGGCGCGCTCCCAGGGGGTACCGCTTCCTTCGAAGGCCGAAATCCGGTCCCTGAGCACGGCGGCTTCCCGGGTCACCGCCGCAATGAGGACCTCCTCGAGCGATCCGAAGTGGCGGAAAATGGTCGCTTCGGACACTCCGACGCGCCGGGCCAGTTCGGCGGTCTTGACCTCGCGGAGGCCCTGTTCGGCGATGATCGCGATTGTGGCCTCAACGATCTCGCCTCTCCGCTCGACGCCGGAGCGATACTGGCGGGTACGGGGCGTCGGGGCCGTGGGTAGGTCTCGTTTCATGAAAGTAAATATTTACTTACATCAGAAAACTGTCAAGGCCAAAGAAAAAGCCCCGCCTCCATGCATCGGAGGGCGGGGTATGTAATTCAGCACACGGGCCCGGCGCGATTCGAACGCGCGACCTCTTGCTCCGGAGGCAAGCGCTCTATCCAGCTGAGCTACGGGCCCTGTTGGGGAGGCGAAAACTCGCCCGTCGCCCCCCTCTGGTCAAGCGGACCGACCGCCCTGACCGCCCTGACCGCCCTGACCGCCTGACCGCCTGACCGCCTCCAGCGCCCTACCTAATTCCACCGCCCCCCTTTCCAGCTCCGTTTCGTCCACCGCCGCAAACCCAAGCTGCAGGCCGGCCCGGGGCAGCGGCTTCCTGGCATACCTGCTCAGCGGCACCACCTCCACCTGCCGCTCGGCTGCCGCCGCCACCGCGCGCTCCTCGTCAATACCATCCGCCAGCCACGCCGCCGTCTGCAACCCGGCCTCGATTCCGCCTACTTCCAGCAGCCCCTCGAGGTGCCGCCCTACCGCCTCCCGCAGTGCACCCCGCCGAGCCGCGTAGATCTCCCGCATCCGCCTCAGGTGCCGGCCGAAGTGCCCCTCTACCATGAACTCGTACAGTACCGCCTGGTCCAGCAGCGGCGCATGCTGCCCCACCACCGCCTTCATTGCCGAGAACCGGTCCACCAGGTCCGGCGGCACCACCAGATACCCCAGCCGCAGGCCCGGGAACAGCACCTTGCTGAAGCTGCCCGCGTACAGCACCATCCCGCGCCGGTCGAGCCCCTGCAGCGCCGGCACCGGCCGCCCGGCAAACCGGTACTCACTGTCGTAGTCGTCCTCCAGCACCATCGCCCCGGTCACCCGCGCCCACGCCAGCAGGTCGATCCGCCGGCACGCCGTCATGGTGACGCCCAGCGGGAACTGGTGCGCCGGCGTCACATATGCCAGCTTCGGCGGCCGCATCCGCACGCTCGGCACCACCATCCCCTCGGCGTCCACCCGCATGGGACAGATGCGCGCTCCATGTGCCTCGAAGATCCGAACGGCGCCGACGTATCCAGGGTCTTCCATGCACACGGTATCGCCCGGGTCCAGCAGGGTTTGCGACACGAGACCCACTGCTTCCTGGGTGCCCGACACGATCAGCACCTGTCCGGCCTCGCACACCACCCCGCGCGACTCGTTGAGATAGTCCGCCACCGCCTGGCGCAGCGGCATCCACCCGGCCGACGTGCCCTCTGTGAGGTGATCCATGGTGGCCCGCCGGACACACCGGCCGGTGATCTGAGCCCAGAGCGTGGTGGGGAAAAGTGAAAGCGCCGGCTGGTTGGCTCGGAACGCGCGCAGCTTCGGCAGCCGATAACTGCGCGGCCGCTCCAATCGGGCGCTGAATTGCGAAAGCCGCCTCGGCGGGGTGCGCTTGCCCGGGCTGGACCCCGCCGGGTCCCGCTGCGGTCCTACCCGCAACAGCTGGTCGGGCAGTACATCGGTCACATACGTACCCGAGCCGGTCCGCGCCCGGACGTATCCCTCCACCCGAAGCTGTTCGAAGGCCGCCTGCACCGTGCCCCGCGCCATCCTGTGTTCCCGCGCCAGCGTGCGACTGGCCGGCAGGCGAGTGCCGGCTCGGAGACGACCGGACAGGATCTCCTGCCGGAGCGCATCAACCAGCCAGAGGGTGGTGGAACTGTCGCGCGCCCGTTCAGGCAGAGCGAGTACCGATGTCGGGGAAGTGCGGCGCATGGGAGACCTCCAAAGTGGCCCACCCAAGATAGCGAAAATGGACCTTCTGGCCAGTCCAATAGTTCCGTAGAATTCGCCCACCTCAGATCGGGAGACGCGATGAACCTGAGTTGGATCCGCAATACCCTGAAGGCCGCACCGCTGGCCCTGATTCTCACGGCAGCAGGCTGCGCCACGCCGGAACCGCAGCGCGCCCGCCTCGCCATCGACCAGCAGCTGCCCGCGCTCGATGGCGCGGCGCTCCGCGTGGCGATGGTGGAAGTGACCTACGCTCCCGGCGAATCGTCGGCGCCGCATGCCCACGGTTGCCCGGTGGTGGGATACGTGGTCTCCGGCGCTGTCCGGATGCAGGTCGAAGGCCAGGCTCCCGAC
The DNA here is from genome assembly GCA_025937755.1 of Gemmatimonadales bacterium. GTDB lineage: Bacteria > Gemmatimonadota > Gemmatimonadetes > Gemmatimonadales > GWC2-71-9 > CAMLHP01. The sequence continues at coordinate 5,292 of JAICQR010000002.1, read as the reverse complement.
ACTTACCATGCCGGTGAGACGTTCTATGAGGCGCCCGGCGTCGAGCATATCATGTCCACCAACGCCAGCCGGGAAATGCCCGCGAAGTTCCTGGCCTGGTTCACCTGTGACAGCGAAGCACCGTTGAGTGTGGCGCTGGCAACACCCGAGGAGGCAGAATGAAGCCCCGTTTCAACTTCACCACCGCGACCCCCAGGGCATACGAGGCCATCGCCCCGGTGGACGAATATCTGGAGCACGCCAGCATCGAGCCGATCCTGCTCCATCTGATTCGTCTCCGCGCCTCCCAGATCAACGGCTGCGCCTACTGCATCGACATGCACTGGAAGGACCTGCGGGCGCTGGGTGAGGACGAGCAGCGGCTCTACGGGCTCGACGCCTGGCGTGAGTCCCCCTATTACAGCGACCGCGAGCGAGCCGGCCTGGCCTGGGCCGAGGCCCTGACCCTGGTGTCGCGCGACCAGGTGCCCGATGTCGTGTACGAGGAGGTAAAGCCGCATTTCAGTGAGACCGAGCTGGCGGATCTTTCCATCGCTGTCGGCCGCATCAATTTCTGGAACCGGGTCGCCATCGCGTCGCGGATGCCCCCGGGTCAGTATCGTTCCACCCTGCAGCCCGCCGAGGAGGTGCATGCGGCCGTCTGATTTCGGCACCCTTACCCTGATGGGTGCGCTGTGGGGTGCATCGTATCTCTTCATCCGGGTCGGCGTGCCGGACTTCGGTCCGGCGCCGTTGATGGCGGGGCGGGTCGTCCTGGCTGCGCTGGTGCTGTGGATCGCACTCAGGGCAGCCGGGCGACGGGTAGTGGTGCGACCCTATGCCGGCAGGCTGCTGTTCATGGGTCTCTTCAATGCGGCGCTGCCGTTCACCCTGGTGGCGTTCGCGGAGCTCGACCTGAACGCCTCGCTGGTGGCGGTACTGGGCGCCACGGTGCCGCTCTTCGGCGCCATCGTCGGGGCCATCTGGCTCAGGGATCGGGTGACTCCGCTGCGCGGGGCAGGCCTGCTGCTGGGCATGGTGGGTGTCGCGGTGCTGACCGGCTTCAGTCCTGTCGCGCTGGACCGGGCAGCCGTGCTCGGGATTGGTGCGACGCTGCTGGCGTCGCTGTCATACGCGGTGGCCGGGTTCTATGCCAAGCGGAAGCTCGCCGGGGTTCCCGCCGGCACCCTGGCCCTGGGCCAGCAGCTCGGCGCGGTCGCGTGGCTCGCCCTCCCGGCCACGCTCATGCTGCCGGAGGCGACTCCATCAACCGGCGCCATGAGTGCGCTGGCAGGACTCGCGGTGCTCTCGACGGCACTGGCCTTCGTGCTTTTCTTCCGGATGATCGAACGCATCGGACCGATGCGCACCCAGACAGTGGCCTATATCGTGCCGGCGTTCGGCATGCTGTGGGGCGTGCTGCTCCTGGGAGAAAAAATCACCGGAGGAATGCTGGCAGGATTCGGGCTGATCCTGATCAGCATGCTGATGGTCAACCAGCCGGTGCTGCGACTGCGAAAGCGGGAGTTGCAGACAGCGTGAAAGGGAAAGGCAACTGCGTGAAAGGGGCTCTCCCGTTCACGCAGTTTCAGTTCCCCTCACGCTTTTGCAGTTCCGCTTTCAGCTGCCGCAGACCACACTCGCGACGTAGTCATTCCTCGCCTCCGGCCCCACTGCCAGCCGGGTTTCGAACCGCCCGCGGAACGGGCCGATCATCGGCTCTTCCGCCTGGAGCTGGGTGTGCTTCAGCGTCGCGCCCTGCTCCTTGATCGAGACGATCTGTTCCTCGGCTACCGTCGCTCCGTAGGGCTCGCCGCTCACCACAGGACTGCCGGATGAGAAGTCGAGCGGGACCAGGCCAAGCTGTCCGCTGGCGGTGAAGCCGCCGATCATGTTGCCATTGGGCAGGATCTTCACCCGCTGATGAAGTTGCACCGTCCCGCTCAGCTGCAGATATGCCGCCGGGCCCGGGCTGCAGAATGGTTTCGGCACCACCTGCCCGAACTCAACCGGCGTGTCGTACTCCCACGTGCCAGGCACGATCGGCGCGGCGGAAGCCAGCGTGACGATCGTCGCGCTGCCGTCGGTCTGGATCGGCACCGCATCACTGGCCTCACCCAGCGGACCTCCGGTGACGCCCTTCAGCTCCACCGGCAGCAGGTTGTAAATCACTGAAGGAATGTCGCGGAAGGGCGCGGCATGGATGGCCGGCGTGGACTGAGGCGCAGCTCCGGCCAGTCCTGTCCGCATCAGGTCCGCCACCACCAGCTGCTCGGCCAGCTCCCAGCTGAGCACCTGATGATCGGCGGTGCCGGGAATCAGAACCTCGAAGTGGACGCCCACCAGCGTTACGTCACCGGCATCGAACAGCCTGAGGTGGAACCGCACCGGACCGTACTCGCCGCACTGCATCTGTATTACGCTGCCGGTCCAGCCACCGTCGGTGCTGAACCCCGTCTGGCTGCCGCCCACTCCGTCTTCCCAGGTGCAATCGAAGGGTGCCGAACCGGGGAAGCCGAAACCGGTGCGATTGCCGTCGAGGCCCATCAGCGCGGCGCGGATGGCGAGGGGAGCGGCGTCGCCGGCGATGACGACGTTGATGGGATCCTGGCCGGTTCCGGTGAAGTTGGTGCCGGTGTAGGGCCAGAATTCGGCTTCACCGCCCAGCGGCAGCGAGACCGTTGCCAGCCCGGCCGGCGCCGGCTGGGCCTCCTTGAATGACGGGTCGAGAACTTCAGGCGCGCCGGCATCGGCGCAGGCCGACATCAGCATGGCTGCCAGCATCCACAACGGGGTACGGGGCGACATGGGAAGCTCCTGGGTGCGGTGTCGAACGGCATGGACGACTCCCGCAACCTTCAGCAGCCGGGTCAAGCCGCGGTCAAGTGATGGCTGCCCGCTCCAGTACCCGACGCCGCTGGCCTGAAGTCAGCATGTCGCGGGCGATGACGTCGCGTACCAGCCGCGCCCGGAATGAGTAGCCCCGGCCATCATCAAGCAGCCAATGCTGGCGCTCGAGTTCATCCAGGGCCGGCCGCGCCCGGAGCTGGTCGAGGTCTGCTGCCCGCGTCAGCAACGTTTCCTCATTGCGATCGGACAGGACTGATGCGGCGGCGAGCAGGCGCTGCGCTTCGGGGGAAAGCCGCCGGAAGTTCACCCGGATAGCGGCCGCAACGCTGTCCGGCAGCTCGCCGGGGAAGCTCTGGTCGAAAGTCTTGTCTTTCTCGGGCCACGCCGATCGGAGCCGGCCGAGGTCGAGGCCGTTGGTGATGGCGCGGAGCAGTTCCAGCGCAAACAATGGGTTCCCCGCGGAGTCGGCGTTGACCCGCCGGCTCAAACGGGCCACGGCCTCTTCCTCCCACTCAGGCAGCAGGCGGCGCGCGAAGCCCGCGATGGCATCGGGGTCGAGTGCAACGAGCGACACGGCAGCGCCGGCCACGTCTCGGCCGATGCGTGAGCGCAATGCGTCCAGCGCTGCCCGGTCCGCGTGCAGCAGCACTGTGAGCACGATGGTGAGCGGAAGCGCCGCGAGATCCCGGGCCGCCCGGGTCAGCGCAGAGAGCGACTCGCCATCCAGCCACTGGGCGTCGTCCACCATCAGGACCATCGGCGCCTCCTCACACGATACCCGCAGCACGTCCACCAGCGCATCGCCCGCCATCACGGCCCCGTTCCCTGATTTCCCGAAGCGCTCGGCCCACTCGGTACAAATGGTGCCGATGGCGGCCATCGCACCGGGCGATGCGCCGACCACGCCCGGCGCCGATATCAGTCCACCGCGCGCCAGACCCGCCACACCGCTCCACACCGTGGTCGCGTCAGCCGGGACCGCATGCACGGTGGCGACCGTGTCGCCCGCGACCCGCGCTCGCGCGCAAAGTTCCGCGATTAGCCGAGTGCGCCCCATGCCGGGGGCGCCTTCGATGACACAAACACTTGCCGCCCGCGACTGGCGGGCGTGCGCCAGCGCTGCGACCAGCGACTCCAGTTCCGACGTGCGCGCTGCCAGCGGAAGCTCGACCCTCCGCTCCTCGGTCGGTGGCCTCGCGCTGTGTTGCTGCACCGCGCCCCGTCGCACCCGCTCGGCCAGCGTCCGGGTCTCGGCCGCCGGCGCTGCGCCGAGTTCGGCGCGCATGCGCCGGGTGAAGACTTCGTAGTGCTGCAGAGCCACCGCCCCATTGCCCTGCAGGGCCAGTGCGCGAAGCAGGGCACACATCGCCTTGTCCGAGCAGGGCGAAAGCGTGGCTGCGCGCTGCGCCGCGGCAGCGCTCGCTCCCATGTCGCCGTTCTGTTCGTGCGTCACGGCCGCGTGTGTCAGCACGTCGGTGGCGAGCTGGCTCCATTCGGCGCGCTCGGCCGCGAGCCAGTCCTCGAACTGGCCCGAGCCGGCCACCACAAATCCCTCCATGAACTCCCCGGTGACGAGCGCCGACGCGGCCAGCGAATCGCCCGCGCGCGCGGCATCCCTGAGCTGGTCCACATCGAGGGCGACGGCCTCTTCGGCCAGTGTGACCTGGGCGCCATCGGTGCGGATGGCTGCATCGGAGACATGCCGGCGCACCAGCCGCAGTGCCTCGTTGAGCGAGTGCCGGGCCGCCGGTTCGGGCCGGTCGCCCCACAGGAGACCGAGCAGATGGTCGCGCGAGCGGGTGCGATGGGGCGAACGTGCCAGATACACCACCAGCGCAAGGTGCTTGCGCCAGAGCAGCTCCGGTGGTGCGGCGCCACCATCCAGCTGCATGCTCACGGGTCCCAGTGTGCGACAGTAGATCATGCGCAGCCGAGCGCCGCGAAGAGACTCGGCATTGCCTTGAAGCTCGAGTCCGAGTGGTGCCACAGCTCCCGAACGCGGTGCACATGCTCACATGCCGCCGCCGTGTCACCCAGTTCCAGCGAGGCGGACGCACGCCGAAGGCGCGCCGCCGGCCCCAGCACGGCATCGACTTCGCCCGCCTGCGGCTCGGCGTTGGGCCAGTCGTCGAACGAAGTGTTGGTGTACCAGAGCCACGAGTGGTCGGCATCCCGAGGGCGACCAAGCGCGGTGTACCACTCACCCCGGCCGATATACAGCACCGCGCGCGCGAAGGGTCCACCCAGGCGGCCCGCCGAGTCGGTTTCGAACAGTGTACTGCTGAGGACCAGCGCGGAATCGGGCTGTGACCGTGACGCCGCGTCGTAGGCGTGGAGCAGGATGTCCAGCCGCCGGGCACTGGCACCTGCGCTTGCAGCGCGATGCACCGCGCCATGACGCTGATGGAATTCCAGGGTATCGCCCCGGTCCAGCGCCAGCAGGGCGGCAGTCCACGCGGCGCG
>JAICQR010000142.1 GCA_025937755.1 Gemmatimonadales bacterium | reverse complement strand
ACCGTCCTGGGAATTCCCTGCCTCGGGCTGAACGGCGGACCCGCCTTCACGCACACCGAGGCGTTCTCGTTCCAGGTCGCGACCACCGACCAGGCCGAAACTGATCGATACTGGAATGCGATTGTAGGCAACGGCGGCCAGGAGAGCGCATGCGGCTGGTGCAAGGACAAGTGGGGCCTGTCCTGGCAGATCACGCCAACCGCCCTGTCAGAGGCAATCACCGATCCCGATCGCGCTGCCGCCAAGCGTGCATTTGATGCCATGATGGACATGCAGAAGATCGACATCGCCGCTATCGAGGCGGCGCGCCGCGGCTGAGCTGTCGGCGGGTGAGCTTCAGCCCGTCGTGCGCCTGGACTCGATCCTGACCGGGATGGTGCTGAGCCGCCGGAACAAGCGACCCTCGGCGCGTATGGGCCACCAGTCGTAGAGGAACACCTCCAGCGGCCGCCACATCGCCACCCACCCGCCGATCAGGAAACCCTCGCGCATGATGTCGCTCAGCCGGCCATCGCCCAGCAGGCCACCCACTACGTCACCCACCGCGATGGAGGCGGTGAGGAACACGAGCGCGATCACCAGACTGACGCGGCCCCGGCGAAACAGCTGTCGCAGCTCCCGCCGGGAGGCCGCCACTCGCTGGCTGAAGTATTCGTGAATGGCCTCCTGAAGGATTGCCGCCTCGTCCGCCGCTCCTGCCGACCGGTCCACGTGCACCACCAGCCCCCACGGACCGTCCGTCGGTAGATCTCTGGCCCAGTCGACGAGGAACTGCTCGGCCCGCGGATCAAGATCCCGTTCGCGAAAGGGCGACGGATCGATGGCGTTGAAGAGCTGCCGCAGCTCTGCGACTCGCACCTCAATGTCGTAGCGGCGCTCCGCCGGCTCCGACCTCACGGCGCCGGCGCCACCAGCAGGTCGCCGGACCAGTGGTCAATGGTGAGTGAGTCTCCCCGGCGCTCTCCGTTGACATGCCGCAGCAGGAGCGAGCCGCCCCGGTCGCGGGTCTCGGACTCCACCCGCAGCAGCTCGGCCGGGACGGTGCCGCGGATGTTCAGCGTGTCCAGCGAGATGTCGTGCACCAGCCCCCGGATGTCGAAGCGCAGGCCACCGCGGGTGGTGCGCACCTCGAGCACGCCGGTCTTGGGATCGAAGATCGCCCGGAGCGTGTCGTCGTGCAGATAGCGTGGCTGGGAATCCATCGATGTCAGCGGAATCAGCCACTGGTAACCGGCGACCTCGGTCACGTCTTCACCCCGGGCGCTGATGTAAAACGGGCCTTCCGAGTTATTGAACGTGTACCGGGATTCGTAGCGGATACCGGCGCCGGCGAGGATGCGAGAGGCGACCGAGTCCTGCCGCTCGTATCGATGGGGCAGCGAGTCCCACTCCACCTGTGGCAACTCGGTTCCCATCGCGGTGGCGATGGCGCCTCCGGCCTGATGGTCCATGAGAAACCGGAGCGCCGCACTCGCCTCCCGGGCGCGGTCGGGTGCGTTGACGTCGCTGACAAGGCGTGAAAGCCGGTTCCGCTGGCTGCCCACCGAGAGGTGAGTTGCACTCACCGGCCCGTACAAGACGGCCAGCAGCAGCACCACCAGGCTGACCGGAATCAGCTTGGTCCCGGTTCTCGATCGCGCCGTGTACACCGTGGCCATCGCCAGCAACCAGCATCCGAGCAGCACACCGAGCACGCGCGGCTCGGTGAGCCCGTATGGCAGGATCCGCTTCCAGAACGCCACCAGCAGCACGATGGCGGCCGGGATCAGCCCGATGAAGAGCCAGCGGGCATACAGCCTGATCCATCCCTCTCCTTCGTCGTCGCGCAACGGGTGCACCAGCAGGAAGCCGAGCAGACCCGCCACGGCAACACTGGTCACCAGCCACCCGATCCACCCGCTGGGCCACTCGCCCCCCACAAGAATTTTCACCAGATACGCCAGCAGGATCACCAGGTACACGAAGACCAGCGGGGTCAGGATGTACTGGGAGAAGACCTTGAGCACCTTCGGGTACTCGGCGTCATCCGCCAGCTGGCGCAACCCCCAAGGAATGGTGGCCAGAAAGATCCAGGTGTTGAACACCAGGGCAGTGACGGCAAGCAGGTCGCCATATGCTTCGTATGGGATATCCGCCCCGAACAGCCGGTCGAGCGCCACCAGCGCGATGGCCAGGCCCAGGTAGAGCACCACCGAAAAGATCGCAGCGCGCAGGAATCCGAGAAACAGGTGGCGATTGTACTGCCAGAACGCACCCCCCTCGGCGATGCCGAGGAATGGGACGCAGGCCGCTGTGAGGTGCAGGGCCGCGCTGAGCTGGGCGTACCGGATGAGTTCATGCTTCTGCTCCGGTCCCGGCCAGGCGAAATAGAATCCGGCCAGCAGCACGACCGCCGCGGCATTGAGCACATGGCTCCAGATGGCCAACCGGGCATGCTCCTCGGCCCAGAGCGTGAGCGCCACGCTGAGCGGGATGCCGAGCATGGCGACCATGGCCAGCCGGGCAGCGGACTCGGCGTCCTTGCCGTGGACCATGCTGATGGCCGCGGCCGAGGCGGCGGCTGCCACGGCCATGGTCCAGGGAAAGCGGCGCAGCACCCCGGTGGCGCGCTGGGCCAGGACCGTCATTGATGGAAATCGCATCGGGCTAATAGTAGGTCAATCCTTTCCAACCGGCACTGCGCCCGTCCAAGACCCTGCGGCCGGCACCACCCAACTTGGGGATACCAAGGAGGGCGGCATGACCACCCGACACTTCAGGCCGGCGCTGGCCGTCGCGGCATTGCTTGCGGCGGGCTTCGCAGCCGGTTGCTCTGATGACGGCCCCAACGACCCCAACCCGCCTCCCACGTCAGCGGACGTGACGGCCACGACCGGCCTCGCCTTCAACCCCGCCTCCGTGCAGGTCGCGACTGGGGGAGTGGTGACGTGGGAGTTCGAGGCCACCGGCCACAACGTGACGTTCGACGCGGTGGCCGGGGCACCTGCCGACATCGGCGGCAGCAACGCTGATGTGAGCATTTCCCGAAGCTTCGCCACCGCCGGGACCTTTCCGTATGAGTGCACCATCCATCCCGGGATGAGCGGATCGGTGCAGGTCGTCGGCCCGTAGCGCAGATGATGACGCCGGGGCGGGCAGCGCTGGCTCTCCTGCTGGTGGCGGGGGCGCCCGCAGTGGCGCGGCCACAATCGCTGCTGGAGCGCGGCCCCAACGTGAGCGGGCCCTGGTGGGTTCCGATGGGAGTGGTCCAGTTCAACTTCTCCCACCGGTTCAGCCGGGGGCCGGCGCCAGAGCGCAAGGTCGTCGGCTTTCCCACGTTCACGCTCGCGGCAGGGCTGCCCAGTCGGGTCTCCGCCGGGCTGCAGTACTCCACCAACAGCACCGTCGCTGCGTCCTTTCCCAATGAGTGGGAGTTCTTCGCACGAGTGCCACCGCTGGTGGACGCCAGGGGCGCACCCGTCGACGTGGCTGTCGCGGCCAGCTGGAACCTCGCCGCGCGCGGGCCCGCCGGCGAAGTGTCCCTGGCGCAGGAAACGGGACCGGCCCGGCTGCTGGCGGTGGGCCGAGTCCTGTCCGATCCCGACGCCACCGGTGCCGATGCTGGTGTCGGCGGTGGCGCGGTACTGCGACTGACTCGTCACGTGGCGCTGGCAGGCGACCTGTTCACGCTGCTGGAGCGAGACCCCGGCGAGCGGGTCGCGTGGAGTGCCGGGCTGCACCTCGCGATCCCGTCCTCACCGCACACGCTCTCGCTGCACGTGAGCAATACCAGCGGCACGACGATGCAATCGGCATCACGGGGTGGCACGGCTACACGGGCGGGCTTCGAGTTCACCATTCCCTTCACGCTGGCGCGCTACTTCGGGGGCGGAGATCAGGAAGAGGCGCCGGCAGCAGCCCAGCAGGCGGCGCCCGCGCCGGGTGACAGCGTGGTGGTGATCCACATCGCCAACCTCAAGTTCGGCGAGACGGTGGAGATTGAGGCCGGCACCACGGTCGAGTGGGTGAATGACGATCCGCTGGCGCACACCGTGACCGCGGCGGACACGTCGTTCCGATCGGGCGAGATCCAGCCGGGGCGGAGCTTTCGCCACCGGTTCACCGAGGTGGGGAGGCACGACTACAACTGCGAGCCGCATCCCTTCATGAAGGGCACCGTGGTCGTACGGGCGCGTCCGTGAGGCGCGCGCTTGCCTCCTGCGTTGGCGTGCTGTGGGTTCTGGCGTGCTTCTCCAGCCACGAGCCGAACCTGGGCGGGGCGGGGGTGACATGCGAGCGCGCGGACCAGCCGGCGGGGCCGGATTCCGTGATCATCGCCATCCGGGATTTCACGTTCGTTCCCACGCTTGCCGGCGTGAATGAAGGCACCACGGTGGTGTGGGTGAACTGCGAGGACGACGGGGTGACGGCGCATACGGCGACGGCCGACAATGACGCGTGGGATTCAGGCTCGCTGGCCCCGGGCGAGAGCTTCGCATATGAAGCGGAGGCGGGTGCTGCCGAATACAGCTGCACCCTCCATCCGTTCATGCGAGGTCAGGTGGTGGCGGCCGCGCGATAGCGCGCCGGCGTGGTGCCGTAGGCGCGCTGGAAGGCGTTGGTGAAATGGCTTTGGTCGTAGAAGCCCGCGCGGTGCGCGACCTCGGCGAGGGTGTACCGCCCCTCGAGCAGCTCGACCATGCTGTGCTGGAGCCGGAGTGTCCGCTGCAGTTCGCCGATGGTGCAGCCGTAGGCGCGGCGGAACCCGCGGGCCAGTGTGGCGGGATGGACACCGACTTCGTCGGCGATGGCGCTGAGCGTCAGGGGCCTGGCCACGAACGCATGCACCAGCTCATGGGCCCGGCGCGTCCATCCCGGCGCACGGCTGGCGCCGGCGACAGCGGCCTTCCGTGCCAGCAGCGCGAGCAGCTCGAGCGTGAGCCCTT
>JAICQR010000066.1 GCA_025937755.1 Gemmatimonadales bacterium | reverse complement strand
TTCACCAGCTTCATCTCGAACCTGGCCCGCTCCCACTTGCGCTCGATGGGGCCCTCGGGAATCCGCGCGTTCAGTTCGATGCTCACGGCACCACTCCAAACCAGATAGCGAGCGGCACCGCAGCGAAGCCAAGGGCGATGACCAGTGCCAGCGCCAGTGCGATCCGGCGCCGCAGCGGAGCCGCCGACGGCGGCGACACGCCCAGCGTCCGGCCCGAGCTCCACACGCCATGGAAGAGGTGGAATCCGAGCAGCAACATGGCCACGGTGTAAAACGCGACCATCCACGGGCTGTCGAACGCCTTGAGGGCGTTGCCGAAGACGTCCAGCTCCACGAAGGTCGGGTCGAGGTCGAGCGTGGTGAAGTGCAGGATGTGGACGACGATGAATACCAGCAGGAAGACGCCGCCCCAGCGGAGCGTGCGCGAGGCGAGGGTCGTGACCTGGGGCTCCCGCCGCCGGTACCCCTCGGGCCGGGCGGCGCGGTTGATCCGGGTGAGCTGGATGGCCATCCAGACGTGGAGCACGAGCGCCACCACCAGCACCACCCGCTGCGCCAGCACCACTTCGGCCGCCGGACCGTGCAGGAACCGGGCGTAATCGTTGATGCGATCGGGGCCCACGAAGATCTGGAGGTTGCCCACCATGTGCAGCACCAGGAAGGCAACGCCGATGATTCCGCTCACCGCCATGATGAGCTTCTTGCCGATGGTCGACCGATAGAACCGGAGGAGACTCACGAAGTGGCCGCCCCGCTCAGAGGGCGTCCACAGTCACCTGCGTGCTGCGCACCGCCTCGGCTGAAGTGTGCAGCGCCTTGCGCTCATCGTCGGAGATCTCGACGTCGAGGATCCGCTCGAGGCCGCCGGCACCGAGCAGGCAGGGCACCCCGCAGAACACATCCTTGAGGCCATACTCACCGGTGAGCCACGCCGAGCATGGGAGGACCCGCTTCTTGTCGAGCACGATGGCCTCGGCCATCTGCACTGCGGCAGCGCTGGGTGCGTAATACGCCGATCCGGTCTTGAGATGGGCCACGATCTCGGCGCCGCCGTTGCGGGTGCGGTCGACAATGGCGTCGAGCTGCGTGCGGGGCATCAGCTGGGTAACCTGGATGCCCGAGACCGTGGTGCAGGATACCAGCGGCACCATGGTGTCGCCGTGGCCGCCCAGGACCATGGCCTGGATATCCTCGACCGACATGCCGAGCGCCTCGGCCAGGAACATCCGGTAGCGCGCGGTGTCGAGAACGCCGGCCATGCCGATGACGCGCTCGCGGGGAAAGCCGCTGGCCTTCATCGCGACGTAGCACATCACGTCGAGCGGGTTGGACACCACGATGATGATGGATCTGGGGGCGACGCGGGCGATGTTCTCGGCAACGCTCCTGACGATGCCGGCGTTGGTGCGGACCAGGTCGTCGCGGCTCATCCCCGGCTTTCGGGCGATGCCGGCGGTGACGATGAAGAGCTCGGCACCGGCCGCCTCGTCATAGCCCTGGCTGCCGCGGACCCGGGCATCGAAGCCCTCGATGGGCCCGCTCTGCCACTGGTCGAGTGCCTTGCCCTGGGGAATACCCTCGGCGACGTCGATCATGATGACTTCGCGCGCCAGGTTCTTCTCGGCGACGCGCTGCGCCGCCGTGGCGCCCACGTTCCCTGCCCCGATCACCGCCACCTTGTTGAACATTGCCGGAGACTTGCCTTTGAGAGGAGAAATTTCAGCCCGGCCGGTCAGCCGGGCCCGCGAAATATAGACGCCAGCGGCAGATTACGCAGATGCTGGGGCGCAGATTGCGCAGATTCGGGTACTGCGATTTCGCCGACCACCTTCGGCGAATCGCTGTCGCCGAAGCACCGCAATCTGCGACCCAGAATCCTTGCAATCCGCTGTTCAATCCCTCGTCAAGGCTCGACCTCGAGCGGCGCCATGCGGTCGCGGGCCTCGTAGAGCACGATGCTCACCGCATTGGCCAGGTTCAGGCTCCGCACCGGCCCGTCCATCGGGATGGTGAAGCAGCGCTCGGGATGCTTCTCGAGAATCCTCGGCGGCATTCCCTCGGTCTCGCTCCCGAACACCAGCACGCTGTTGGCCCGGAAGGGTGCTTCGCGGTAGTCGGTGGCGGCGTTGGCCGAGAAGTAGAGGCACCGGTCGCGCGAAATGGCATCACGGAAGGCAAACCAGTCGGGATGGATCCAGAGGTCCACATCGTCCCAGTAGTCGAGGCCCGCCCGCCTGAGGTGGCGGTCGTCGATTTCGAATCCCAGCGGCTCGATGAGGTGCAGTGGAGTTCCGGTCGCGGCGCACAGCCGGGCGATGTTGCCAGTATTGGGCGGGATCTGCGGCTGGATCAGCGCCACGTGTGGTGCCATTCACCCTCCTCTGGTGTGCATCTCGCGCCGGGGATCGGCCCGGAGTCCCGCCACCTGATACAGCGGCGTCCGATCAGCCAGCGATGCACGCTCCTCGGCGCCTCGGTCAGTGCGACGGCGCCAGTGCTCTGCGATCAGCACCGCCAGCTCATCGTCGCCAGCGCCATCCCGAAGCGGCGCGCGCAGGTCCAGCCCCTCGTCTGCGTACAGGCAAAGGTACCAGGTGCCGTCGGCAGTGACGCGGCTCCGGTCGCAGTCGCGGCAGAACGGCGCGGTGGTGGACGCGATGATGCCGAATACGGTGCCATCATCCAGCTGGAAGCGATCGGCCGGCGCGCCCGGGTGGTCGTCCGCCACGGGGTGGATCGTCCCCATGCTCGCACCGAGCTGCGCCAGCATGTCACCGCGAGATACCACCACCTCCGGCCGCCATCCGGTTGCGCCGCCCACGTCCATGTACTCGATGAATCGCACCTCGGCGCCGACGTCCCGGGCAAACCCGAGGAGCTCACCCAGTTCATCGTCGTTCACTCCCCGCATCACCACCGTGTTCAGCTTGAGCGGCAGCCCGGCATCGACCGCCGCCGCAATACCGGCCAGGACGTCGCCATGATGCGCACTTCGGGTGAGCGCTGCGAATCGGTCGGGCCGCAGCGTGTCGAGACTCACCGTGACCCGCTGCAGCCCCGCGTCCCGGAGCGACGCGGCATGGGCCGCAAGCAGCATCCCGTTGGTGGTGAGGGCGAGGTCCTGCACACCGCCGATGGACGCCAGCTGACGCACCAGCGAATCGAGGTCTCGACGAAGCAGCGGCTCGCCGCCCGTCAGGCGGATGCGGTCAGCACCCAGGCTGGCGAAGACGGTGGAGAGTCGGGCCAGCTCCTCGAACGTGAGCAGTGATTCCCGGGGGAGCCAGACATAGTGCTCCTCCGGCATGCAGTAGCCGCAGCGGAGATTGCACCGGTCGGTGACGCTCAGCCGCAGACTGCCGAGTGGCCGGCCAAAGACGTCACGCACCGGCATCGGCTGCCTCCGGCATCTGCGCGGCAATCACACCGCCCGCGACCGTGGGATCGACCCACGCGACGGTGCCATCGGCATAGTGCTCGCGTTTCCAGATCGGCACCCGTCGCTTGACTTCGTCGATGGCCCAGCGGCACGCGGCGAATGCCTCGTCCCGATGCGGAGCGGCCGCGACAACCAGGACCGCGATATCTCCCACCTCCAGCATGCCTACCCGATGGCGAATGGCGAGCCGCACGCCGAAACGCACCTGCCCCTCGCGGATGATGTCTTCACCCAGCCGTTCTGCCATCGCGGGATAGGCGGTGTACTCCAGGCGCAGTACCTCCCGACCGGCGTGCTCGTTGCGGACCATGCCAGTGAACGTGGCCAAGCCGCCGAACTCGGGCTCGATGACCGAGCGGGTGATGTCGGCGATGTCGATGGGATGACGGGTAAGCAGCAGCATCAGCCACCCGCCAGCGGTGGCAGAAGCGCCAGTTCGTCCCCATCGCTCAGCTGAGTCGAGAGCGGCGTCTGCGTCGCATTGACCGCCGTGAGCGGTTGAGGGGGAAGGTGCTCACCGCCGGGCCGGGCGCGGAGAGTGCTGACCGCGTCCGCGACGGTGCCGCCCCGGGGCAGCGATAGAGCAAGTTGTTCCACGCCGAGGAGTTCGGCGTAGCGGCCAAAGAGGTGGACCCGGAGTGAGACGGTCATGCAGGGAATCTTACAACAAGCGGGGCCGCATGTGCATGCGGCCCCGCTGGCTGGCTTCACGAACGATCAATCGTCGTAACTGTCGTCCGAATCGTCGGCCGAAGGTGGGATGTCTTCATCGGCCACCAACGCTCGCAACTCCTTGCTGGGCTTGAACACCGGCACCGGCCGCGCCGCGACTTCGACCGGCTCACCGGTGCGAGGGTTGCGGGCCATGCGGGTTTTCCGCTTGCGGATCTTGAAGGTGCCGAATCCGCGGATCTCGATGTTCTGCTGCTCCTTCAGCGCGTCCTTGACCGCCTCCAGGAAGGCATCGACGACCCGCGCGCAGTCCTTTTTCGAGATCATGGGGCCGGCGGTACGCGCGATCGACGCCGTCACCGTTTCAACGAGATCGGCCTTGGTCATCGGTCCCCCAACGAGGGTTTTTACCATGAAGAACGCCTCGCAAGAGGAGGCGCATCCAGGGCCGATAGTACGAGCTTAACTGTTGTCTGTCAAGAGCTTGGGGGCTTTTTGGCCGCCCCGCTGGCTCACCGCGGCCAGAAACTCGCCGAAGTGAGGCCACGCGTCGTGGGGCCCGGGAGCCGCTTCCGGATGGTACTGAACGGCAAAGACCGGCAGCGAACGATGCCGCAGCCCTTCGACGGTGCCATCATTGAGGTTAAGGTGGGTCACCTCAAGGTCGGGTGCGCCGCGCACCCCGGATTTGTCGCCCAGGACCGCGAAACCGTGATTCTGGGTGGTGATGAGGACATCACCGGATTCGAGCGCCTTCACCGGGTGGTTCCCGCCCCTGTGGCCATACGGCATCTTGGCGGTCTCGCCCCCGTACGCCAGCCCCAGCAACTGATGACCAAGGCAGATTCCGAAGGTCGGAATCCCGGCATCGGCCAGCGCGCGAATCTCCGGCAATACATAGGAAACCGCGGCAGGATCTCCTGGCCCATTGCTCAGGAACAGACCATCAGGCATCAACTTACGGACCTGATCTGCAGTAGTTTGTGAAGGTACGACCGTCACCTTGAAGCCGGCCGCCACCAGCATGTGGACGATGTTCCGCTTCATCCCGAAATCATACGCTACCACGTGGGGCCCGGCGCCCTCGGTATAGCTCTCGCTGACCGTTGCAGCGCTGGCGAGATCCTGTCCGCTCATGCCCGGCTGCGAGGCCAGACGGGTACGGAGCGCGTCGGAAGGAGCATCACCCAGGGCTATGACCCCGCGCATCGCACCCTTGTCACGGATGTGGCGCGTCAGCCGGCGGGTGTCCACTCCCTGAATCAGCGGGACGCGATTCCGGGCCAGCCACTCGTCGAGCCCGCTCGACGCCCGCCAGTTGGAATGCACCCGGCTCAATTCGCGCACCACGACGCCGCTCACCTGGGGGCGGGAGGACTCCATGTCCTGCTCGGTGACGCCGTAGTTGCCGATCATGGGCGCGGTCATCACCACAATCTGGCCGAGGTAGCTGGGGTCGGTGAACGTCTCCTGGTAGCCGGTGAGGTTGGTGGTGAATACCACCTCACCAAAGCCGGGCTCGGCATCTGCCGCCATGGTGCCGGCGAACCACTCGCCATCCTCCAGGAGAACAAAAGCGGGGCGATCGGCGATGCCGATGCCCCGCTCTGTTGAATCTGGCCGGTCGATCACTGCTTGCCACCACCCGCGCTGTCGGTGGCCGGGGCCGCTGGCGTCAGGCCCTCAATGGGCAGCGTGGAAGGTGCCGCGTCCTGGGTCGGTGCCGGCGCCGACTGCTGCCGGATCTGCTCCTGGATGTTGCTCTCGAAGGAGACGCCGCGGTTGGCGGACATCACCGAAAGCAGCAGCGCCAGGCCCAGGAAGATTCCGCCGCACCACCAGGTGGCCCGGGTCAGCAGCGTAACCGCCTGCCGGCCGCCCATGACTGTGTCGGTGGTGCCGCCACCAAGCGAGGCGAGCCCCCCGCCCTGTCCTGCCTGGAGCAGGATCACGGTGGCCAGGAGGAGCGCGTCGATGATGAGCAGCGTCAGAATCAGATAGAACATGTATGCGCCAAGTGAGTACAGTCCTGAAGTTTAGCGAGTAAGGGGCGGAACTTCAACCGCCCCGATTCACTTGCATCACCTCAGCGTGCTGCTCCCGCCAGATCTCGAATGGCCCCGGCCATGGCTTCGACCCGCGCGCGGTCCTTCGCGCCTGCTGCGTCCCGGCCCACCGCGGACGCTAGTGTTCGGAGCGCGGACGCCTTGGCGGCGCCTGACTGCGCCTCGGCGGCATCGAGTGCCTTGGCGATGGCGTCCGTGCGCGCGCTGGAGAGACCCTCGCTTCTCACCAGCTGATCCAGGAACGAGCGGACCACCGGAAACGCCGCCGGCCACTCCACCT
Source organism: Gemmatimonadales bacterium (assembly GCA_025937755.1). Lineage (GTDB taxonomy): Bacteria > Gemmatimonadota > Gemmatimonadetes > Gemmatimonadales > GWC2-71-9 > CAMLHP01. Next base: position 3,804 of record JAICQR010000066.1, on the reverse strand, counting down.
TTGGCTGGCTCTGGGGATTGAACTCGTCCATCTGCACCAGCTTTGCGGCGGCGATCTCATTGGCCGAGAGGTATTTGCTGGGCAGCAGCTCGAGGATGTCGAGTCCGCGCGCCATCTCGGAGGAGTAGATCATGCCGTTGTACCAGTACGCGCCCCACGAGCCGCCGATGGTGCCGCGGCGCCGGCCGTTGGCGGCCGTGTCGGCCGACGGCGCGTCGATCGGGCCGCGATCGAAGAAGGCGATCTCGAATGGGTGGTCCGGATCGGTGAAGTCGATGAGGTTGACACCGCCCTGATACCAGCCCTGGACCATGATGTCGCGGCCCGGCACCGGAACGAGCGAGCCGTTGTGGGAGACGCAGTTCTCCTCCGCGGTCTGCGACGAGGGGAGCTTGACGTACGCGTGCTGGGTGAGCTTGCGGTCCGCGACCGTCAGCACCGTGTTGCCGCCCATCTGCAGCATGCTGGTGGCCTGGCACATCGGCTGGGTGCCGCCGCCCCACTCGTCGGTGAAGACGATCTTCGATCCGTCATTGCTGAACACGGCGGTGTGCCAGAGCGAGAAATTGGTGTCGGCCACGGCATCCAAGCGCACCGGCTTCTCGGGGTTGGAGATGTCCACCAGGAGGCCGTAGCTGGAGCAGGCGCCCGCCAGCAGCCCGATCGCGGGGTACGCGGTGACATCGTGGCAGTTGCGGGGACCAAAGCGAGGGGCGTCAGCGCCCTCGCGCCGGTTGCGGCCGGCGCGCTGCGCCGCGGGCCCGAGTCCGGTGAAGATCCGCGCCCCGGTCACCACCGCAGCCTCCTCGGGCTTGTTGAGCGGCACCTTGATCACGTCGAGGCGATAGAGCGAATTCTTCGGGTCGGCAGGGTCAGTGCCGTTGACGCATCCCTCCATCGCTTCGCGCGCACCCTGGCTGCCGGACACGTAGATGTAGACGATGTTCGGATCCGACGGGTGCGGGATGACGGTGTGGGTGTGCGAGCCCTTGCAGGTCTGCACGTTCTTGACCAGTCGCGGCTGGCTTGGGTCGGTGACATCGAAGATCCGGACGCCAGCCATGTGGTCCGCCGGGTTGTCCACCCCACCCTTGGCGCAGTCGTTGCGATTGCCGCCACCCTCGGCCGACACGAAGAGCAGGTCGCCGATGATCGTGGGATCGCCCTGTGAGGTGATGCAGGGGACCACCGACACGATCGACGGCTCCGACGGGTTGCTCACATCCCAGATGGTGAAACCCGCGAAGTTGCCCTGGTAGACGAGGTTGCCGCGGAAAGCGAGGTCGGAGTTCACAAAGGTGAGCCCGCTGATCGAATCGAACGCGGGCGCCTTGGGCGCGGTTGCAAGGAGCCGCATGCCCGACAGCGCGAGGCCGGGATATTCCAGCCCGGTGCCAAGCCCGTCGCGGGGGTCCCCGCCCTGCGGATAGGTCTGCGCCTGCAGCGCAGTGGAGGCGAACAGCAGCGCAGCCACAGCAACGGCGGCGCCGGCACGGACGGCACGTCTCACGATTCGTTGGATCACGGCGACTCTCCCTCGAGATTGTCCAGCATCCGGTGCATCGCACCGAGCTCGGCGGTCTGCACCAGGTGCACTTCGTTGGCCAGCACGTTCACATCAACATCCTGGGCTGCGCCCGGGCTGGCCAGCAAGTCGGCCACCATCGCGAGAGCGCCCTCGTGATGCAGGATCATCAGTTCCAGAAACCTGCGGTCGAACATCGGTCCCGATGCCGCTTCCAGCTCGGCCAGCTGGGCCGCAGTCAGCATGCCCGGCATCATCATGGTGCGGTGCGACGACGTATCGGGCACAAACTGGTCATGGTCCGCCAGCCATCCTTGCATCAGGTCAATCTCCGCAACCTGTGACTGCCCGATCTTCTGGGCCAGGCGCAGCAGCCGCGGGTCGGCGGCACGGGTTTCCGCCAGGTGCGACATGTGAATCGCCTGGGCATGGTGCGCGATCATTCCCTGCAGGAAACCCACGTCGGCGACGGTGTACAGCGCGCCTACGGGCATTGTGATTTCGGCACCGGTCCCGTGCTGATGCCCGGGCAATGGAGCGGCAGCCGGCTCCTGATGCGCGGCACTGGCGCACGCCAGAAACACCGGCAGCAGCAGCAGCATCGCGAGCGGCCGACGTCTCATCGCCTATGCCTCCGTCGCGCAGATCTGCGCCCAGCCATCGGGGTCGAGGCTGGCGCCACCCACCAGCACCCCATCGATCGCTGGCTGCGCCAGCAATGCCGCTGCATTGCCCGCGTTGACGCTTCCGCCGTACAGCACGGGGATGTGTGCAGTCGCGTCGCGCTCGGTCAACGCGCTCCTGATGGCGTTATGGACGGTTGCAGCATCGACGGGCGTTGCATTCCTGCCGGTGCCGATGGCCCAGACCGGCTCATAGGCTATCATCACCTGCGGCAACTGTGTCGGCGCCACATCGGCGAGACCCGCTGCCAGTTGCCGGAGGCATACTTCCTCGGTCAGGCCCGCTTCTCGCTCGGCAAGGGTCTCGCCCACGCACAGCATCACATCCATGGCGGCGGCCAGCAGCGCCCGGACCTTGAAGCCTGTTTGCTGGTCCGTTTCCCCGAATACGTGCCGCCGTTCCGAGTGGCCCACCAGTGCACCGGCCGCACCCGCTTCCTGCGCAATACCGACCGACATTTCGCCAGTGAACGCGCCCTTCGGTTCCCAGTGGATGTTCTGGGCCCCGGCCCGCGCATCGGAGCGCTCCTGCAGCGCGGCGGCCACGGTCAGGAGCGAAGCGGCCGGTGGAAAGAACAGCAGCGTACGACCGTCGCGTGGGGGCGTGGCCGCCAGGAACCGACCCAGATAATCGGAGGCCGGGCCCGGTCCCAGGTGCATCTTCCAGTTGGCAGCAAAGACGAGCCGGCGGATCATGCGTCGTCCAGTGCGGCGACGCCGGGCAACGGCTTGCCTTCGAGAAATTCGAGCGACGCGCCCCCGCCAGTGGAGACATGGGTCATCTGATCCTCGAGACCGGCCTCGCTCACGGCGGCAGCGGAGTCGCCGCCTCCGACGATGGTCACCGCGCCCTTGTCCGAGGCATGTGCCATGGCCCGTGCGATGGCACGGGTCCCGTGATCAAACGGCGGCGTCTCGAAGACACCCATCGGCCCATTCCAGATGATGGTGCCGGCCTGGTCGATGCTGGAACCGAAGTCCTGCTCCGACATCTCGTCGATGTCGTACATGGACCAGCCTTCGGGAATCTCGTCGCGACGTACCGAACGGGTCTCGGCGCCAGGCGTGAGCGCCTGTGCGATGACCGCGCCCGAAGGCAGCACCAGCTTGCGGCCCCCCCGCGCGAGCAGTGCCGCCGCCATGGCCACCCGGTCAATTTCGACCAGCGAGTTGCCGGTTTCGAGCCCCATGGCGCGGAAGAACGTGCACGCCATGGCACCACCAATCAGGATTTCGTCCACCTTGGGCAGCAACGCCTCGATCAGGTCGATCTTGCCGGAGATCTTGGCCCCGCCCAGCACCGCGACGAAGGGGCGCCTGGGCTGGTCCAGGGCTTCGCCCAGGTAGCGCAGCTCCTTCTGCATCAGCAGGCCCGACACGGCCGGCTTGAGCAGGTGTGCCACGCCCTCGGTACTGGCATGGGCGCGGTGGGCTGACCCGAAGGCGTCGTTGACGTAGAAGTCACCGAGCGCGGCGAGCGGGGGCGCCCCCACGGCGGCGTTCTTATAAACCCCCCGAAGGGAGCGGGTGGTGTCTGCCAGCGCGACACCACCCCGCGGCAGCCGGCGGGTCTCCCGGACAGCGTCCTCGGACAGC
>JAICQR010000005.1 GCA_025937755.1 Gemmatimonadales bacterium | reverse complement strand
CTCGCCGAAATCTACCTTGACCGGGACCGCGAAGCTGATGCCCGGATCCAGCTGGAGCGCATCGCCCGACTGACTCCGCGCGACCCGGGTGATCCCGAGTCGAAGCGACGCGCGGCCGCGCGGCTGGCAGCGCTCATTTCAGGGGGTTGAACGCGACCGGGCCCCGGCGACTGCCGGGGCCCGGGGAAACCGCTGGCGTCAGTGAACGCTCAGGTCCGCTCGACGAACTTGTCACGTACCTGGTCGACCCCCTCATCAAGCCGCTCACGCAATTGACGGCCCCGGCGGCGAACTTCACGCCGCGCCCGGTGCGAAGCATCGTCCCAGCGGTCGGTTGCTTCGTCGCGGATGGTGCGAGCCCGACGGGACAGTTCCCGACGCGTCTCCTCACCCGCCTGCGGAGCCAGCAACAGGGCAACACCCGCCCCGATCAGTGCTCCGATGGTAATGCCTGCCAGCAGTGAACTCGCGCTGCCAGCTGAATCGTCATGTCGAGCCATCCGGACCTCACTCTCATGAACGGAGCACCCGCAGGCGCCCCAGTGAATACCCAGTCTGTGTGCCCCATGCCTCATGCCCCGGCCCTGCCATGGAACCTAGTGCCCGGCCATGTGCCGTCAACTGCTACTGTCGCGCTTCGTGACATCACTCACAATCGAACACCCCACTGCCGCTTGTTGCATCCGTTTCCGGGGCGACCTCCGGTGTGTATCTTCGATCACTCCCATCGGACGCGGATATGACGACGCTTGGCATTGGCGCAGACGAGGACGTGGAGCGACTCAAGGCTCGAGTTGCGGCGCTGGAGAGCGAACGTCGCCACTTGCTGGCGGTGATCGAGATTCTCCAGGAGATCGGCGGCTCGCTCCACTTCGTGGATATCGTACAGGCTGTCGCCCGCCGGCTGGGCGAGGCGTTCGGGCTCGACCGCTCCTCGATCTTCCTGACCGAGCGGGGTGGCCGAACCGTCCGTCTCGTGGCCAGCTATGAGGATCCGAGCATCCGCAATTACGTGGTGGATCTCGAGCGCTATCCCGAGCTGCAACAGGCGATCCGCACCGGGCAGACCGTGCACATCGACGACGTGAGCACCGACACGACGCTTCGGCATGTGCGCGGAGCGCTTCAGACCCGGCGGGTCCGGTCCATCACCGTGGTGCCCATCACGTGGCGAGGCGCGGCCATCGGCGCCATTTTCCTGCGGACGTTCCGCGATGGCCAGGCATTCTCGGACGCGGACGTCCGCTTCTGCCAGGTCATTGCCAGCCTCACCGCTCGTGCGCTCCGCAATGCGCACCGGTTCGAGCGGCTGCAGGAGCGCCGAGGAGCGGCCCCGGCAGAACGGGGACGGGAGCGGGAGCGGGCGGCGCTGGTGGGATACCTGCGGCGGCTGCTGGACACCTTTGCAGATCGGGAGGGGCCGTGGGACGAAAGCGCGCTGGCGCGGGCGAGCGCGGAGGAGATCGAGCGGCTGGTGGGCGTGACGATGGCGGTGCTGTCGCAGGAGGCGACCGGCCGGTAGGGTCGGCTGACGTCTTTCAGGCTGACAGCGGGCAGGCCGATGCCGCGCCAGCCGAGCGCTGGGAGGCGCTCCGCTACCGTATCGAGGACGCCAACCGCGCGTATTACCAGGAAGACGCGCCGGTCATCGCCGATGCGGAGTACGACGAACTGTTCCGGGAACTTCGCGCCCTCGAGGCGGCACATCCGGGACTGGCCACGCCCGACAGCCCTACCCAGCGCGTCGGCGCCGATCCCGCCTCCGCCCTGGTCAAGCACACCCACCGCCGTCCCATGCTCTCGCTGGCCAATGCGTTCAGTGACGAGGAGCTCGAGGACTGGGAAAACCGCAACGCCCGTCTCATCCCCGAAGTGCGCGCCGCAGGCTACACCCTTGAAGTGAAGATCGACGGAGCCGCCGTCAACCTGACCTACGAGAAGGGCCACTTCGTGCTCGGTGCCACCCGGGGCAACGGCACCATCGGCGAGGTCATCACCGCCAACCTTCGCACCGTCACCGACCTCCCGCTTACCCTCAAGGGCGACGATGTACCCGCGCTGATGGAAGTGCGGGGCGAGGTCTATCTGCCCTGGGTCGGCTTCCGGCGGCTCAATGAGCGGCGCGAGCGCGAAGGTGAGACCCCCTTCGCCAATCCCCGCAACGCCGCGGCCGGTGCGCTGCGCCAGCTGGATCCGACCATTACCCGCGCACGCCGGCTCAGGCTCTTCGCTTTCTCCATTGAAGTGCTCGAGGGTTCACTCCCGATCACCAGTCACAGCAAGATGCTGGCGGCGCTGGAACGATGGGGATTCGTGGTGGAGCCGCACCATCGCCGGGTGGACTCGCTCGCCGAAGCCCGCGATGCCGTGCCGGCGTACGAGGCGATGCTGCGAAAGCTGCCATTCCAGGCCGATGGCATGGTGCTCAAGGTGGATGCGATCCCGCTGCACGAGGAGTTGGGCGTGGTGGGCGGACGCGACCCACGGTGGGCCATCGCCCGCAAGTTCGCACCCGAAGTGGCCGTCACCCAGCTGCGCGCGATCCGGATCAACGTCGGCCGAACCGGTGCGCTCAATCCCTGGGCCGAGCTCGAGCCGGTCGAGGTGGGCGGCGTGACCGTGTCGGCCGCAACCCTGCATAACGAGGAATTGATCGCCCAGAAAGACATCCGGGTGGGCGACTGGGTGGAAGTAGTCCGCGCCGGTGAAGTGATTCCGCAATTGGTGGCGCCGCTCCGGGAAAAGCGCACTGGCAAGGAAGTCCCGTTTGTCATGCCCGACCGTTGCCCTGCGTGCGACACACCGGTGGAGCGCCCGGCCGACGAAGCGATGCGCTTCTGCCCCAACGTCTCGTGTCCGGCGCGAGTGCTCGAAGGCATCGTGCACTTCGCGTCGCGCGAGGCGATGGACATCCGTGGGCTGGGCTACGAGCGAGTCCGCCAGCTGCTCGCCGACGGACTGATCGATGACGTCGCCGACCTGTACGCTCTCTCTGCGCAGCAGCTGCAGGCCATGGAAGGGTTTGCCGCCACATCAGCAGCGCAGCTGGTGGCCGCGATCGCGGCTTCCCGGTCCCAGCCGCTGTCCCTGTTGCTGTTCGGGCTCGGCATCCGCCATGTGGGCAAGACCGTCGCACAGCTCCTGGCCCGTCACCTGGGCAGCATGGACGCACTCGCCGCCGCATCACAGCAGGACCTCGCGTCGGTGCCGGGCGTCGGCCCTACCATCGCCGAAGCCGTGGCCCACTTCTTCGCCGAGCCCCGCAATCAGGATCTCATCGGCCGGCTGCGCGAGGCGGGAGTTACCTTCGAGGAAGCCCAGCGGATCGTCACCGGCGGGCCGCTGGCCGGCAGAACCTATGTCCTGACGGGAACTTTGCCCACTCTCAGCCGCAGCGAGGCGAGCAAGAGGATCGAGGCGGCCGGGGGGCGGGTGGCAGGCAGCGTGAGCAAGAAGACGAGTGGCGTCGTGGCAGGCGCGGACGCCGGCGGCAAGCTCGACAAGGCACGTGAACTCGGTATCGAGATCCTGGATGAAGCCGCGCTCTTGCGCCTGATTGGCGACGCTACCTAGCTTCGGTACCCCTCGAACCAGCATATGCCATGACGACTGCTGCCCTGCTTCCTTCCCATCACTGCGTTGGCCTCGGCCGCCGAGCCCTCCACCAATTGCGCACCAGCCTTGAGCGCGACACCGGCATGCAGGCGGCGACGTATCTGCAGGAGGCGGGCTTTGCGGGCGGCGAGGAGCTCTTTGGAGTGTACTCCGAGTGGCTCAACAAGAATTACGGGGTCGAGCGGCCGGCGGACCTCGAAGCGGAGCGCCTGGGCGATGTGCTGTCGCGATTCTTCGCCGAGACCGGCTGGGGCAGTGTCACGGTCACTGCCGTGGGCGATGCCGGGCTGGCCATTGACTCGTCCGACTGGGCCGAAGCCACCGACCTGGGCGACTCGGCGTATCCGTCGTGTCATCTCTCGTGCGGATTGCTGGCAGACTTCCTGGGGCGCATGGCGGGACAGACGGTTGCAGTGATGGAAGTGGAGTGCCGGTCACGCAGTGACAGCCGGTGCCGGTTCATTGCCGGGGCACCGGACACGCTGGGGACGCTGTATGATCGGATGGCGCAGGGAATGAACTATCGCGAAGCGATGGGGGTGTAGTCAGGCCATCCACTCGGTATAAGCCGGCCGGCGGACCAGCTCGCCATTCACGATGACCTCCCGGTCCCACGGGAGAACGATCAACTTCTCGGTTTCAAAGGCATGGAAGTCCGGCTGGTAAGCCCCAGTCCGGAAGGAAACCGCCGTCCGCACTTCGGCCGGCTGCAGGGCGCGAACCTCGCTGAGGGCCAGTCGCAGTGTGCTGCCGGTATCGCAGGTTTCGTCCACCACCAGGACCCGCCGCCCGCGGATGGTTGCGGGCGGGCCCGCCACCAGGACCGGATCCGAGTCCACGTCGGTGCGCGTCACCACCATCGAGGCGAACTCCACCTGCATGATCGACGCGACCACTACGCCGGGAATCACCCCGGCCTTGGCCACACCCAGCACCACTTCCGGCTGGTAGTCATGCGACACCTTGAGCGCGAGCGCCCGGCACAGTTCGCCGAAGAAGGTCCAGTCAATCTCGAGCACGCCGCGCGCGCCACTCTCGGGGAGTCCGGTCATGCCTGAGTGTACGGTGCCACGTCCCGGGCAGCAAGCAGCAATCGCGCCGCGTTGCGGGGGCATGGGGCGCGGGCTATCTTCACCCGGAATGCCCTATGTATTGTGCTGACATGACCTTCCGCGCGGAGTCGCCGCTTCCCGCATGAGCATCTGGCAACGCTTGCTGGGCCGGGATTCGGCCGACGGACTGACGCCGCAGCGGCTGGACTACCTCAACGAGGGCCTCGCTCTCGAGCGCCAGGGCGACTACGATGCCGCGCTGACGTCGTATCGTCTCGCTTACCGTGACAATCCCGCGGATCCTCGCATCCTCCTCAACATGGCCATCGTCTTCACCAAGACGAACCAGCCCGATGAAGCGGTCAAGCACTACCGGCGTGCCCTCGAGATGGATGACTCGCTGAGCGGGGCGCACTACGGGCTCGCCTTCCTGCTGCTCAAGCGGGGAGATCCCGAAGACGCACGTCACCACCTTCGCGAGTTTCTGGCGCGGCCTCCCCGCGGCACCGATGCAGAGCGCTGGATTCGCCACGCCGAGTCCGCGCTGCGCGAACTGGACGGCACCACCTCGGCGGAAACGACGTGAAACTCCTTTCTGTGCGGATCGGGGCGGTGCTGTTCGCACTGGTCGGGTGCAGTGACATCGCGGGAACCGACAGCGGCGTCGTGGTGCTCGAGGTGATCCGCCCTGACCCGGCCACGGTGGAAGTGGGAGAGACGCTTCAGCTCAACTCGCGGGCGCTCGACGCCAGTGGCGCGGTGGTGCCCGATGCAGTGATCACGTGGACCACTGGTGATACGACCATTACGCTCGACGGCGCAACGGGACTCCTGACTGGACGGTCTGTCGGTCCGGCCAGGGTGCAGGCGGCCGAGGGCACGCTCAGCTCCCAGCCGGTGACGATCGCGGTGCTGGCGCGAGCTGACAGCCTGGCCGTGCACCCTGATACGCTGATCGTGCTGCCCACGGAGACAGTGTCGCCACCGTTGATCGCGAACGTTCTCACTCGGAGCGACACTGCGCCGTCAGGTTTCGTCGGCGCCGAGGACCACACCATTATCGCCACCATCGTGCAACCAGTGTTCGGCGACCCCGCTGCGCGGACGGTGCAATTCACCGGAGGGGTGCTGGCTGACACATCGTCCACTGACGTGGCCGGGGCGCCCGCCCCGGCGTTTACGCTCTCCCGTATCGACGGACAAACCGCCCCCGACACCGTGCTGGTCGAGTTCACGGTGACCCGGCCCAGCGGTATACCGGTGCCCGGCTCCGCCGGCCGCATCGCGGTCGTCTTCCAGTAGGCAGCTGTGACGGCCGATCCCACCACACTGACCCAGCTGTTCTTTGGGGCAATCGACCGGTGGCGCGACCGGCCGGTCGTGATGCGGGTCAAGCGGAATGACCGATGGGAGGCCATCAGCTACAGCGAGCTGCTGGCGCGGGTCGAGGCCACCAGCCGGGGGCTGCTGTCGCTTGGTGTCAACGAGGGCGATCGCGTCGGCATCCTCTCGGAAAACCGGCCTGAATGGGCCATCGCCGATTTTGCGTGCCTCGCCGCGCGCTGCGCCGACGTACCGGTGTATCCCACCCTTCCCGCCGGGCAGATCACCCACGTGTTGCGTAATTCGGGCGCAGTGGCGCTGTTCGTGTCGAACCGGGAGCAACTCGCCAAGATCCAGGAGATCCGGCACGAATTGCCGGCGCTCAAGCATATCATCGCATTCAACCCGGACGCGGCTGGGCCGGGTGTGCATTCGCTCCAGGAGCTGGAGGCGAGGACCGCTGCAAGCGATGCCGATGCCGCGCGATGGCGCGATCGTGCGCTCGCGGCCGCACCCGGCGATGTCGCGACCCTGATCTACACGTCCGGCACGACCGGGGACCCCAAGGGCGTGATGCTCACGCACGAGAACATCACTTCCAATGTGCTGGGTGGCCTCAAGCGACTGCCCCTCCGGGATACGGACGAGTGCCTGTCGTTCCTTCCGCTCTCGCACATCTTCGAGCGGATGGCGGGCCACTACACGGTGTATCACGCCGGCACCGTCATCAACTATGCCACCAATTTCGACACGGTAGCCGCGGAAATGCTGGAGGTCAGGCCTTCAGTCGTGCTGTCAGTGCCTCGGCTCTTCGAGAAGATCTACAGCCGGGTGCTGGAGGCCTCGGCTGCCGGGTCGCCCATCAAGCGCGCGATCTTCATGTGGGCCCGCCGCACCGGCGAGTCATGGGTGGACCGGTCGCTTGCCGGCCAGCCGATCCCGGCGTGGCTGGCCATCAGGCACCGGATCGCAGACAGGCTGGTGTTCAGCAAGCTGCGGGTGCGGGTTGGCGGTCGGCTCCGGTTCTTCGTGTCGGGTGGAGCGCCGCTCAACCCCGTTATTGCCAGGTTCTTCTACGCGGCGGGCATGCCGATCCTGGAAGGCTATGGTCTGACGGAAACGTCCCCCGTCATCGCGGTGAATGGTCCGGGTGAAACCCGGCTGGGTACGGTGGGCCGCCCGATCGAGCACGCGGAGGTGCGGATCGCCGAGGACGGCGAGATCCTCACCCGCGGGCCACACGTGATGAAGGGATACTTCCAGGACCCGGATGCCACCGCCGAAGTCATCGATTCCGATGGCTGGCTCCACACCGGCGACATCGGCGAACTGGACAAGGATGGATTCCTGCGGATCACCGACCGCAAGAAGGACCTGATCGTCACCGCGGGGGGCAAGAATATCGCGCCCCAGCCAATCGAGAACCTGGCGCGGACCAGCAAGTTTGTCACCAGCGCGGTGATGATCGGGGACAAGCGGCGCTTCCCGGCGATGCTCATCGTGCCGGATGAGGGCCACCTCACGGCGTGGGCCCGGCACAAGCAGATCGGTGAGTCCGATTACGCCACCTTGCTAAAGCGGCCCGAAGTGTACGCGAAGATCGAGCGGGAACTGGCGAAGGTCTTTCACCACCTGGCGCACTACGAAGTACCGAAGAAGTACATCCTGCTGCCAAAGGACTTCAGTATCGGCAGCGGCCAGCTGACGCCGAAGATGAGCGTGCGACGCAAGGAGGTCGAAGCCGCCAACAAGGATGCGATCGACGCGCTCTACTCGGAGGTCGCCGCCGGGTAACCGCCCCGCGCGCGGACACCCACCCAGCACCCGCCGGCACTCGCCGCGATCTCGAGGTCCCGCTGCTCGGGCTCGGTGCCCTGCCCCACCACGCGATTCCCCGGCAATACCACCCGCACGGCGGCGGCCACCCAGGCTGGGTCGCTGGCGAATCGCGGCCCCAGCGCGACACCCCGCATCGAGGCGGTCTTGAGCGGGATGGTCGGCGCGCGCACCGCGCTGGCGAACGGCAGGTCATCGGTCTGGGCGTCAGCATTCACCAGCACCAGCGCCACGCCCGGCAGCTCCTCCGCCAGCTTGGCCGCGAGCGCACCAAACATGCCCACCAGCACGACGTAGCCCCCCGGACTTCCCAGCCCCAGTAGCGCCACGAGCGCCGATGCGTCGAGCGCCGCGGGTTGTTCGCGCTCCGCGACATCAGCGTCATCAATCACATCTGTGTGCTCTGTGGATCCGAAGAGCGCCACGCCATGTTCGATGGGATAACTCCGGTGGCAGACCGGGCAGCCAAGTGTGCCCTCCTCAACCTGCCGCCCAGTCATCTTCGAAGGCATCAGCACGAGGAACTGCTCCGGATGGTCGGCGGGGCAACGCAGGTGGTCGGTCAGCTCGATGAACATCCGACTCAGCGAAACTCCACCCAGGTCACCTGACCGGCCTCGACCTTCACCCGCCGCCAGACCTTGCGACCGCCGAGCTCCGTGCCGAGGACGTAGTCGCCGGGCGGGATGCCGCCGATGGCGAAGTCCTCGTGGTAGAGGGGGTGCGAGTGCGCCCGGTCGCGGTAGGTCTCCACGCAGGATAGCGGCGTCTCGCGGGGCCTGGGGGAATGCAAGCCATGAATGCGTGCACCTGGCACCGGCCGCCCCGCGCTGTCGCGCACCTGGCCGGCAACGATGCCGGTGCCACTGGGCGGGGCGATCCACAGCTCGGGGTTGGTGGTGTACGGGGGGAAGCGCTGGAGCGAATCCACGACCAGATGCACCGAGTCCACAGGCGAGGCGTGGACTTCCAGGTGAAGATGATCGTTGGTGGCCCGCCCGGTGTGCCCCACCCGCGCGAGGGTATCACCACGCGCCACCCGCTGCCCCACCTGTACCAGCAGTTCACTGTTGTGGTAGTACACCGAGTACACGAAGCGCTGCCCATCGGGCGTCGCCAGCGCGGAATCGTGGCGAATGGCAATCGTCAGCGCGCCCCGCTCGGCCGGGCCGGCGTAGGCCACCACGCCCTCTCCGATCGCGAGCACCGGCGTACCGTCCGGGTTATTGAACTCCACGCCCTGGTGCTGCTGGAAGTTGCCGCCCATCGTGGAGCCGTAGCGATAGGTCTGGTCAATGAATGGGTTGTCGTCGGTGGCGATGGGGCGGGAGAACCAGGTGGTCCGGGGAGCCTCCGGCACCGCAGCGCGCGGCGCGTTGCGGGCCGTGCGGGGAGCGCAGGAGTACGGGGTTCCCGCGGGGTGCAGGCCGCAGTGGCTCCGGGTAAAGCTGCGACGGCGGAGGAAGACCAGGGTCGGATCGAGTGGCAAGCTGACACTGGCCCGGCTCACGGTCCAGCTGCCGCCGCCGGGTTCGAGCTGAAATCCGCCATCGAGCGTGGTGAATACCACACGTCCCCGGCTGGCGGCGCCCATGCCAAGGATGTACTCGCTGGGCAGCAGCACCAGCGCCGTGTCGGCAGGACCGCGTGCCGGCGGTCCAACGCTGTCCACGATGGCGGTCCAGGACTCGCCATCGTCGGCCGTGACCAGCAATCCATCGGCGGTTGCGACGACGGTGGTGTCGCCCAACGCCACGATCCCGTCCGGGGCGACATACTGCCACTCGGGACCCAGCTGGTCGAAAGTCCAGTTGCGCCAGGTACGTCCACTGTCCACCGAGAGGCCCCAGCCGTTGCCGACCGTGCCGTACCAGATCTGTCCAGCCGGCCCGAAGGCAAACGCATGCACGAAGTCCCACGCGATCGACCCCGGGGTGGTGTCCGAGACGATGTGTCGCCATCGCCCGGAATCGGCGGGCAGGTGATAGATGCCGTCCCCGTAGGTGCCGACCCATACGCCCCCGATCCGATCCTGACGAGCGGCGAGGACATGCACGCCCCAGCCGGCTGAGTCGGGCAACGCGGGGAGTGCGACAGCGCGACCGGACTGCGCGGCGAGCGGGGCTGCGAGCGCCAGCGCGGTTGCCGCCAGCATGCTTGCGATCACGGCCCACGCCCCGGCGCGCCTCACCGGTTGTACCCGCTGTTGTGGGCCAGGCGGAGGAACTCGTCCCGGGTCTTGGAATCGTCGCGGAACGCGCCCCGCAGGGCGCTGGTCACCGTGCGCGAGTTCTGCTTCTCCACCCCGCGCATCATCATGCAGAAGTGGGCGGCATCGATCACCACCCCCACCCCGCCGGGCTGGAGCACGTCCATCACCGCGTCGGCGATCTGGTCGGTCAGGCGTTCCTGGACCTGCAGCCGGCGGGAAAACATCTCCACAATGCGCGCCAGCTTGGAGAGCCCCACGATCCGGCCATTGGGGATGTAGGCCACGTGGGCCCGGCCGTAGAACGGGAGCAGGTGATGCTCACAGAGCGAGTACACCTCGATGTCGCGCACCATGATCATGCTCTGGTGGGCCGCCTCGAACACCGCGTCACCCACGGCGTCCTGCACCGACATGGAGTAGCCCCGCGTCAGCCAGCGAAGCGAGGCCTCCACCCGGGCTGGGGTGCGGCGCAGCCCTGGACGGTCCGGATCTTCTCCCAGGGCCTCGAGGATGTGGTGGACTTCCGCCGCGAACCCATCACCCGCCTTCGTATTCGACATAGTTCCTCGGTGTCTCCCAAAGCCGCACCCGGAGCACAAGCGACTCGGGGAGGGCGGCGCGCAGTTCGCGCCAGATGACCACGGCGATATTCTCGACCGTGGGGTTGAGGTCGGCAAACCATTCGACCTCGACATTGAGATTTCGGTGGTCCAGCCGCTTGATGATCCGCTCCTCGACCACGTCGGCCAGGACGCCCAGGTCGAGCACGTAGCCGGTTTCCTGGTCGATGGGTCCCTCGACTGTCACGTCGAGCTCGTAATTGTGGCCGTGAAAGTGGGGATTGTTGCAAAGTCCGAACGTCGCCGCATTCCAGTCGTCAGGCCGCGCCGGATTATGGAGCCGGTGCGCGGCATTGAAATGCGAGCGCCGGGTAGCGGCGCATACGGGCATGCACGATCCTGTGGCAGTCCAGAGGAAGATGGCCTGCGCGGGGAGCGAGTCAAGCGGTGGGGGATGTGCGATCGCCGGCCACTGGGCCGGCGAGCGCGAGACGGAACGACGACGGGGAGGTCTACTGAAGCCCAATCGATAACGCTTGGGTCCTTCGCCGTGACTTCTGCCTTCCCCCGAGGGGCATGGCATCGGAAATGGTATGCAGAACCCGGATCGGACTTATCGGCTCAGTAACGGGGTTCCCCGCCGTCGCCCGACGCCACTAAACTAGGAAGCGGTACCCACCCAGTCAACTACGAGGAACGCAACCGATGCCGACATTTCTGCTTGCAATTGTGCTGCTCGTTGCCTGGTTCGTGCTCGCTGTTGCAATGGGCATCACCGCGCCCGCGGTCCACCTCCTTATGGCTGCCTCGGCGATCCTCTTCGTGCGGGGCTGGGCCCTGACGCGCTGATGCTCAGATCTCCCAATTGGACATCACGATGCCACGGACGTCCGGTTCCGGTGCATCGTGCAGCGTCATCCGCAGGTCGGTCCAGTGCACCCGGTATCCCAGCGCAACCAGCTGGCGATAGGCACCGTTCGCGGCGCCCTGGCATCGCACCGAGACGCGACGGCGCACCTGTTCCTCCTGCGCCGCGCGCTGCGCCAGCGTCATCAGGCTGGTGAAGACCTCGAGATCGCGCGCCACGATCTTGAGCACCCGCAGTTCGTCCCGGGGACGCCCCGCCGCCAGCGGCGCCGAGTGCCACAGCGCGAATCCCTCCAGCGCACCGTCGCGCCGCACCAGCGACACATCACCCAGCCCCAGCTCCAGCGTCAGCCTGATTTCCCGGGTGAAGTCCACCCCGGGCGAGAGGTCCCCTGTCAGCACCCGGCATGCCTCGATCAGAGCGTCCGTGTCCCGCGCCTGGCCCAGGCGCTCGTGGGCCACCCGTCCCGGCCGCGCTGCATCCCGGATGAACGTGACCGTGAGCGGGCCCGGCACCAGACCCAGCCGGCTGTAGAACCCGATATTCTCCACCGTCCGGGGCATGGTCTCGAGCCCAATGGTGGTGGCTCCGCCGGCGCGCAGCCAGTCGATGCCGCTGCGCACCATGGTTGATCCGATTCCTTCGCCCTGCCGGTCGGGACGCACCGCCAGCGGCCCCATCCACCCCTCGGTACCGGAGCGATGCACCATGTTGAATGCGGCGATGGCGCCATCCTGGTCCCGCCATACCATGGCCCCGTCACCCGCGTCCTCGATCGCATAGCGCCACACCAGGGAATTGAGGTGAGGCACCCGCACCCCGGTGAGGCCGTCGCGAACGTAGCGGTCGGTGAACGACTCGGAAAAGACGCGGTTGAGCGCCTCGATGTCGCGCACACCGGGCCGCTCGGGGCCAAGCAGCGCACGCTCAGGCCGCAACGCCATCGAACCCTTCCGGTTCCTCGCGGACGTCGGATACTCCGCGGGTCGCATCGTAGTCCACCCGGATGACCCGGTCGAATCCGTCGCGAATGCTGTCGATGTGGGTAATGAGAATGACCTGAGGGAACCGGTCCGCCAGGCTACGCAGCAACTCCACCACCGCCGCGCGCCGGTCCTCGTCCAGCGAGCCGAAAATCTCGTCCAGCACCAGCAGCGACAGTGGCTGGCCCGCGCGATCGGCAATCATCTGGCTGATCGCCAGCCGGAGCGCAAGATTGGCCACGTCCTCCTCGCCACCGGAGATCACCGGCTTGGAGGCGCCATCGTCCAGCAGCAGCGGCTCGTAGTTCTCGTTCAACTCCAGCTCGTCATAACGCCCGCGGGTCAGGTCGGTCAGAAACGACGACGCGATCTCGGACAGCTCGGGGCGCAGTTGCTGGTTGAGGTCGGTGCGCAGGTCCGACAGGGCCCGGTCGAGTTCGTCCTGCAGCAGCTGCGCTCGCCGGGCATCACGCAACTCGCGGCGGCGGAGCTCCGCCTCCTCGGCACGTCGGCGCGCGGCGCCCAGCGCCTCGTCCGCCGACTCGCGCTCGCCCCGCGCGCGCACCAGGGCAAGTTCCGCCGCCCGGTGCTCGGCGGTGGCGCTCGCCTCCTCGGCGCCGGCCCGGGCGAACGCTTCGGGATCGAACTGCAACGCCCCGATCGCCTGCAGGACGGCCGCGAGGCTGCTGTCCGCCTCACCTCGCCGCCGGACGACGTCCTCGAGCTCACGCTCGAGCTCGGCCATGCGCGCGGCACTGCTCCGAAGTCCCGCCGCCTCCACCGCCAGCGGCTGGAGCATCCGCACCGATTCACGGACCACCTGATGGCGTGTGGCGTCGTAGCCCGATGCCGCCACCCCGGCGATCGACTCGAGTTCCGCCAGCCGCGCCACGAGCCGCTCCCGCTCCGCCCGCAGCGAGCGGCGCTCCGCGACCTGAACTTCCAGCCGAGCCTGCTCAGACGCGAGTTCCGCCCCTTCCTGCTCGAGCTTTTCGCGTGCCTGTTCCAGGGCGACAAGTTCCGGCGGCTGCTCCCTCAACTGGTCGATGCGCCGCTTGTAGTAGACGCCATTCGACTTGACCTCTTCCACCTGCCGGTCGAGCAGGCCCAGCACGCGATCGAACTCATCCCCCAGGGGCCGTGCACAGGTCGGGCATACTCCGTCGCGGCCCATGCCGGCGAGTCGCTCGCGCTGGGACGTGAGATCGTTGAACTGCGCCAGCAGCGCCTTGCGGCTGCTCTGCGCATCCGCTGAATCGCGCACCCAGGAGGTACGGAGCTCCTCCGCCTGCTGGGCCACGTCGGCCAGGCGTTGCCGCAAGCCCGCGGCCCGGCCATGCACCAGTTCCAGCTGTTCGGTTTGTGGCAGCCGAAGCAACTGCGCGTCGATCTCGGAGAGGCGGCTGCGTTGGGCATCCCGCTGGGCGATTGCCTCGCGTTGGCGGAAGAATTCCCGGCTCTGCTCGGTGAGGGTGGCATCCTCGGCTTCGAGCACCACCAGCTGGGTGAGTCTGGTGCCGAGTTCCTCGGCCTTGGCGCCTGCCGCGCGCGCATCCTTGAGTGCGTCTTCAAGTCGCTCGGCCCGCTCTCCCAGCGCACGGCTGTTGGCCTCCGCCACGCGGCGCTCACCCTCGAGCGTAGTCAGCTGCTCCCGGGTCGCGCGGACCTTGTCCCAATGGGGCCTTGCTGCGACGAGCCGAGCCGACAGTTCATCGAATGTCAGTCGCAGACTGGATTCGGCTTCGGTCGCGGCTCGCTGGCGATTGGCGGCTGCATCGAGTTCGCCCGCCACCGCCCTTGCATCGGGCAACGCCGACTCCAGTACCCCGACCTTGAGCCGGCTCCCCTGGCGCATCGCCTTGAGCCGGTCCTGCGCCAGACGGATCCGCTCGTAGCCCAGCACACGCGACAGGAACTGGGCCCGCTGCGGCGCGCTGAGCGACGCCATCACCGCGAGATCCTTCTGGCCGGTGAAGTAAGTGTTGAAGAATTCCTCACGGGTCATCCCGAGCAGGCGAGTGATCCGCTCGGTGACGGTGTCGAGGCTGGTGGCGATCGGCTCCGGATTGTGGTCCTGCCACAGCTGGGCGCTATTGAGACTCCGCAGCACGCGATAGTGATGCGCGCCGAGAGAGAATTCCATCTCCACTTCCATGCGCGAGCGGGGCGGAGCATTGCGCCGGCGCATGTTGTCGCGGGCTCCGCGCGCCGCCTTCATGCCATACATGACCCACGCGATCGCCTCGAGCAGCGTGGTCTTGCCCGCGCCATTGGGACCCACGATGCCGGTGAGCCCGGCCCCGAACTCCAGCTCGGTGGCCTCGTGCTGGCGGAAGTTGAGCAGGCGCAGGCGGTCGATACGCATCAGCTGTCCGACAGGTTGCGTTCGGCGGTTTCCACCAGTTCGACGCCCGTCTGCACGAACGTCGCACGGTCGAGACCTTCGGGCAGGCGGCGCCGCTCGAGGTACTCCTGCACAATCTCGGTCAGCGTCGCCCGCCGGCCGGCTGCTCCGCTCTCCTCGCTGCTGGTTGGTTCGGGCCGCCGCAGGTCGAGATGAAAGTGCAGGGCCTCCGCCCGCGCTGCGCGCAGGAATGCGTGATCCAGTAACCGAGCCACGGTTCGGGGAACCTCCGTGACCACCAGTCGCACCACCTGGCCGCCGATACCGCCGGACACTGCCGTCAGCCGTTCGCGGATGGCCCGATCGAGCTCTTCAGGACCGAGTCCCGCGCCGTTGATGCTGGGGAGGTCGATGTAGCGGCGCGCCAGCGGTACTGTGATGCGCTCGATGGCACCGGACTCCAGATCGGCGAGCAGCCAGCCTTTGCCCCCGGCACCATGCAGCGCACCTTCCCGCATTTCGCCCCAGGGATTGGTGCTCACGTACTCCAGCGAACCGGCGTACCAGGCGCGCGGCGCGATCTGCCGTTGCACGTGGTAGTGTCCGAACGCCACATAGCTCCAGTGTTCAGCGCCAAGCTCGGCCGCGGTGACCATGGCGCCGCCGTACTCGGCCACACCGTGATCGTGCGCCACCACCCCTTCCACGTCGCCGTGGATCACCAGCACCTGGTGCTTGCGGGAGCCGGATGGCCGCAGCGACGGGCGGTCCTCCCGCACCAGCGCCTGGTGGGGCACCGCCAGAACCGACAGGTCGAGCTCGGGATAGTCGAAGGTCCGCTCCCGCGTGGTCGCGACATCCACCTTCAACTCCTCGAACAGCCGCAGGATGGAGCCGGTCTCGACCGAGCGAGGGGTGTCGTGGTTGCCCGCAATGAGAATGATGGGAGCCGTCGGCAGCGCCTCCCGCATCCGCTGAAATTGCTGGAAGGCGAACACGATCGCGGCGTTGGTGGGGCGGACGCTGTGGAACAGGTCCCCTGCCACCAGTACGGCATCGGGTCGGGCCACCAGGACGCGGTCTACCGCCGAGCGGAAGGCGGATTCGACGTCCGCTTCCCGCTGGTTGAGACCGCCCGGAGTCTGGCGGTGGTATTGCCGAATGCCGAGGTGGGGATCGGCCAGATGGGCGAGCTTCACAGGGTGGAGAATGTCCCTCCCCTTCGCGTCGCACAAGACGCTACTTTGTGCCCATGACTTCGGATTCCGACGCCACCGTACCAGTCGCCCCTTCGCTCGATCCCACCCTCCAGTCCGCCGGCATCACCCTCGAGCCCGAACCCGACCACCGCAGGCTGCTCCAGCTCGCCGCACTGGCCTGTTTCATGGGACTGGCAGGGGCCACGGCGGCCGAGGTGCTGGTCAAGCTGATCGCGCTGGCAACCAACCTTTTCTTCTACCAGAGGATTTCGCTGGCCGAGGCATCGCCCGCGGGGCACGGGCTGGGGGTGCTGGTCATTGCGGTGCCGATCGTCGGTGGGCTCATCGTGGGCCTGATGGCGCGGCTGGGGACGCCGGCCATCCGGGGCCACGGCATTCCCGAAGCCATGGAGCGGATACTTCACGGGGAGAGCCGCATTTCACCGCGAGTGACGCTGCTCAAGCCGCTGTCGGCGGCCGTGTCCATCGGAACCGGGGGGCCGTTCGGCGCCGAGGGGCCGATCATCGCCACCGGCGGGGCACTGGGCTCGATCCTGGGGCAGACGCTGCACACGACGGCGGACGAGCGGAAGGTGCTGCTCGCCGCCGGTGCGGCCGCGGGCATGTCGGCCATCTTCGGGGCGCCGGTCTCGGCGGTGCTGCTGTCGGTGGAACTACTGCTGTTCGAGTACCGGGCCCGCTCGCTGGTGCCGGTGGCGCTCGCCGCCAGCGTTGCCGCTGGAATACGCATGGTGCTGCACGGCCCCGAGCCGACCTTTCCCATGCCGGTCATCGCGCAACCCTCGGGTTCGGCGCTTGCGACCTACATCGTGATCGGCGCACTGATCGGCCTTGCTGCCGTGGTGATCACGCGCCTGCTCTACCGGATCGAGG
The DNA here is from genome assembly GCA_025937755.1 of Gemmatimonadales bacterium. Taxonomy (GTDB): domain Bacteria; phylum Gemmatimonadota; class Gemmatimonadetes; order Gemmatimonadales; family GWC2-71-9; genus CAMLHP01. Next base: position 34,013 of record JAICQR010000005.1, on the reverse strand, counting down.
ATGCCTTCGAGCGCCTTCCGGTGCACTGGATGTGGTGGCCAGCGATCGGTGCCGTGGTCGTTGGGGTTGTGGGCTGGCTGGAGCCGCTGACGCTGGGCGTAGGCTACGACAACATCACGGCGATCCTGTCGGGAGACATCGTCGGCACCGCGCTGCTCCTGCTGGTGGTCGCGAAGCTGGTATCGTGGTCGGTGGCGCTCGGCAGCGGGACATCGGGAGGGACGCTTGCCCCGCTCTTCACCATCGGCGGCGGGCTCGGCGCTCTGGCAGGCGGAGTTCTGCAGCGATACCTCCCCGTCCTGGGCGTCGACCTGCGGGTGGCCGCGCTGGTGGGCATGGCGGCGATCTTCGCCGGTGCATCGCGCGCGCTGATGACCTCGGTGGTCTTCGCCTTCGAGACCACCCGGCAGCCACTCGGCCTGCTGCCGTTGCTCGCCGGGTGCACCGGGGCGTACCTGGTCTCCCTGCTCCGGATGCGGAGCACCATCATGACCGAGCGGCTGGTACGGCGCGGTACCGCCGTACCGGCGGACTATGGCGTGGACCATCTTGCGGGAATCCGGGTGCGCGATGCCTGCGCCGAGCCGGCCGTAACGTTGGCTGCTTCAATGTCGATTTCCGACGCGCGTGCGTGGCTTGCCTCGGGCGCGGCCGGCACCCGGCATCAGGGCTTCCCGGTGGTGGACAGCGCCGACCGGCTGGTTGGCGTGGTAACGGGGCGCGAGATACGCGAGACACCTCGCAACCCGCTGGAGACCGTCGGCGCGCTCGTTGCCCGGCCGGCGGCGGTGATCTTCGACGACCAGAGCGTGCGCGACGCTGCGGACCACATGGTCCGCCAGCAAGTGGGACGACTGCCGGTTGTGTCGAGGAGCCGGCCGACAGAAGTCATCGGCATCATCACGCGGAGCGACCTGCTCGAAGCCCACGAGCGGAGGCTGAATGCGGCGGAGCGTCGCCGGCGTGCCGCCAGTGTGCGCCGGGTGCTGGCGCGGATCCGGCCGCGCTAGTGGGGAGTGGGAAGTGGGAAGTGGGAAGTGGGAAGTGGGAAGTGGGGAGTGGGAAGTGGGAAGGGTTGTGCCAGCCCGCCCGGTCTTGTATTTAGCGCGCGGATCCCCCGCTGCTCTCAACCACATGCTGCCATGATTCGTCGCCTCGGTCGCCGAATGAATCTCGCCATCCGCATCCTGCCACTCCTGCTGGTCAGTGCGGCCGCGCTCCGCGCGCAACCGGCCGACTCGACCGAACATGGCCGCTGGGTTGCGGACGCGGAGCTTTCGTTCACCGACATGGCCGGCAACAAGTCGCTCTCGCTGCTGAGCACCGATCTCGGGCTCCGGCTGCTCGAGAACAAGCGCGTCGAGATCGCGGTCAAGGGATCCGCGCGGTATGGCAAGAGCGAAGGGGACGTCGCGGTGAGCATCTACCAGGGCGAGTTCAACCTGCGCTTCCAGCCGCGGCGCGAGCTGTCGCCATTTCTCCGCACCACGCTGCAGCATGACGCGGTGCGGCTGCTCGACTTGCGTGCGGCGATCGCAGTGGGTGCTGAAGTGAACCTGCTGGTGGAGGGGCCCAGTACCATGACCCTGGGCCTGGCGCTGCTGCAGGACTACGAATCACGCGACCTGCCGGCCGGCAGCACGGCGGCGCCCACGCTGTCGTCCACCCGCTTCAACCTGCAGTTCCGGGGAGCAACGCCGCTCACGACCGACGTCACGCTGGACCACAGTTCCCAGATCCAGCCGGTGGCGGGCGACCTCGCGGACTACCTGCTCACGTCACAGACCGCGATCAAGGTGAAGCTGACCCGCACGCTCGCATTCCAGACGACTTACACCTTCAACCGCGACGTCTCGCCGCTGCCGGGGGTGGAGTTCCGCAATGACCGGACATTGACGACGGGTCTCGTCGTGCACCTGGAGTAGGGTCAGGCCTCATCAAACTCCGGAAATGCCGGCACACCGGTCAGCCAGAAGCCCGCTAGTCCCGCGTCCTTGTCGACTTCCACGTAGAGATGATCGGCGACCCGCACTACGTCGGCCGGTCGCGGCTCGCCGACCTGCAGGTGAAATACAGTTTCCGACGCGTCGGTCCACACCGCGAGCGGCGCTTCCAATTCAAGCAGGGCAACGCTCGGCTGCTCGCGCCGGGCCAGCACGACGCGGCCATCGGTCAACTGCGCGGGCACCACCAGACGTGACGAGGACTGCACCTCGGGCCAGACCACGATGTCGAGCCCGCAGATGACACCCTGCTGCACATCCACCACCGCCACCGATCCGTGCTCGTCGGTGAGCTCGAGCGTTCCCGTGAAACCCCCGCCCTTCCGTCCCGCCTTGAAGGCCCCCGACAGGATGTCGGTCTCGGCATCCCAGCGCCATGTCACCGGGGGCAGCCGCCCGTCCAGCGGCTCGGCGTGCGCCTGGATGGTCACGCGTTGCTGGCGGCAGGGACCGCCGCGAGGCGGTCGATGAACCGAAGCACCCGATCGAGTCCCGCCTCGATGGTCTGCTGGCTGGCGGCATAGCTCAGCCGCACCCAGCGGTCGTCGCCGAACGCCGCCCCCGGTACCAGCGCGACACCCTCGTCCTGCATCAGTTGGGCGCAGAACTCTGCGCTGCCGATGGGATCGCGCTCGCGAATCCCATCGACCCGGAAGAAGAAGTAGAAAGCACCGTGCGGCTCGACGAACTCCACCCCCGGCGCCTCCGCCCGGAACCGGTTGACGATGTAGTCCCGGCGCTTCCGGAACGCGGCAACCATTCGGGAGATGTCCTCCTCCACTTTCGGATCTCCGAAGGCAGCGGCGGCGGCCCACTGCGCCGGGTGATTGGCGCCGGTGGTGGTGTGGCTCTGAAGCGCTGCGATCTTCTTCGCCACGTGAGTTGGGGCCAGCGCGGCACCGATTCTCCACCCCGTCATGGCGTAGGCCTTGCTCGCACCCGCGATGACCACCGTGCGCTCGAGCAGTTCATCGGGGAGGTCGAGCACTGATGGCGCGGGCCCCTGACCATAGTGGATTCGGCGATAAATCTCATCGGAGATGATCCACACGTCGTGCTTCCTGGCCCACTCCGCAATCGCCCGCAGTTCGGAGAGCGTGTAGACCGACCCGGTGGGGTTGCAGGGCGAGCAGAGGATCAGCCCCTTGGTGAGCTTGCTGTAGTGCTGGTCGAGATCGCGTACGCTGACCTTGAGGCCCCACTCGATGTCGCCGGGGACCATCACCGGTTCTGCCCGGCACAAGTGCACGATCTGGGGATACGAGACCCATGCCGGCGCCGGTATCAGAACCCGGTCGTGCGGGCCGAAGAGCGTGAAGCAGGTGTTGAACAGCGCCTGCTTCGAGCCCGAACTGACCACGATATTGTCGGGATTGACCGCCCGGCCGCCGGAGAGGCGGGCGAGCTGGCTGCCAATGGCAGTTCGCAGCTCGGCAAGCCCGATGTTGGGCGGATAGCGGGTATGGCCTTTCCTGATGGCCTGGATCCCGGCCTCTGCCACCAGGGCCGGGGTGTCGAAGTCCGGCTCTCCGACGCTCAGATCGTATACTTCCTCGCCCTCGGCCTTTCGGCGCCTGGCCTCGGTGGCGATGGCGATCGTTTCCGATGCCTTGAGGTGCTGGACGTTCAACGAAAGCGGGTCAGGCATGCGAGAGCGGTGGCCCTGAGTGGACGTGAGCGAACCGGACGTCTGACGGGATGCCGGGAAAGGTTTCGGAGCGTGGCCTTCAAGTCAACGGGCGGGCCTTCTATCTTGCTCCCCGATTGCACCGCTTTTTGAGAGTCGAGGCGACTGTGTCGTTGTTCGAAGAGTTGCACCTGTCAGCGCCGCTGGCCAGCCGCCTCGAGGAGTGGGGCTGGGAGGCGACGCAGCGCGAGGTCCGGGAGGCCGTGGCCACGGCCGCCCGCGGCAACAACCTGACGTTGCTGGCGCCGCCCACCCCCGCGTGGGCCACGCCCGCGCTGGCCGGGCTCATGAGCCGGGCCGAAGCGCGCCCCTGCCTGCTGCTGGCGCCCGACGCCGAGCTCGCTGAATGGGCCGCGCTGGCACACCGGCTTGCTGCCGGAACCGACTGGCGGGTGCTGGCCGCCCAGGGCGAGGCTCGCGCCGTTCGTCTGCTCCTCGCAGGTCAGGTCGACATGCTCCTGGCCACGCCTGCCATTGCCATGGCGCTGGTCCAGCGCACCGCACTCAAGATGGACACGGTCCGATCGCTGGTGCTTGCCGGCGCGGAACGGCTGGACCGCGAGCCGCTCGATTCGCTGCTCGCAGATCTGCCGCCCGATGCCCAACGGCTGGTTGTTGGCTCGGAAGCGGGCGGCGTGCTGGATATCGCCGAACGACACGCGCGCAAGGCGCTTCAACTGGATCTGCTGTCGGTCGCCGCCCCTTCGGATCAGCCGGTGCGGGTAGCTGCGGTCGGCTGGGATCGCCGGGCTGAGGCCGTGGGGCAGATCCTCGAACTGCTTGATCCGGACCACGCGGTGGTGTGGCTGGCGAGTGGAGCGTCCATTCCCGACCTCCGGCGTGCCGTTCCGGCCCTGGGCGGCGCGGTCGAGGTCCTGACCGGCGATACGCCTCCCGCGCCGGTGATTATTGCATACGATCTTCCCACCCCCGCCCGGTTGCAACAGCTTCGCGCCGGCGGAGATGTCGTGCTCCTCGCCACGCCTGGCTCCGACCGCTACCTGCCTCAACTTGCCAGCGCACGACGCGCATTCCGACTTCCCGGGTTCGCGGAGCGAGTGCGAGATGTGGGCGACCAGCGCCGGCGCGATATCGTCCGGCGCATGGAAACGGGCGACCTCGAGCGCGGGGCGCTGGTACTTGCTCCGGTATTCGAGCGATACGACGCGGTACAGGTCGCGTCCGCCCTCTACGAATTGTGGCAGAGCGCGCTGGCCATGCCGGCGCCCGTGGCAGCGGCTCCGCGCGGCGCCGATCCGGCATCGCGCGGCGCTGCCGAGAAGGCGCGGATCTGGATGGGTGTCGGCTCGCGCGACGATGTGACACCGGGCGATATCGTGGCGGCGCTGGTCAAGGAGGCCGGTGTGGATGGGAGCCGGATCGGCAAGATCGAGATCCGCGAGAGCTTCACGCTGGTAGAAGTACCCGCACTCGAGGCCGAGCAGATCGCCGAACGCGCCAGCCAACTCACTATCCGGCGGCGGCGCGTGACTGCGCGGCTCGACAAGGGCCCCACGGAGGGACCGCGGCGGGGCCGGCCCGACCGGCCGGAGCGGAGTGGCCGTCCCGAACGGAGCGGCCGTCCCGAGCGGCCACCGCGCCGCTAACGCCGGCGGGCGACCACGTCCTTGAGGCCCTTGCCCGGACGGAAGGCGGGTACCACCGCGGGCGCCAGGGTCATCTCTTCGTTGGTGGCAGGATTCCGGCCCTTGCGCGCTGCACGCCGGCGGGTCTCGAAGCTGCCGAAGCCACTGATCTGCACCCGGCCACCCCGTCGCAACTCGGACGCGATGATCCCGTCATTGCCGAACACGAGGTCCACGACTTCCGCAGCGCGGGCGCGCGGCAGATGCAGGCGACGGGCAACGGTGGCAACGAGTTCCTGGCGGGTCACGACACCTCCTCAGGCAGCCCCATGGATAGCGGATGCTGAATATGGGTCGGGTGCCGCGACTCGCAAGACCGCCGATGTCGCGCTTGACCACCCGTGCATCTTTCCGTAACCTGTCGAGCCTTTCGCGAGGAATCCGGATGGGAGCAGCAGCACACGCCGGCCGCATCGAGGTGATCGCCGGCGCCATGTTCAGCGGCAAGAGCGAGGAGCTCATCCGCCGGGTTCGGCGGGGCATCATCGCACGAAAGCGGGTGCAGGTCTTCAAGTCCCACCTCGACAGCCGCTACGCCGGGTTGTACAGCGTGTCCAGCCATGATGGCGCCGAACTCGACGCCGCTCCGGTCGATTCCGGCGCCGAAATCTTCCGGCAGGTGCGTCCCGACACTGATATCGTCGCCATCGACGAGGCCCAGTTCCTCGATGCCGGCATCGTGGACGTGGTGACCGCGCTGGCCGCGGCTGGCAAGCGCGTCATCATCGCGGGGCTCGACACCGACTTCAGGGGTGAGCCCTTCGGCCCGATGGGCGCGCTGCTCTGCGTGGCCGAGGAAGTCACCAAGCTCCAGGCCATCTGTGTCCGCTGCGGGGAGCTGGCCTGCCGGCCACAGCGGCTGATCGACGGCAGGCCGGCGCGCTACGACTCGCCTACCATCATGGTCGGCGGCCGCGAGAGCTATGAGGCGCGCTGCCGCCACTGTCATGAAGTGCCCCGCGCAGACGAGGACCAGCGCGCGCTGGAGCTTCCCGAGGCGCGGGTCGCCGGCGCGCGGAGCTAGCGGCCGGTCCCGCGTGTATCACATCGGCCTCACGGGAAACGTCGCCAGCGGCAAGTCCGCCGTGGCCGAATGGTTCCGCTCGTGGGGCGCCACCATCATCGATGCTGACCAGCTGGTGCGCGAGGCCCAGGCGCCTGGCGAGCCCCTGCTGGCCGCAATGGCGGGGCGCTTCGGCTCCGAGGTGCTGCGGCCCGACGGATCACTCGACCGTGGCCGCATGCGTGAGATCATGGTGCACGACGCCAGCGCCCGCCGCGACCTCAATGCGCTGGTCCACCCCGAGGTGCAACGCCGGAGGCAGCACAAACTGGAGGCGGCGCGGCAACGGGGGGACCTCGTCGTGGTCAGCGACATCCCGCTGCTCTATGAAGTGATGGACCCGTCGGAATTCGATGCCGTGGTGCTGGTGGACGCCCCGGAGCCAGTTCGGCTCGACCGCCTGGTGCAGCGGCGCGGCCTGGACCGCAACGAGGCCCGGGCGTTGATTGCCGCCCAGATGCCGTCGAGCGCAAAGCGGGCCCGAGCCGACTACATCATCGACAATGACGGCACCCTGGAGGACCTTCGGCGCGCCGCGCATGAGGTCTGGACGTTGCTGCTCGAACGCGCTTGATTTCACCCCGGCGCGCCCCTATCCTCCGCCCGTTCCCCGTCACCCTCGGAGTTCCCGTGTCGAACGTTCCGGACGACCTCCGCTACACCACCGAGCATGAATATGTGCGCACCGGCGGCGAAGGCATCGCGACGGTGGGTATCACCGATTACGCCCAGGGCGAACTGGGCGACGTCGTCTACGTGAGCCTGCCCAAGGTGGGGGACACGTTCGATGCCAACCAGCCATTCGGCACCATCGAGGCGGTCAAGGCCGTCTCCGAGTTGTACAGCCCGGTGGCAGGCGAGATCATCGAGGTCAACGGCGCGCTGGATGCCGACCCTGCTGCTGTCAACCGCGACCCGTACACCGACGGGTGGATGGTGAAGATCCGGCTGGACGACCGTGGTGCGATCGACAGCCTGCTCGATGCGGGCGGCTACCGGAAGCACATCGGCGAGTAGCCTTGCAGCGCACAGAGGCAAGGCAGCTGACCGACGCCCCGGGACGGAGTCTCCCGGGGCGTCCGTCCTTGGACGCAATCGACATCAGAGGCAGGAGCCGGACGTCATCATGACCACCGCCCCACCAATTGCTCGCGACACCAGTCGGACCCAGGCTACGCCGCCCGTTTCCGCACGACAGACCCACTTCGCCGCGCGCCACATCGGCCCCCGAGCCGCCGATCTCGAATCGATGCTCGGCACGGTGGGCTACGACTCGCTCGACGAGCTGGTCGATGCCGTCATTCCGGAAGACATTCGGCTCCGCCGCCCGCTCTCGCTGCCACCGGGCCGCACCGAGCGCGAGGTGCTGCAGGCGCTCCGCGCGATGGGGGCGCAGAACCAGGTGTTCCGTTCGTACATCGGCATGGGCTACCATGGCACCTTCACGCCGCCGGTCGTGCTGCGCAACATTTTCGAGAATCCGGGATGGTATACGGCCTATACGCCGTACCAGGCCGAGATCGCCCAGGGGCGGCTCGAAGCGCTGGTCACCTTCCAGACCGTCGTGTCCGATCTGACCGGCCTCGAGATCGCCAACGCATCGATGCTGGATGAGGCCACCGCGGCCGCGGAGGCGATGCAGTTGTCGGCGGCCACCAGCAGCAAGGCGACACCGCACACCTGGCTGGTGGACCAGCGCTGCCACCCGCAGACGATCGCCGTGGTGAAGACCCGCGCCGCGGCACGGGGCATCACCATCAGCATCGGCGATCCGGAGACGTTCGAGTTCGGCGCCGGCGTCATCGGCTGCCTGGTGCAGTATCCCGCCACCGACGGCGAGGTGCGGGACTTCCGCGCCGTGGCCGAGCGCGCGCATGACGGCGACGCGCTGGTGACCGCGGCGACCGACCTGCTCGCCCTGATGCTGCTGAAGGCGCCGGCCGAGTGGGGCGCCGATGTCGCGGTGGGCAACAGCCAGCGGTTTGGCGTGCCGATGGGCTATGGCGGGCCCCATGCCGGGTTCTTCGCCACCCGCGACACGTTCAAGCGTCACCTGCCGGGACGGATCATCGGCGTGTCGAAGGACACCGAGGGCCGGCCCGCGCTGCGGATGGCGCTGCAGACGCGCGAGCAGCACATCCGCCGCGAACGGGCAACGTCCAACATCTGCACGGCGCAGGTGCTGCTGGCCGTGATGGCCGCGATGTATGCGGTTTATCACGGTCCCGACGGCCTGACCCGGATCGCGGAGCAGGTGCACTCGCGCGCGGTGCTGCTGGCCAACGCGTTGCGCCGGTTGCGATACAAGGTGGTGCACGAACGGTTCTTCGACACCGTGTGTGTCGAGGTCGAACGTCGGACCCAGTCGCGCATTCTCGATGCCGCGCGTGCCCGGCGCATCAACCTGCGCGCCATGAGCCCCACAACCCTCTGCATCGCGCTGGATGAGACCGTGACACTGGGAGACCTGGCCGACCTCATCACCATCTTCTCGCTCGACGACGCCCTGCCGTTCATGCTGGACGATCTCGGGACCTCGGCGCCAACCGCGCTGCCGCCCGCCACCCGGCGGAGCGACGACGTGCTGACCCACGAGGTGTTCCACCGCTACCGCAGCGAGACCGAGATGCTGCGGTACCTGAAGCGGCTGGAAGATCGCGACCTCTCGTTGACATCGGCGATGATCCCGCTGGGCTCCTGCACCATGAAGCTCAACGCCACCGTCGAGATGATGCCGCTCAGCTGGCGCGAGTTCAACCGGTTGCACCCCTTCGCGCCTCGGGACCAGGCGCAGGGCTATCAGGTGCTCTTCCAGCAGCTGGAAGATCAGCTGGCCGAGATCACCGGCTTTGCGCGGGTGTCGCTGCAACCGAACGCAGGCTCGCAGGGCGAGTTCGCCGGGCTGACGGTCATTCGCGCCTATCACGCGGCCCGGGGCGAGGGACATCGCGATGTGTGCCTGATCCCGATGTCGGCCCACGGCACCAATCCCGCCAGTGCCGTGCTGGCGGGCCTCAAGGTGGTGGCGGTCAAGAGCGATGCGAACGGCAACATCGATGTCACGGACCTCAAGGCCAAGGCGGCCCAGCACGCCGAGACCCTGGCGGCGCTGATGGTCACGTACCCCTCGACCCACGGTGTCTTCGAAGCCAGCATCCGCGAGATCTGCGACATCGTGCATGCCAATGGCGGCCAGGTATACATGGACGGCGCCAACATGAACGCGCAGGTCGGGCTCTGCCGCCCCGCCGATATCGGGGCTGATGTCTGCCACCTCAACCTGCACAAGACATTCTGCATCCCCCATGGCGGCGGCGGACCCGGCATGGGGCCGATCGGCGCAGCGGCGCACCTGGCGCCGTACCTTCCGGGACACCCGGTCGTGGACCTCGGCCACGCGGCCGCCAGCGGGACCATCTCCGCGGCACCCTGGGGCAGCCCGCTCATCCTCCCGATCTCATGGGCCTATATCGCGCTCATGGGTGCGGAGGGTCTGGTCGAGTCGACCCAGGTCGCGATCCTCAGCGCCAATTACATCGCCAAGCGGCTCGAAAGTCACTTCGACCTGTTGTACAGCGGGGCTCACGGGCTGGTGGCGCACGAGTGCATCATCGACATGCGTCCCTTCAAGGCCAGCGCCGGGGTTGATGTCGAGGACATCGCCAAGCGGCTCATCGATTTCGGGTTCCATCCGCCAACGGTGTCGTTTCCGGTGGCGGGGACGCTCATGGTCGAGCCGACCGAGAGCGAGTCGAAGGAAGAGCTGGACCGGTTCTGCGACGCGATGATCGCCATTCGCGAGGAGATCCGCGAGATCGAGGAGGGCAAGGCGGACCGGGCGCGCAATCTCCTGAAGGGCGCGCCCCACACGCTCACCGAGTGCCTGAGCGACAGCTGGGACCGGCCCTACTCGCGCGAGCGGGCAGCCTTCCCTTCCGAGGCCACTCGCGCCCACAAGGTCTGGCCCGTGGTGTCGCGAATCGATGGTGCCTACGGCGATCGCAACCTGGTGTGCCGCTGGCAGGGGATGGAAGCCTACGCCTGACGTGAGCTCGGCGGCGCCGGCGGCCTGGCAGTTCTGGCTCGACACCGAGCCACGGCCGGGCTGGGCCAACATGGCGGTGGATGCCGGGCTGCTCGACCTCGCGGAACAGGGGCAGGCCGTGCTCCGGGTGTACCGGTGGTCGCCACCCTGCCTTTCGTTCGGGCGCAACGAGCCGGCGCTCCGGCGGTACGATCGCAGCAGGATCGAGCAGCTCGGCATTAACGTGGTCCGCAGGCCGACCGGCGGCCGCGCTGTCTGGCACGCCGACGAGCTGACCTACGCGGTGGCGGCGCCGGGCGAACTGCTTGGGGCGTTGCGCGATGCCTACCGCACGATCCACGAGCTGCTGGCCGCCGCGCTCCATCGTCTCGGGGCACCGGTGGCACTTGCGCCGGCACCGGTCACGAGCCCGTCGCTGGGCAGCGGAGCCTGTTTCGCGGCACCTGTTGGTGGCGAACTGGTGCTGGGCCCAGACAAGCTTGTGGGCAGCGCGCAGGTGCGTCAGGGCATTGCGCTGCTCCAGCATGGCTCGTTGCTGCTGGCCGGCTCGCAGTCGGTGGCGAGCGAGGTGACGCTGGGCGAAGCTCCCGTCCTCCGCGATGGCACCCTGGCCACGGCGCTGGGCCGGCGCGTGGGCTTTGACGAGGCCGCACTCGCTGTGCGCGACGCTGCCCAGGACTGGCAGCAGGACTGGCATGAGGTTCGCGACAACGGGCCGCTGTTACGAGCCGCCCGCCCCCACGAGAAACGATTCCGGTCACCTGACTGGACCTGGCGGCGCTGACGCGCCGCCCACTGGAGCCAGCCATGATGCGCACCGCACTCGCCATTTCGCTGCTGGCCGGGCTTGCTGCCTGCGACGCGTCAGCCCAGCGGCAACTCCCCGGCACGCTGGTCATCGTCAGCGGCGAATACGCCACGCTGCCGGTGCCGACCCTCATGGAGGGGCCCGCCTCGACCACCGAAAACACCCACGTCGCCGACTTGCTGTTCCTGCGGCTCGCCGTCGAAGGGCCCGGCCGCAGCACGCTGGACGAATCGGGCTACCAGCCGCAACTGGCGCGGAGCTGGTCCCGCCGGGACTCGCTGACGCTGGTCTTCGAGCTCGATCCACGCGCACGATGGCACGATGGCAGGCCGGTGACGGCCCAGGACGTGGTCTTCACGTTCCACCGCGCGCTGGATCCCGCGATCGCTCCATCCATCGCCGAATTGCTCGAGGGCATCGACACCGTCCATGCCGAAGGCCAGCGCCGGGTGGTCATCTCGTTCAAGCGGACATATCCCGAGCAGTTCTTCGACGCCACCCATTACGTCCAGCCGCTGCCGGCGCACCTCCTGCGCGGACTCGATCCCGACAGCATCGCCACGGCCGAATACGCCCGCGCCCCGGTGGGCAACGGCGCCTATCGCTGGACGCGTACGGTGCCGGGGCAGATGCTCGAGTTCACCGCCAACCCGGCATTCTTCCTGGGGCGCCCCGGCATCGGCCGGATCGTCATCCGGGTGGCCACCGACGCGAGCGCACGGCTCAACCTCCTGCTTTCAGGGGAGGCCGATGCGTTGCGGGGTCCGGTCCCGCCGCTGTCCAATCGCGAGCAGCTCGAGGCGCGGGGATTCCGGCTGGTGACGATCCCATCCAACTCGGTGGGTTACCTCCTGTTCAACACCCGCACGCGGGCAGACTCCACCCGGCCACATCCGATTCTCGCCGATGTACGCGTGCGCCGTGCGCTGGTGCTGGCGCTCGACCGGGACGCGATGCTGCGGTCGATGCTGGGGCCCTATGCCAAGGTGCCCTACGGGCCGATTCCTACGTCGCTCTGGCTCAGTGAACTGGCACCGGAAGCGGCGGATCGCGACTCGACGCAGGCGGCCCAACTGCTCCATGCCGCCGGTTGGCGCGACAGCAATGGCGACGGCATTCGTGACCGGAATGGCGTGCCCCTCGCGTTGACAGTCGAAGTTCCGGGAACCAGCATGTTTCGCCGGCGACTGACCGAGATCGCCATGGCCCAGCACCGCGAGCTGGGCATCGACCTCAGCATGACGGTGAGCGATCGCGGCGCGTGGATGGACCGGCTGAACAGTGGCAACTTCGACGTGATCTTCGGGTCGCTGACACAGGAGCCGACGCCGTCGGCATTCCCGCTGACGTGGAGCTGTGATGGCTCCGGCAATGCGTCGGGCTGGTGCGAGCCGGTGGTGGATTCGCTGATGGCCGCCGCACGACAGACCCGGGGCGATGCCACGCCGGTGTGGCTCGCCGCCATGCATGAGCTGGAGAAAAGCGCGCCCGCAGCGTTTCTGTATGCGCCCTACGAAGTCGTGGCGCTCCATCGCCGCTATGAGGACGTCTCGCTTCGTCCGGGCTCGCCGTGGATGATGGCCTGGCGCTGGCGCATTCGCGACGGTGCCGAACTCGCGCGAGACCGAGTCCGCCGCTAGCATGGCGCGCTGGCTGGCTCGACGCCTGCTGCTCGCCGCCCTCACGGTCGCGATCGCGATCACGCTCGCATTTTTCCTGATGCGCCTCGCGCCGGGAGACCCGCTCTCCCGGCTGGGCGACGAACGCCCCATGCCGGCAGCAGAACTGGCCGGACTTCGCGCCCGCTACGGTCTCGACCAGCCACTGCTGTCGCAGTACGCCACCTTCGTCGTCGCGGCAACGGGCGGCGATTTCGGGCGATCGATCCACTACGGCCGCCCCGTGCGCGAGATCATTCTCGACCGACTGCCGGCCTCGGTGCTCCTGGGCGGTGGCGCGCTGCTCCTGACGATGCTGGGCGGCGCGCTGCTCGGCGCGATGCAGGCGCTCCGCCGGGACAGCCCGCTCGATCGGACCGCCGGCGTGGTGTCACTCGCAGCGTATGCAACGCCATCGTTCTGGCTCGGCCTGGTGCTCGCGTGGCTGGTCGGCATCGAGTGGCGGCTGCTGCCGGTGGGCGGCTTTCGGGACCCGCTGCTCGCACCCGACGCCCCATGGATGACACAGGTCGTGGACCTGCTCCGCCACCTGGCACTGCCACTCCTGACGCTGACCGTCGTCAGCATCGGCGCCGTGATGCGCTACCAGCGGACGGCGATGCTCGAAGCGCTGGCGCAGCCTTTCGTGGCCGCGGCGCGCGCGCGTGGGCTCAGCGAGCGGCGCATTCGCTGGCGCCACGCGCTCCGCACATCGCTTTTCCCCATCGTCACCCTGCTCGGGCTCTGGCTTCCCGTGCTCGCTGCCGGATCGGTATTCGTGGAGAGTGTGTTCGCGTGGCCCGGCCTGGGCTCGCTGGCCGCAGAAGCGGTCGGCACCCGCGACTATCCCCTGCTGATGGGTGTCACGCTGCTGGTGGCGGTGCTGGTGGTGCTGGGCGGGCTGCTGGCCGACCTCGCGTATGCCGCACTTGACCCGCGCGTCCGCCCGGCATGACTGCGCCGGCGCCGAGCCTGCTTCGCCGCACCATGCGGGTGGCCAATGGGCGCGCTGGAGCCGTGGCACTGGTGGTGATCGCGCTCTTTGCGCTGGCCGCGCCTCTGGCACTGCCCGACCCCGCCACCCAGTTCGACATCGTGGACGGTGCGTTGCGTCCACCCAGCGCGATCCACCCGTTTGGAACTGATCACCTCAGCCGTGACGTGCTGTCCCGCGTGGCCAATGGTGCGCGTATCTCACTGGCGGTCGCGGTGATCGCGGTGGCGCTCTCCATCACGCTCGGCGCCGTGGTCGGGCTGGTCGCGGGCTTCTTTGGCGGTGTGACCGACACCATCGTCATGCGCGTAGTGGACGGCGCGATGGCCATTCCCCGGCTCTTCCTGCTGCTCCTGCTGGTCGCCGCGTGGGACCGCCTGCCGCTGGCCGCGCTGATCCTGGTGATCGGCGCGACAGGCTGGCTCGGCACCAGCCGGCTAGTGCGGGCGGAGGTGCTTCGCCTGCGGGAAGCCGAGTTCGTGCGGTCGGCCCAGGCGCTCGGGGCCGGGGCGAGGCGCGTTATGTTTCGCCACCTGCTGCCCAACACCATAGGTCCGCTTGCGGTGGCGGCGATGCTCGGCGTGGGAGACGTCATCCTGCTCGAGGCCGGCCTCTCGTTTCTCGGTCTCGGCGTCCGGCCGCCGACGCCCTCGTGGGGCGGAATGATCCTCGAAGGCAAGGATGTGCTGCAGGCGGCACCCTGGGTGAGTCTCTTCCCCGGCCTCGCCATCGTGGCGACGGTGCTCGCGATCAACTTGTTCGGTGAGGCACTGCACCGCGCCGCCGAATCCAGGAGTTCATGAGTCCACTGCTCGAAGTCCGCGACCTGCGGGTGACGTTCCCCGATCGTGCCACCGGCGGCGTGCATCCGGTGGACGGCGTCAGCTTCGAGCTGGCGCGGGGCGAGACCCTGGCACTGGTGGGCGAGTCGGGATGCGGGAAGAGCCTCTCGGCCCTGGCCCTGTTGCGGCTGGTGCCACCACCCGGCCGGATCGCGTCTGGCAGCGCGGTGGTGCTGGACGGGACGGATGTGCTGGCGCTGGATGACAAGTCGCTCCGCAAAGTCCGGGGGCGGCGGATAGCGATGATCTTCCAGGATCCGATGACCAGCCTCAACCCGGTCTTCACTGTCGGGGACCAGATCACCGAGGTGGTGCACGCGCACTTCAAGGTCCCGAAGCAGGAGGCGCGCGACCGGGCACTCAAGCTGCTGAACGAAGTCGGCATCCCCGACGCCGCCAGCCGGCTGGATGCGTATCCTCACCAGTTGAGCGGCGGCATGCGCCAGCGGGTGATGATCGCCATCGCGCTGGCCGGCGAGCCCGAGCTGCTGATCGCCGACGAACCCACCACCGCCCTCGATGTCACGGTGCAGGCGCAGATCCTGGAGCTGCTCGACCAGCTTCGCGCGACGCACGGCATGTCGATGCTGCTGATCACCCACGACCTCGGCATCGTTGCCGGGCGCGCCGACCGGGTGGCCGTGATGTACGCCGGGCAGATCGTGGAGCAGGCATCCACCGCCGCGTTGTTCGCGAAGCCTTCGCATCCGTACACCCAGGGACTCTTCGCCTCGGTGCCGAGACTGACCGGACCGGTGGGCCACCTCATGCCGATTCCTGGGACGGTGCCGCCGCCGAGCGCGTGGCCCAGTGGCTGCCGCTTCCGCACCCGATGCCCCATCGTGCATGCCCGCAGCGCCGAGATGCCGCCGATGCTCCAGGTGGGGCCTGAGCACAGCATGCGCTGCTGGCTGGCGGAGGACCAGCAATGACCGCACCGGCAGCCAACGGTGGCCCGTTGCTGGACGTGCGCGACCTGGTGAAGCACTACCGCTCGGGCGGGCTGTTCCAGCGCTCGACCCCACCAGTGCGCGCGGTGGACGGCATCTCGCTCGATGTTGCCCAGGGTGAGACACTGGCGCTGGTGGGCGAGTCCGGCTGCGGCAAGAGTTCGGCGGGGCGCTCCATCCTGCGGCTGCAGGAGCCCACCTCCGGCTCGGTGATGTTCGAGGGCCGCGACGTGCTGGCGCTGGGGCGCGAAGAACTGCGCGCGCTGCGACGCAAGATGCAGATCATTTTCCAGGATCCGTACAGCTCGCTCAACCCGCGGCTGACGGTGGGTGACGCCGTGGCCGAGGGAATCCAGATCCACAAGCTGGCCGACCGCGCGGGGACCGCCCGACGGGTGGCGGCACTGCTCGAGGAGGTGGGGCTCGACGCCTCGTACGCAGGTCGCTATCCCCACGAATTCTCGGGCGGGCAGCGGCAGCGGATCGGGATCGCACGCGCGCTGGCGGTGGAGCCGTCGTTCATCGTATGCGACGAGCCGGTATCGGCGCTGGACGTCTCGGTGCAGGCGCAGGTGCTCAACCTGCTGCGCGAGCTGCAGCAGCGCCGGGGGCTGTCGTACCTGTTCATCGCCCACGACCTCGCGGTGGTTCGCCAACTGGCGCACCGCATCGCGGTGATGTATCTCGGGCGGATCGTCGAGACCGGTGCCACCGAGGAGCTGCTCGCCAATCCACGGCATCCCTATACCCAGGCGCTCCTCTCCGCGGTGCCGGAGCCCGACCCCACGCGCCAGCGCGAGCGGATCGTGCTCAGCGGGGACCTGCCGAGTCCGTCCGCTCCGCCGCCGGGCTGCCACTTCCACACCCGGTGTTTCCACCAGCTACGTGATGGACGTTGCAGCACTGAAACACCGCTGCTTCGCCCGGTGGGCGCCACCCGCGCCGCCTGCCACTATGCGGAGCATTCCTCTGTGGCACAGGTCACCGCCCCGGCCATCCCCAATCAGTAGCTTCGCATCGTACCAGTGAGCGGAGCGAATGCGTGCATGCCGATTCGCAAGTCAACGCCGAACCCGGCGGACGGGATGATCCAGCTCGCACGAGCTGTCAAGGCCCGTCTCCGCGACGGCATCGAGCGTGCGCAGCGAGCAGAACAGACCTCCAGCGAAGGAGACATCATGAGCTCGAACGAGAGCTTTGCCGACAGGCTGAAGCGTGAAGGAATGAAGGATCTCGCCGAAGGCAAGCTGAAGGACGCCGAAGGCGAGGTCCGCTCCGGCACCGCCGACCTGGTGGATGACGAGAGCGAGCAGGCGAAGGGCAACCTCCAGGAAGTGCAGGGCAAGGCGAAGGAGCAGTGGGGCAAGGCCCAGAAGAAGGCGGGTGAGTTGCTCGACCGGGACAAGGACAAGAAGCCCTGAACCGCAGCATCCGACACGACGACGACCGGCGGCCCTGAGCCGCCGGTTGTATTTTGGGGAACTTCAACCCCGGTTCCGATGAAGCTTCCCATAGTCCAGGTGGACGCGTTCGCCGAGCGGGCCTTCACCGGCAATCCTGCCGCCGTTTGCCTGCTGCCGTCGATGCTGCCGGACGCGAGCCTTCTCGCCATCGCCGGCGAAATGAATCTCAGCGAGACCGCCTTCCTGCTTGGGCGCACCGACGGCAGCTACGACCTGCGCTGGTTCACCCCCGCGGTCGAGGTGGATCTCTGCGGCCATGCCACCCTGGCAAGCGCGCACGTGCTGTGGCAGGACGGGCATCTCGCACCCAACGCCGACGCACGCTTCCACACCCGCAGCGGCGAGCTCGGCGCGCGCCGGGCCACCGGACAGATCGTCCTCGACTTCCCGGCGCAGCCGGCCCACGCCACATCACCCCCCGACGGTCTGATCCAGGCACTGGGCATTTCAGCGCCCCGCTTCGTGGGGCGCAACGCAACCGACTGGATGCTGGAAGTGGAGAGCGCGGCGGTTGTGCGTTCGCTCAAGCCCGATTTCCTCACGCTCAAGAGCATTGAGGCGCGGGGCGTGATGGTCACCGCACCGGGTGAAGACCGCGAGATTGACTTCGTGAGCCGTTTCTTCGCTCCTGCGTGCGGAATCGACGAAGATCCGGTCACCGGATCGGCTCATTGCTGTCTGGGGCCGTTCTGGGCCGGGAAGCTCGGGAAGACGGCCCTCGTGGCAAGGCAGTTGTCCGCGCGCGGTGGCACCGTACACGTGGAGGTCAACGGCCCGCGGGTGCGGCTGGGCGGAACGGCGGTGACGGTGATGCGGGGAGAACTGGAGTTCTGAAGTGGGAAGTGGGAAGTGAGAAGTGGGAAGTGGGAAGTGAGAAGTGAGATCAGGGGCGGCCTGCGGCCGCCCGAGTCGACCGACGGAGGCCGCATGACCGGAGTCGAAGCATTCGCGGTGCTGGAACTGCGGGTCGGGAGGGTGCTGCGCGCCGAGGTCAACGAGAAAGCGCGGAAGCCGGCGCACAAGTTGTGGATCGACTTCGGCGCGTTGGGTGAGCGCAAATCCAGCGCGCAACTGGCGGCGCTCTACCGGCCGGAAGAACTGGTCGGGAGGCTGGTGGTCGCCGCCCTGAACCTGGGCGAGCGCAACATCGCAGGGTTCCAATCGGAAGTGCTGGTGCTGGGGCTGCCAGACGACGAGGGCCGGGTGGTGCTGCTCCAGCCAGAGCGGGATGTACCTGTGGGGGGGAGAGTGTTCTAGCGACGGCCTTGCGTTCTCGCCGGCTGAAGCCGCTCGGGGGCGACGGAGTCCACGAGGCGCAGGCGGAACGCCGCTTCAGCGGCAGAGCCGAGCAGCGGCTTGAGCCGCTGGCCAATGCGCTGAGCTCACCCCGGCGAGAGCGCTAGTGCCGGCCGTACCACGAAGCCGGTTACCTCTCCGGCCCGCGTCAGGGTCCACTGCACCACCACCTGGTTGCCCGAATTCGCGAGTGCGGCCCGGCGGGTATACACCATCAGGGTGTCTGCCCGGGTCACCGTTTCGTCCGGCGCACCGGCCTCGCCATTGAGGTCGGCCATTGCCTCGCCCGCGAACGCCGCAAGATCGGCCGACGACGCAAACGTCCGCTTCATCTCCGGCGAAAACCGCTCCCACAGTTTTTCGAACTCGCGATCCTGGAGCCAGGCGGTGTAGGTCCGGCCCTGATCCCGGGCTTCGGCGTCCGGTGCTTCGGGCGCGCATGCCGCCGCCGCCAGAAGCAGCGCGACACACGACCAGACACGTGCGCGCATGTGCGACCTCTCCTATAGTTGTGCTGGAGCGTAGCCGGGTGGCCCATTGTTTCGCAACCAGGAGCCGGCATGCAGGCGCATCCCACAGCCACATTGCCATGACGCAACGCACCGTTCTGGTGACCGGGGCCAGCCGCGGCGTGGGTCGGGCCGTGGCGGAAGCCTCGCTCCGGCGAGGCGACCGAGTGGTGGCGACTGGCCGCCGCTCGAGCGATCTCGAGCCGCTTGCCGCTCTGGGGGATCTCGTTCCGCGGGTGCTCGACGTCGGTGACGAAGCGGCCATCATGGAGCTCGGCCTGGCGCTGCAGAAGGAACTGGATCATCTGGACACGATTTTCAATTGCGCCGGGGTCTACTCGCTGCAGAGCAAGCGCTGGGACAATCGTCGCACGTCGCTGGAGACGGTTACCGACGAGGAGCTGGTCCACGTCTTCCGGATCAACGCAGTGGCGCCGATGCTGCTCACCCGGGTACTCCGGCCGCTCCTGGCGGCCTCGCCCTCGGGTGGTCGCGTGGTGAATCTCACGTCGCTACTGGGGTCGGTATCGGTGAAGGATACGCCTGGAGACTATGCCTACTGCGCCAGCAAGGCCGCGCTCAACATCATGACGCGGGGCCTGGCCGCCGAACTCGCCGGCGACGGAATCATCTGTGTTGCGGTGACGCCGGGGTGGGTGCGGACCGAGATGGGTGGCGCCGGGGCGTCGCTTGCACCCGAGGAGTCGGCATCCCGCCTGCTGGCCACCACCGACAGCCTGACCCGGGCCGACTCCGGCCGCCTGATCGATGAACATGGCGGCGACCTGCCGTGGTGACACTCAGGCTCGGCGCAGGGTGAATATCGGAAGCTGCGCCGGGCAGAAGAATCGAGCCTCGATCATCACCGTGCCCACGCCGCGCGACACATAGAGCGGCGGACCGCCTTCCCGATACCAGCCTTCCACATAATCTCCGGACCCAAGCGGCAGCGCAGGGACCCAGCCGGGGAGCCGAATTTGCCCGCCATGGGTGTGCCCCGCCAGGATCGCGGCGGGTACGCGTGCCAGGTCAGCCGGAATCCTGTCACGATAGGCGGGGCAATGCACCAGCCAGATGTCGGCATCGGTGGCGCCCGGGTCCCGGATCGTGGCATTCAACTCCGGCTGGTGGTAGAGTCCATCGTCCAGACCCACCAGGCCCAGCCGTGCAGCACCACGCCTGAGCACCGTCCTGCCATTGACCTGGAACTCCGCGCCCCCGCGCTCGTAGGCACGCCGCAGCGCGCCGAGCGGAATCCGGGCCTTTCGCTCCCAGTTCCCGTGGATTGCCACCATCACCGGGCGATGGGCGATGCCCGAGACGAATTCGGTGAGGAGCGGGAGCGCTGCGGCTTCCTCGACCAGGTCACCAGTGAACACCACCGCGTCGGGCCGCTCCCGTTCGAGCAGTGTGAGCGCATGAAGCGCGGCACGCCGATTGCCCGGCAAGTGGAGGTCACTTATGTGCGCAATCGTGATGCCCTCGAGCTCGGCCGGCAGCGACGCGACGGGCAGCACTTCGCGGCTCAGCCGCACCACCATGGTTTCGAGCCCGCAGGCGTCCGCCCCCAACGCAACTCCGGCGGCGCCCGTGGCCGCCAGGAACCGGCGTCTGCTGATGACACGTGTCACGCTTCACCTTCTGGAATCGAGATGACCCTTCTGCGAACCACCGGGCTCGCTGTGTTCCTGCTTGCGGCCGCGACGGCAGCGTCGCTTCGCGCGCAGGAGCCGCGCCTCAACTCGGCACTCGACACCGCCACGGTCACCGAGAGACTTCTCCCCGGACCAGCCATCGGCTCGATGCCGGCTGATTCCGCGGGGGAGCTCCAGTACCTCCTGCCGGGCATCACCATGGAGGAAGGCGGAGTGTCGGTCCGCGGATCGGAGCCGGGAGCCGCTGCCAGGCGGATCAATGGATTTGATGTCTCCACCGGATCGCGCCGCCCCGGTGTCGTCGTTCCGATCCAGCTGGTGCGCGAACTCCGGATTCGTTCCGGTCCCGAAGATGCAACCGGCGGCGCCACCGGTTCGGCCCGCGCCGACACGCGGCTCTCCGGGGACGCGCCCGGCACCGCTCGCGCACGCTTCGCCACCGATCGATTCTCCGGCGACCGCTCGCTGGGGATCAACCGGCTCGAAGGCACCCTGACCCGGCGTCTGAGAAAAGGCAGCGCGTTCCTCGCCGGCGCCGTGACAGGTCACTCCAGCATCGACCTCGGCATGGGTGCCCGCGACTTCCCCGGCTTCCAGACCGTCGGTATCGACACCACCGTGCGCTTCTTCGACCCGGACGCCGGCGCGATCCGTGCGGTGGCCATGCCGGCCCTGGCCGTTGCGCGAGGAGATTGCGGCATCCTTGACGGCCTGGCGTCCCCGCGCCTCGCAGACAACTACGGCGCCGATTGCACCGGGGACCGCACACCCGGCACCGGCGGAACTTCACTCCAGTTCGCCGCCGGGACCGAGTTTCCGATGGGGCAATCCAGCCGGGTCTCGTTGCTGACGCTGCGCTCCCGCGAGTCGCAACGGCTCCCCCGGGCCCAGGATGCATTGCTGCCGTCCAACACTTTCGCTCAGGAACATCGGTCCCGCCTGTACGGCGTGCGTTTCGAAAGCCCTTTCGGTCGTGGGAAGGGCAGCGGCACGCTCACGGTTGCACTCTCGCGCCAATCCAACGAAACCAACGTCGGGCCGCTCACCCCTGACGACGAACGCGATTCCCGAGACCCGGCGCTTGGCATCCGGTTCTCCGGGCTCGATTTCCGCTGGGATTTCGAGAGTTTTCCGGTGGACGCGGCGCTTGCCGAGGCGTTCCGTACCAATGACCTCACCGTCAGCACCTCGCCCTATGACGTGCTGAACCCCGACCAGTACAGCCTCGTGAATGAATATCGCGATGGGCCCTACGCGGTGCATTCCGCCCCCGAATCGGGTGGACCGCTGGGTGTGCTGTCCAACTCGCGAGAGACCCGGACCGCCGCGGAAGTGTCGGGAACATGGCTCGCTTCCCGCAATGCGCGCCTCATCGTGGGCGGCGACTATACCTGGTACGGACTTACCCACTACCAGCACAACCTCATCTCGAACGCGGGCGCCGACGTCTATGTCGCATCGCCGGACCGGATGGCGCTGTACGCCGAGGAGCGGTTCGGATATGACAGGGTCCGCGTGGATCTTGGCTTCCGGTACGATCGCTTCAGCTCTGGGGCCGTGCGGCCATTCGTGCTTGACACCCTGGCCACGATACCCGGCAGCGGTGGCCTGCCCAACCCGGCGTACGGCACCTACGCGTTCTTTCCGCGATGGGTCAGCTACTCCGATGCCGACGGGATGGCGACGATCAACGGCCAGCCGATGCCGCTGGTCGCAAGCCGTCAGGATCCGTCGCACGCCGCCTGGAGTCCGCGAGCCTCGATCCGGATGGTGGCCCGGCCCGGCACGGTGGTGCGCGGGGCGGCCTCGCGCATCGCTGTCATGCCGGACCTGCACGCGGTGTTCACCGGCGCCAACAGCGACATGGCGGGGACATTCGCCGGAGCGACATGGGGTGGCGATCTCGGGTTCATTCGCGGATGGTCCCTCGAGCTCGGCGCGCGCCAGACGCTGGGTGCGCATGGCTGGCTCGACGGCGTGATCTTCTCCCGTACCCTCAGCAATGCTCCGCTGCCGGTACTCCAGCAGCTGCCGGACCCGATCCGGCTGGGAGCACCCACCGCCATCCGCGTCTGGGAGCATGCGCTCGGACGGAGCGCACGCGGTATCGAGGGCGCGTTCGGGTGGCACCGTGGCACGGTCGATCTCTCGCTCGGGCTGACGCTGCAGCGCGTCCGGCACAACTTCACGAGCGAGGGACCCTTCGCGTCCGAGGCCATCAACCCCGCGCCGTGGGAACGTCCGCGGCTGCTCAGCGCGCTGCTGGCGTACGATTCGCGAGGCGACGATCCGGGCCCGCGCGAGGCCGGTGCGCGCGTGGGAGTCGGACTGCGCTGGGGCAGCGGACGCCCCTACACCAGGTGTGCCAGCGGGCATATGGACGACGAACTCGCGCGGAGCGGTGAGCCGTGCCTGCACGTCGACAGTTCCGACGATGTCCTGGCCCTCCGCCTCCCGGCCTTTCTGCAGCTCGACGTCAGGGCCAGCACCGACCTGTCGGCCGGGCCCGGCGGTGTGACGCTGTTTGCCGAAGCGCGGAATCTGCTCAACCGGCGCAACACCGTGGCGGTGTACGCCGTGACCGGCGAGACCAGCAACGAAACTGCGCGCCTGCGCGTAACGACCGAGGATCTCGACAGCTACGCCAGTGAAGCGCAGGCGAACAGCGTGCTGCAGCCCGGTGGCGATATCGACCTGCGATTTGCCGGCGCGGGTACCTCGGCCTGCGAGAGCTGGACCGCGAGCAATGGGGACGCCGCTGCACCCAACTGTGTCGCGCTGGTCCGGGCCGAACAGCGCTGGGGCAACGGCGACGGACTCTTTGCGCGGGCGGAGCAGCAGGCGGCGGCGGATGCACGATTCAACGAACGATTCCAGACCGGCTTCTTCGATGCGCCGCGCCGGGTGCGCGTCGGGCTCGAGGTCAACTTCTAGCTGACTTGGTTGAGCCGGCACAGGATGTTTAACCACGAAGACACGAAGGACGCGAAGGGTTCGTCATTAAACATAGAGCCACAGAGGACGCCGAGAAATCAGAACAAGGCAGGATCGCGCTGTTGTTTTTGTGGGCGTGCCGCTGTCGGCGTTGCATTGACGTGGCACCCACAACAACGATTTTTCTCTGTGGCTCTGTGTCTCCGTGTTTGACCTGAGAGCCCCGCCCAAACGCCGAGCTCAGGGTTACGATCCCTTCGCGCCCTTCGTGTCTTCGTGGTCAAATACGCAACCTTCCCGAGCAAATCAGCCAGGAGTCATGCGCCGCCGCTGCACCCTGCCGGCGAGGCGCGCCACCACGTTGCGGGGCAGCAGGCGCACCAGCACCGTGATGACCTTGCTCCCCAGCCCGGGTACCACCAGCGGGTCGCCGGACATCATCGCCCGGTAGCCCGCCTGCGCCACTTCGTCTGCATCCATGGTGGCGAGCATGCCGTTGGCGCTGCGGTTGCCCATGCCGGCGCGGGCATGAAAGGGAGTTCGGACCGGGCCGGGGCACAATGCCGTAACCGTCACGCCGGTACCGGCGGTTTCCTGCGAGAGCGCTTCTGAAAACGACAGCACGTAGGCCTTGGTGGCGTAATAGATCGCGTGCCACGGTCCCGGAAGAAAGCCGGCCAGCGAGCCCACGTTGAGGATCCTCCCCCGCCCGCGCGCGATCATGCCGGGAAGCAGCTGTCGGCTGAGCAGTGTCAGCGCCTCAATGTTGAGCCGCAGCATGGACAGCACCACTGCTTCGTCGCTGGCGGCGAAGCCCCCCGCCCCGCCATGGCCGGCATTGTTGACCAGAACATCCACCGGCCGGCCACCCAGCGCCTGTACTACCCGGTCCACTCCCTCCTCGCGCGACAGGTCCGCCGCGACTGTCGTGACGCCGGCGCTGCCGCGCGCCTCGAGTTCGGCCGCGACGTCTTCCAGCACAGCGGCAGTGCGTGCCACCAGCACCAGCGCATGCCCGTCCCGTGCGAGCAGGCGGGCCAGCTCGAGGCCGATGCCGGTCGTTGCGCCGGTCACCACCGCGAGCGACGACAAAGCGCCGGCCCCATCTGGTGCGGGCCGGCGCTGCGAGGATGGAGGCGACACCGTCACTGCGGCGTCGTCGCTCCCTGCTCGCCCACCACGGTACGGTGAAGAAACACGCCGAGCAATGCCGCGCCGAGCGCCGGTAACAACGCCAGCAGCGTGGCCGCGATGTGAGGCGAGGGGGGATAAAGAATGGCACGATGGGCGAGCGTCGCCCACAGATAGACCGCCGGCACTCCCAGCGCCACGAGGATCGCTGTCATCCAGGCACTGGACGGCCGCACCACTGCCAGTACAAATGCCGCCCCGGCTACGAGCAGTGCAGTGATCAACGTCCGTCCCGACTCGAGATCATACAGGCCGCAGAGAACGCCTGCGACAACCGCCAGTCCGAACATCACCGTACGCATGAGCAGATCCTTCGATGCACTCGCGACTGCCGGATCGGGGTGCCCGTCAGGCACCATGACCGACGGCGCTCGGCCCCGGAAATCGGTGCCGAGTCGCTGGCGAGCGTAGGCCCGCCGCCCCTTCGATTGGCTTTCAATCCTGCTCATGCGGGCTCCTCTCCGGCCAGCCGCAAGGTACCGTGCCGGCCCGCGCCCGGCTGTGACCAGAGCCACCCTGCCCTGTGCTGAACATACGGTGTCGGCGCGAGACTAGGAAGAAACGGCGTCGCTGACTGCGGCACCCCGCCGCGTCGTGCCGTCAGGGGCGGAAATCCGGCCGAACCGGCGCTGCCTGCCCTGGAACTGCTGCAGTGCAGCGGCGAGGTCGCTGGCAGCAAAGTCGGGCCAGAGCACCGGAAGAAACAGCAACTCGGCATAGGCCGACTCCCAGAGCAGGAAGTCGCTGAGGCGCTGCTCGCCGCTGGTCCGGATCAGCAGGTCCACATCGGGTGTACGGGTGGCACCATGATCGGCGATGGCGAGCAGCCTGCCGAACTGCTCGCGCGTCACCGGGCCTCCCGGCACGACGCACTGAGCCGCCCGCAGAATGGCGTCGCGTCCGGAGTAGTCCACCGCGACCCGCAGATGCAGTCGCGTGCCGTCGATGGTGCGTCGTTCGGCCTCCTGGATTGCGGAAGCCACCGCGGGCGGCAGCCGGTCGCGCCGGCCGATGACACTGATGCGAACACCGGTGGCGAGTGCACGGTTGGCTTCGCTTCGCAGATACTCGCGGAAGAGCCGCATGAGCCACTGCACTTCGCGGGGAGGACGCTCCCAGTTGTCGGACGAGAAGGCATAGAGCGTCAATGTCCCGATGCCATGGTTGAGTGCCGCCTCCACCGTGCGCCGGACAGCCGCCACGCCTTCGCGATGGCCGGCCGCCCGCGGCAACCCGCGGGCCTCGGCCCACCGGCCGTTGCCATCCATGATGATGGCCACATGCGAAGTACTTTGCATCATAAAGTCAGACTCCAAAAAAAAGCGTTATCCCTGGCGGGTAGCGCGGATCAGCGCCTCCATGTGCCCGAGGTAGCGGTCCAGGGCCGCACGCCCCTGACGGGTAAGCGTGTACTCGGTGCGGGGCACCCGATCCTCGAAGCCCTTGTCGCTGGTGATGTAGCCGGCATCCTCGAGCTTCCGGGCGTGGACGCTGAGGTTGCCGTCCGAGGTGTCGACCAATCGCTTGAGCTCGGTGAATGACAGCTTCGGGTTGACGGCGAGTGCACTCACGATGGCCAGCCGCATGCGCTCGTGGATGACGCGATCGAGACCTGCGGCGTGCGCGCCAGCGCTCCCCGCCACACCAGCCAGCTTCGCCGGGCGGCCCGCACTGTCGGGCGTCGCGGCAGCGTCCCGCTTTCGCGCTGCTCCACCTCTAGCCACCATGCCTCCTTGCAATGACCCAGCCGAACGCCAAGTGCAACCCACCGAATCCGATCGCGAGCAGGACGTTGCCCCATTCGGGCGAAACCGCCAGCGCGACCAGGCCCAGCGCCATGAACCCGAGCCCCATCACCGGCACGACCCGCACCGAGAACGCGCCGCCGGTAACGACCGCCGCCCCATACGAGAGCAGCCAGAGTCCCGGCAGATGCGCCGCGAGTCCGC
The DNA here is from genome assembly GCA_025937755.1 of Gemmatimonadales bacterium. Lineage (GTDB taxonomy): Bacteria > Gemmatimonadota > Gemmatimonadetes > Gemmatimonadales > GWC2-71-9 > CAMLHP01. The sequence continues at coordinate 7,320 of JAICQR010000005.1, read as the reverse complement.
CACGCCAGAGCACGGCCGTGAGCGCAGCGCCGACTGCGAGCGGCGGCGCGAAGCTCAGCAGGAATCGCCGTGCAGGGCGGCTGGTGAGCGGCAGTCCGGTTCGGCGCGCCTTCCACACGATGCCCGCGATACCAAGCACCGCCCCGAGTGCCCCTTCAGTGAGCCAGACTGCCAGCCATGCCGAGCGGTCGGGCTGCGTGGCAGCGAGGATGGCCGCCACGACCGCCGACAGCCCCATCGCCATCCCGCCCCAGCCCGGGACGGCAGTGAATTCAGTCGCCCGCTCCATGGTGGAGCGGATGAACGACAGATTCTCGATGGCCCGGTCCGACAGGGCAGCCGGCTGGGAAGAGCGCGAGGGCATAGCGCTGCGGTCAGGCACTTTGCAACATAAAGTACATCTCAGAGCGCCGACGCGCAATGGGGACACTTCCTGGCCGCCACCGGAATGGGCATGGCGCAGTAGGGGCAGTCCTTGGTCGTCACCGCGACCACCGGCGGCGGCATGATCTTGTTGACCGCGCGCACCAGGAGGAACACGCAGAAGGCGATGATCAGGAAGGCCACGATGGCATTGATGAACAGGCCCCAGTTGAGCGTCACAGCGCCGGCCGCCTGGGCGTCGGCCAGTGTGGCGTACGGCGCCGGCGCGGTGGTGCCCTCCTTGAGGAGCACGAACTTGTCGCCAAACTCGACTCCGCCGAGCGCCAGCCCCACCGGCGGCATGATCACGTCGTCCACCAGCGACTTGACGATGGTGCCGAACGCGCCGCCGATGATGATGCCGACAGCCATATCGACCACGTTCCCGCGCATGATGAAGGTCTTGAATTCCTTGAACACTGGCGCCTCGCGGTTCGGGGGGAGCGCCGGACGATAACGCCCGGCGCCTGCTCGCCCCATATTACGCGCCAGCCGAGCGCCTCGCCACCGCGGTGCAGTGTGCACTGCCAAACCCGCTCTGCGTCTCCCAGCACATTGCCTCCCCTACGCGCGGATGCCTCATGACGCACGGCGGACCTGTCATGCTTGCCCTCCTGGTGCTCGGCTGCAGCCACGCCGAGCCGTTTGCGGTAGCAGATCCGGTGCAGGAGGTCCCGTTCGCCCCCGGCGAGGTGGTTCGCCTGACCTATGGCCAGGGTGTCTCCGCGGCTGGCTGGCTGCCGGCCGGTGACACACTGGTCCTCGCCCAGAATGACCCGGACCAGCGCGTTGGCGATATCTGCCTCTATCTGCTTCCGGCGGGCGGCGGCACGCATCGCGGCGGTTTCTGTTCGTCGAGCCACCAGCAGGCCGACTCGCTGGAAACCTTCGGAAACCCCGCGGTCGCGGACAACGGGACCATCGCGGTCACGTACCGGCATCAGCGGCTGGGTGGGTCGACCTTCGGCGTCATCCGGACCGGCCCCCTCGCCCTTCCCTTCACTGCGACCGATGTCTCGTCGCTGCCCTTCTCGCTGAATGGCCGGGTTTTCCAGAACGCGACCGACTTCGCGTGGCAGCCCGATGGATCGCTGGCATTCCTCGCCTGGACCGACGAAGTATGGGAAAAGCTTTGCGCTGGATTGCCGTGCGATGAACTGGTGCGCATTCCGTATGGTGCAGTGCGGCTGCCGCCGGGCGCGGGGGGAGGCGCTACGGCGGTGACGGGGACCTATCTCGCGACGTCGATCACACCCGACGGCGCCGGGGGACTGTTCGTGACCTATCCCGCCAGCGACCAGCTCTGGCGGATTTCCGCCGCCGGCGACTCGGTGGCTGTGCACGATTTCGGACCGGGGAGCATGGTACGGGGTGCCGATTACCGGGCAGGAAAGGTGGCGGTCATCCTGGGCGGAACCCAGTCGGTTGCGGCCGACGATATCGGCGTGATGCAAGTCCAGCCCGGCGCGGGCGCCGTGGCGATTCTCGACCTGGCTTCCGGCACTGTGGCCGTCGTCAGCCCTCCCGACATGTTCTTTCACGATCCCGCGCTGAGTCCCGATGGGCGTCACGTCGTCGCGTTGGGGGGCTTCATCTCACAGGGAGAGAGCCTGTGGCGCATCAACATTCCGTAATCCGGCTCGGGCCCATTCTCGCGTGGCTGCTGCTGCTCGCCGCGTGCGACCATGGCGCTCCCTTCACACCGGAAGTGCCGAGCGAGCCGGGGCCATTGGCGCCGGGCATTCCTGCACGACTCACGTTCAGTGGTGCAGACGACCGCACGGCGAGCTGGTTGCCTGACGGCTCGGCGTTCCTCTACTCCAGCGAGGACCTGGAGGGCCCTGCCGACCACGATCGGTGCATGCTGGTCATGCCGGCCTCGGGAGGGACCGTTTCGCGCACGATCTGCGAGCGACGCCCCGGGCATCAGGACAGCACTGATGTCTTTCAGTCGCCGGTGGTGAGTCCGGGTGGCCGCCTGCTCTACCTGCGGGCGGTGAGCCGGATCGGCAACCAGAAGAGCCCGCGGATGGAGCTGGCCCTCGCGACGCTGGACGCCCCGGTGCCGGCCACAGTCCTGACTCCAGTGCCCTACTTCGCCAGCAGTGGGAAGACCCACCACTTCGTTGCGTCGCCTGCGTGGCTGGACGACGACCACTTTGTGTACCTGGCCCAGTACCTCTGGTATCAGGGTTCGACCTTCTTCCCCGATACGTTCGCCACTGGTCTGGAGATCGTGCACGGCTCCGTCAGCGGTGACGCCGCGACGCTGGCCGTGGTGCCGGCCACCGACGCAGCGTCGTCAGTTGCGGCCGGCGACGAGCCCGGCACCATCATCGCAACGTTCGGCGGCGACTCGAAGGTTTATCGGGTCGAGCTGGCTACAGGCACCCGGACTGTGCTGTGGGATTTCGGCCCGGCCGGCATCGCGCGCGAGGCGCAGGTCGCCGGCGGCAGACTCGTGGCCATCGTCGGGCGAAGCGTGCTCTACCAGTTCGAGGATGCGCACCAGCAGTTCGTCCAGCGCGACGAAGGTGGCGACCTCCATGTGGTGGAACTCGAGACTGGCGCAACACAGGTATTCACCTTCGAGGAAACGCTGTTCCACCGCCCCGCGCTCGCTCCTGATGGCTCGCGCCTCGTCGTTGAAGCCTCTCCCTTCGCTCCGGTGCACGTCGGTCCGGTTTCCGAGTACAACGCCCTCAACCACCGCGGTGACCTGTGGCTCATCACCTTCGACTGATCTTCGCCGTCGCCGCGCTGGCTCTGCTGCCGGCCTCGCTTGCCGCGCAGGCCGCCGGCGCCATTGCCGGCCGCGTCACCGACACGACCGGCGCACCGATCGCCGGCGCCACCGTGCTGCTGGAGAACGGCCGGCGCGGCGCGATCACCGACAGCGCCGGTGGGTATCGCATCCGGGAAGTCCGGGCCGGCACCTACCTGCTGCTGACCCGTGCCCTCGGATTCGGTCCGGTGCGACGCGACGGTGTGGTGGTCCAGGCCGGATCAACCAGCATTGCTGATTTCCGGCTCCAGCCTCGGGCGGTGCAGCTGGAGGAGCTGGTCGTGGAAAGCGCCGATCCGGTGCTCGACCCGCTGGCCACCGCGTCCGAACAGGTCATCACGGCCGACGATTTCCGCCGGCTGCCTGTCAGTTCCCTGGAGGAGGCGCTGGCCCTGTCCGCTGGCACCGTCGGCGAGAGCTATCGGGGCGGCCGCCTGGGACAGGAGTCGTTCATTTTTGACGGGCTGGGAGTCAAGAACCAGCTGGATGCCAGCACCGGGGCACTCGGCCTGGTCATCCCGCCCGACATGCTCACCGAAGCATCGCTGGTGACCAATGGATTCTCGGCGCGCTACGGGCAGGCCGTGTCCGGATTGATCAACGTGGTGACCAAGGACGGCGGCGATTCCTGGTCTGGCCGGCTGGGGTACGAGACCGACCGCCCCTTCGGCAATGGCTGGGACTACGGTCTGGACCGAGCCGTCTTCGAGGCGGACGGCCCGATCGCTGGCGGCATCAAGGCAGTCGCGGCGCTCGACCTCTCGGCCCGCCTCGATGCCGATCCGGTCAATGCTCCGGCACCGCTGAGCGAACTCGACCCGCGGTTCGAGCAACCGTGGATGCTGCCCCACAACAGTGGCGAACAGTACAACTTCGCCGGCAAGCTCACGATTCCCTTCGGGAGCAGCCAGACGCTGCGGCTTTTCGGCCTGCGGTCCATCGATCAACGGCTGCTGTACGATCCTGTGTTCAAGTACGATGCCGACTTCGGGCCCGCTCGGCGGACCGCCGGCACGCTCGCCAGCGCCCATCTGCAGCACGCATCGGGACCCGATGCCGGCTTTCCGCTGGTAGCTGACCTCCGGGTCGCGCTGTTCAATCGCGAGTTCGTGCGGGGCACGCTCACCGAGCAACGGGATTTCAGTTTCGGAGCGTTTACGGGATCGAGGTTCGAAGTCGTGGGGGAGGAGCTCGCACGTGCTCAGGACACCGACGGTGCCGCTGCGCCGCTCGCTGGACTGACGGTGCCGGGCCTGACCGCCCGGTCGCCCTGGGGCGTGCCGGCGTTCTTCCTGGGCGGCGGTTCCCGCGGCGAACTCGCGTGGAACCGGTTCCGCGAGCTTCGCACCCAGCTCGACCTCACCTTCCCCGCCGGCACCGGTGGTGACCTGTACGTCGGCGGCGAAGTGGTCTCGCAGGATGTCCGCACCTTCCAGCGAGCCCTCGGTTTCCTGCCGGTGGGCGATACGGTCCCGGGCGCAACCGCGTCGAACTTCTCGCCGCTGGCGATGGCGGGGTATGTCGAGGGACAGTTCCGGCTGGCAGAGCTGGGTTTCACGGCCGGTCTTCGAATGGACCGCTTCGATCCCAGGGCCGATATCGCCGATGAGGAAGCGGGCGCGAAGACCCGGCTCAATCCCCGATTCGCAGCGTCCACGATGCTCAGTGGCGCCACCGTCGTCGCCAGCATTGGACGGTTCAGCCAGCCACCCGACTACCAGTACCTGGTGGACGCGGCTTTCGACGACACGCTGCGCACCGGGCGGTTCCGCCGGGGCAATCCCAACCTGGGGTTCGAGGATTCCTGGCAGTACGAACTCAGTGTGCGGGCCCGGCCCAGGCCGGGGGTGGCGCTCCGTACCGGCGTCTACCTCAAGCGGTTGAAGGGCCTCGTGGCCACCGTCCCGCTGGGCGCCAATCCCGACTCGTCGTTCTTCGGCAATTCCGACTTCGGAACCGTGAAGGGGCTGGAAGTGCAGCTGGAGCGCGAAATGCGAGACGGGTGGGCCGTACGCGCGTCCTACACGCTGCAGCAGGCGACGGCGTCCAGCAGCAATGCATTCCTGCTGCGCCGGGCGATCCGGATCGACACCCTGACCCACGATACCATCATCCCGCCCCGGATCGAGTTTCCGCTCGACTATGACCGGCGGCATGGTCTGGTGGTCATCCTGCAGGGGCAGGTCGCCGACTCCGCCGGTCCGATGGTGGCCGGCATCCAGCCCTTCGCCGGCTTCGAGGCGGCGCTGATCGCCCGGGTGTCGTCGGGCCTTCCATTCACCCGGCGCGCACCTGGCATCGACACCCTCATCGGCGATGTCAACGGCGCCCGGTTGCCCGCCAGCAACACGTTCGACTTGTTGTTGCGGCGCCCGATTTCGTTCGGCGGGGTGGATGCCGGGATCTATATCGATGCCCGCAACCTGCTGGGCAGGCGCAACGTGGTATCAGTGCGCCGGGACTCGGGTACGCCCGAGGCTCCCGAGGACATCATTGAAGCCATGGCTGAAGCGGCGTACGCAGCGAACTCGCAGGCCATTCCCTATGAGTCGCCGCGCTACCGTCGCTGGGCGGACACCAACCAGGACGGGTATGTCGCCGGTGAGGACGAGCTGATGCCGCTCTATGAACTGGCTGCGCGGGACTTCACCCAGCCGCTCTTCGCCTTTGGCGAGCCACGGCTGGTGCGGGTGGGCATGGAGATCCGCTTCTAGCCCGGATGGGGTGAGCGCCCGCCATCCAGCGCGGCCCGGGTCAGCCGTTCGTTGATGGCCACCGCCGCCGCGGCACCCTCGGCCGCGGCGGTCACCACGAACTGTGGGTCGCGCGACGCGTCGCCGATGGCAAAGACGCCGTCGACGTTGGTGGCGCCGCTTCGCGCCGCATCGGCAACACCGCTCTCCATCAATGTGACACCGAGCGCGGCAAGGATGTCCGAGCGCAGCTCGTGGCCGAGACACAGAAAGAGCGCCTCGGCCTCGACCGGGTCGCCCTGATCCAGCACCACTCGCTGCAACCTTCCACCGACGACATCCAGGCGACGGATCTCCTCCTCGCGTACTACGATGCCATGGCGCGTCAATGCGGCAGCGGACTCCGGGCCCAACCTGGCCGGGCCGTTGCTGCACAGCGTGATTGTCGCGCTCCAGCGAAGCAGCCGGAGGGCATAGTCAGCGGCCGTGTCGCCATGACCGTGCACCGCGATCGGCTTGTCGCGATGCTCCCAGCCGTCACAGTAGGGGCAATGATGAGCGCTCGTGCCGTAGCAGTCTTCCAGGCCCGGCAACGCGGGCAGGTCGTCCACCACTCCCGTCGCCAGCACCACTGTCTGCGCCTCGATGGCAGGGCCGCCCGTGAGCTGAATCCGGAATCCACCCTCGATTGGGTCAACCGACTCCACTCGCGCATTGCGGAGAGTCACGGTCTCGTACCGCTCCAGCTCGCGGCGCGCGACGGCCAGGAACTCGGCGGGGCTGATGCCATCCCGCGTGAGGAATCCATGCAGTGCGTGCGATGCCGCATTGCGCGGCGCGCCAGCGTCCAGCACCAGGGTATTCCTGCGCGCCCGGCCCAGCATCAGCGCGGCACTCAGCCCGGCGGGGCCTCCCCCCACGATTACGCAATCGTACATGCCCGAAGCATGGCGGAAGCTGCCGCCAAGGCAAGTGCAGGCCGGAGCTTGTAGCTTGATGTCAACCACTCATCGCCCTGGAGCGGCACCCGATGCTGACGTTCATCGCTATCGGCCTCGCGGCCGGAGTCCTGGCAGGTCTCTTCGGTATTGGTGGCGGCATCCTGATCGTGCCGGCGCTGATGTATTTCGGTGGGCTGCCGATCAAGACCGCCACCGGTACCTCACTGATGGCGTTGCTGCTGCCGGTCGGGCTGCTCGGTGCAGTGGCATACTGGCAGGCGGGGCACATCGAAGTGAAAAGCGGGCTGCTGGTGGCGGCGGGCCTCTTCGTCGGGGCATGGTTCGGCGCCAGGCTGGCGCTGGCGTCGCCGCCGGCGATCATGCAGAAGCTGTTTGCGGTGTTCCTGGTGGTGGTAGCAGTGCGAATGTTCCTGAAAGCCTGAAGAAGTGGGAAGTGGGAAGTGGGAAGTGGGAAGTG
>JAICQR010000205.1 GCA_025937755.1 Gemmatimonadales bacterium | reverse complement strand
TCGCAATGCTGGTCGGGTTTGCGGCGCTGGGCGCGGTGCTTGTCATGATCGACCGGCTCAGATTCGAGGCGCGCGCTGCGAGTGTTCAGGCCTGAGCATCGAGCCGCATATTCCGCCGGGGGTATTCCATGCTCTTTCGAATTCCAGCTCTCCTGCTGCTCGGGATCGTGGCCGCCGCGTGCGCCAGGCAGCAGGACAATGAAGGCATCGCAGCCGACTCGGCCATGTCCGATACGCTGGCCGCATCGGGGGGCACGATGCCATCGCTGTTCGACATCACCTGGTACCTGACCGAGCTCAACGGCCAGGCCCCACCGACCGGGAGCGGCGGCACGCCTGCGACCCTGGTTCTCGCAGCGGAGGACCAGCGTGCTTCCGGCTTCTCGGGCTGCAACCGGATGTCGGGTTCGTACCAGCATGCCGGCGACAGCATCAGCTTCGGGCCGATGGCGATGACCCGCATGGCCTGCACCGAGGGCATGGAACTGGAGCAGCAGTACTCGGCGGCACTGGCGAGCGCCACGATATTCCGGCTGACTGCCGGCGAACTCGAGCTCATGGGCGATCGCGGCACGGTGGCTCGCTTCAATGCGACGCCGCCGGGCGAGTGAGCGAGGGTGACATGGCACGAGACGTCATGCTCGACGAAGTCGTCGGCACCATCCAGCCAAGGCGCGGCCTCGCGTGGCACGGGGCGCCCACGCCGCTCGGCGCGCTTCGGGGTGTAGATGCCGAGATGGCGGCGTGGAAACCGGGCCCCGGCCGCAACAGCATCTGGGACCTGACGTTGCACATTGCCTACTGGAAGTACGCGGTCCGCCAGCGCCTGGAAGGCGGCCGCCTCCCGGCGTTTCCCCGCAAGCCTGCCAATTTCCCCGCGCCGCCAGCCAGGCCAAACGCTGAATCGTGGGCCGCCGATGTGGAAGTGCTGCGGGAGGCGCACGTGGCGCTGCTGGATACCATCGCATCTCTGGCTGACTCCCGGCTGGATCGTCCGTCGAAAGGCAAGAAGAGCCAGACGGTGGGCGAACTCATCGCCGGCATCGCGTTCCACGACGTGTATCACACCGGACAGATCCAGCTGATCAGGAAACTGTGGGAGGCAGCGCATGGCTGAAGCAAAGACGAAAGCGACCGCTGTCAGCGTGGACAAGTTCATATCTACCATTCCCGATGCGGGGCAACGGGAGGACAGCAAGCGCCTGCGGAGCATGATGGAGAAGGTCACCGGAGAGAAGGCGGTGATGTGGGGGCCGAGTATCGTGGGGTTCGGGCAGTACCACTACGAGTATGACAGCGGCCATTCGGGCGACTGCTGCCTGGTCGGGTTCTCGCCCCGGAAGCAGAACCTCTCGATCTACCTGATGCCGGGTTTCGATGGTCGGGAAGCGCTGCTGGCAAAGCTGGGCAAGCACAAGACCGGCAAGGCCTGCCTCTACGTCAAGAGACTGGCCGACGTGGACGAAGATGTCCTGGAGAAGCTCATCAGGTCGTCAGTGACCGACATGCGGGGCCGGTATCCCTCGAGCGCGAGGGCCGGCAAGTAGTTCACTGCGTCGCTTCCCTTTCCCGAGGTGGCCCATGCTTGTGCTGCAGGCAGTTCCACGCGCCGGTGCCGATGCCTACAAGCTGCTGCGCGCCCGTATCCGTGAGGCAGCCACGTGGGAGTGGAGCAACAAGGCCAAGACCCGGCTTCGGCACGTGCAACGGCCCAGGGGCGGCTATATCCAGATCGCCAACGCCGGCGGCGTTCTGGTGGCGCACATTCATCCCAAGACTCCAAGCGACCTGTTCTACCTGGCGGAGAAGTTCACCGGCCGGATGATCGCATGGTTCGAGGAAGACCTCCAATCCATCAACATCCAGATCGTGCCGGACGCACCCGCGCCCAGGAAGAAGCGGCGCGGGTAGGGGCGCCCGGATGCGACAGGCGCCCGGATTGCGCTACCGTTGCAGGTACTCGTCCAGTCGCTCGTAGCTCCGGCCCCAGCCGTCTTCCATGCCGGTCCCGATGGCCATGTCGCGGGCTTCCTTTGAGGCATAGACCACCGTGGCGACGGTAAGGGTGGTGCCGTCTTCCTCGGTGAACACCTGGGTCTGCGTTGTCTCGGGGAACGGTCCGCCCCAGTTCTCGGTGTTGACCAGCCGCTCGGGCGCGGTCACCTCGAGGTATTCGCCATGCATCTCCATCGTCTCGCCGTTCTCCGAGTTCCGCCACACCCAGTGCCATTTGCCGCCCTTGCGGAGGTCCACCTCGCACACGGGCATGGTCCAGCCGTCGGGGCCGAGCAGCCACTGCTGGAGGTGCTCAGGCTTGGTGAAGCAGTCCCACACCAGCTGTCGGGGCGCGTCGAACCGGCGGGTGGCCACGACTTCGCGGTCAGTGGGGGTGGTGAACTCGGTCTTATGGGTGGTCGCTGCGCTCTTGTT
>JAICQR010000003.1 GCA_025937755.1 Gemmatimonadales bacterium | reverse complement strand
GGCCAGGCGCGAGCTCCGCTGCCTCCCGAAGGCGGCGTGGCTCGGCGGGCGCCCCCGGCAGGATGCATCCCTCGCGGCGCCCTTCGATGTGGGGCGGCCCGCCGGCCTCAGGCGCCGGAGGGAGGCAGCGGGGCGAGCGGGCGGTAAGGCGGTAAGGCGGTAAGGCGGCAAGTCTAGTCGGCGCGACGGCGACAACGCGATATGATAACATTGACTAATCAATCATTGACTAGCATACTGGTTCCATGGCCGTTACCCACGATCCGACCCGTGCTGCCTCCACTGTCGCGGCACTGCTGCGAGCTGCCGAAACTGTGCGGTTGCGCCAGGAGCGGGCCATAGCCGGGAGCGGTGTCACTCTCCAGCAGGCTCAAGTACTTGCGATACTTAGGGATGTGTCGGATGGACTGCCCACGCTGGAAATCGCCAGGCGCCTGCCGGAGCGCTCCCCAGGAATTACTCGACTGGTCGACCGATTGGTACGGGACGGGCTGATTCGGCGGACGCGGGACAGCGCTGACCGGCGCCAGATCCTGTGTCAACTCGAGCCCGAGGGCAGACGGGTCGCGGAAAAGCTGCTCCCCGCAGCCGAAGAAGTGAACGCTGCGACCCTCGCCGCTCTCTCGCATCATGACGTTGGGGTATTGGCCCACTTGCTGGGGCGGATCGGGCGAATAGACCCCTGAGCAACACCGCCGCGCTGCGCGGTCCACGCCTCACGCCTTGCCCACTGTGCCCTTTGCCTACGCCTTATCTTTAGGCCCGTGAGACCAGTCGCCCCGCCCCACCTGCCTGACCTCGCCGACGACACTGGATGGACGTGGGGCGCCATTGGCGCGAGCCTCGGCACCCACCTGCTGCTGGTGCTGGCCATCGCCGGCGTTTCTCGGCAGAGCGACGCCCCGGAGCTGGCCCCGGCGGAGCAGCAGGCGGTGACGCGTTACGTGGAACTCCCACCTCTGCCACCGACGCCGCAACCAGTCGCCCCGGCGGAGCCGCCCAGCCGCCGAGCCGCCGAGCCACCCGAGCCGCCCGAACCCGAGCCGCCACCCGACCGCGTCCCCCGGCCCCAGGTCACTCGTGGTCCTGATACGCCCGAGGAAGTCACCATCGAGCGGGAGCCTCCGCCCGAGGACGCGCCCCCGGGCGAGGCTCCGCCGGCCATGGCACCGGAACCTCCGATGCCCGAGTCGCCGAGCCGCCGAGCCGCCGAGCCGCCCACGGAGTTGTCCCTCCTCCCCATCGAAGCCGAGGCGCAGCGACTCTTCGGCGCGCCCCGTGTCGGATCGAGTCGAATGGACGGCCCGTCAGTCGAGCGCCGCTGGGCCACCGAAGTCACCGAGGATCGCGAGAACGACTGTCGCCCCCGGCCTCGACGCGCGTTGCTGCCGGGTGAGACCCCCGAAATGGGTCACGTCGAGGGGCGGGTCTTTCGGGAGGGGACGTCCACCCCGCTGGCCGGCGCGCTGCTCCAGATCATCGGCACGTCGTACCACACGTTTGCCGATGACGAAGGCCGCTACCGGCTGGTATTCGACCAGTCGCTGGTGGACGCGTGCCGGACGCAATACGTCCAGGTGACAAAAGACGGCTTCCGGCCGCGCCGGCTGATCCTCGCGCTGGGGCTCCGCAGCTCCAATGACGTTCGGATGCGGCGCTACTGACTTTTCGTGTGTATCTTCGGTGCAATCCCGATGGAGCTCATGTGATCCGACCGACCATGCTGCTGGCAGCCTTGGCGCTGTTGCCGCAAACCGATCAACCCACAGTTGGCGCCCGGGCACAGGCCGCACTTCGCATTCCGGCCGCAGCGGCCGAGCTGGAGCAGCGGGGCGTTCCGCTCAGTGAGCTCAACCGCGCGCTGGAAACGTTCCGCACCCATGCCGTGCCCGCCACCGATGCCGTGACCACGCTCGACATCGAGCGGGCCCAGCCGGAACCGATGCAGAACTTTGGAGAATTTGTTCAGCAGCAACTGGCCGACGGCAAGCGGGGCCAGGCGCTCGCCGGCGCCATTCGGCAAGAACACGACCGGCGCAAGGCGAGTCGGGAGAATCCCCGATGACCGGACGCCACGGAAGCCTGTTGCTGACCGCGCTCCTGTTGGCCGCATGCGGCGGCGACGATTCGCGGGCGGGGGCAGCGGATTCAGCCGCGTCCGCCACGGCAAGGACACCGGAAGTCGTGGACTCGACCATGGCCCTGGTGGCGCCTGCAGCCGCCGTGGCGCTGGCCCTCAAGGAAAAACCCGCCATGGCGGATTCCATCCTCGCCGAGGCGGGCCTTTCCATCGAGCAGTTCGAGGCGCTGATGTATCGCATCGCGGCCGACACCGCCGCGCGCAGGTTCTACACTTCGCTCACCGGCTCCTGACCATGAGTCCGCGGGGCCGGCGAGGGCCAGCGTTCATAGAGATCGTGGTAATACTCGCACTGCTGGCGACCCTGATCTCGTTGCTGGTGCGCTCGGGCTGATCCACCGGCCCTCACGGACTTCGACCTTGTCCCGCTCGGGCACAGTCCAGTCGATCGTCTGCCGCTGCCGCTTCCGCTGTACCTCGAACTTCACGGTCTCACCCGGCGCATAGGAGCCGAGAATCCGCATGGCGTGCCCCTCATCGCGGGGAGTGCGCCCGTCGAGCGAGAGAATCACGTCGCCTGCCTGCAGCGGAATCGTCGCGTCCTCATCCACCGACAGCACCAGCAACCCTTCCGCCGTGCCGAAGTATTCCGACAGACCACTGTTCATTTCGGCCAGCTCGACACCCATCAGCGCGCCGCGCGAGAAGAAGCTGAAGGCGCCGTTGTCCAGCTCGATCGCCGGCATGGCGCGCCGCAGCGCTCCCATCATGGCGGGCGAGTTGAATGAGTACTGATTTTCCAGTTCCCGGGCTTCCACCGTCACGGTGCTGCTCTTGCCGTCGCGTCGGTACTCCAGCTTCACGCTGTCGCCCTCGGAGAGGTCGCTCGCCAGCTCGACCAGCTTCTGGGCCGGGTTGTCGCCGCCCAGTGACGTGCCATTGTAGCGGGTGATGATGTCGCCAGCGCGGAGGCCGGCGTCGTCAGCGCCGCTGCCTTCGGTGACGTCCATGACCAGGGCACCCTGGCCCCTGGTCTCTTCGGCCGCATTGAGGTTGAGGCTGAGCCCGAGGCGGGCGCCCTGGTTAACAGCGAATGCGTACGTCCGCAGCGGCTCCTTGCGGTCCTTGTCCGCGTCCTGGGCCAGGACGGTCGCGGGGAGAAGGGCGATGAGCGCCAGCACGGCGCCGGTCCAGCGGTACATGGGGGACTCCAGGTTGAAGGTTCCTGGAGATTGATGCCGGGGTGCCGGCGAGGGTCGCAGAACCGGCGTATCCGCCTATCCGTCTAGCCGTCTAGCCGTCTATCTATCGCCGCTTCCTCCGCTTCTTGACTTCCCGCGGCCCGTACACCTGCCGCACCCCGAACTCCGCGGCGGTCCACAACGTCAGCAGTGCCGTGATGCTGGCAATGGCGCGCTTTTCGTCGTCCTCATGGATGATCAGGCCGTAAGTGTCGGCCACGAAATGCAAATTGTTCAGGATTTGTCGCACCGAGCGGACTTCGACCGAGCCGTGCCAGTAGTCGATCGACTCCAGCATCATCGCGCCGTGGCGACGGATGAATTCGCCCAGCGAGATCGCCTTGGAGATCCGCGACGTGCGAGGCCGGCAGATGGCCAGGAGATCGCCGAGATAGTCGTCCCAGCGCTCGGCCAGGCGGCGGTTCTTGCGGAGGGCGCGGGCCCGGGCCAGGGAGAACTGGGCCTTGCTGGTGGGCCGGAACCGGGGAACCACCGGGTGGAGATCATAGAGCGTCCGGACGTCGCCGTCCTCCAGTTCATCCTCTTCGTGGAACACCCAGCGGCGCTTGAGCTGGGGCCAGGTGGCGATGTCCACCACGGTCGGGACCCGGCTGTCCAGCAGGATGAATCGGCTGCTGTCGTACTTGACTACCGTGAGCCAGTGGCTCCACTCCTCCACGCAGAGCAGCACCGGGACGCCCCGCTTGAGGTACGCCGCCAGGGCTCGCTTGGCCCGGTCCGCGTCGTAGCGGCGCACCAGCAGCAGGTCGCACCCGTACTTCCGGGCCGCCCGCCCCAGCTGGATCTCGTCGGTGCCGTGCCACCAGTGGGTGCCCGCCACGCGACTGATGTCGCGCTCATCCTTGAGGATGCCCAGGGCAACCAGCGCATGCTTGAGCGCGAAGGGGCCGCACTGCCAAAGATTGGGCTGGGGATATATTCCCATCGCATACCGGGAGAGAGTCGACGGAAACTACACCGGAGGGCGACCAGTGGCGAAAAGTCCCGGCTCGGTGGTGGTGCTGTTCAACGCACTGAGCGAGGAGGGGTATGACGAGCTGAAGCACGTCGATCCCACCACGCTTGGCTTCGAGCCGGAATACGACATCGCGGTCTCGACCGTCTCCGAGGAGTACCAGGCCATTGTCACGGCACTCCGGGGCGAGGGCTGGAAGGTCCGCTCGGTCAACCTCAAGGACGATCTCAAGGTGCTGGAGCGGGTAGTAAAGCGGAACCGGCCGGACGTGGTGTTCAACCTGGTCGAGTCGTTCAGGGACGAGCCCGAGTTCGAGTCGGCAATTCCCGCCTTCCTCGACCTCTACGGCGTGCCCTACACCGGTGCGACGCCGCTGTCGCTGTCGATCTGCCGCCGCAAGGGTCTCACCAAGCGAATCCTCCAGTCGCACGGGGTGCCCACACCCAAATTCCTCAGCCTGTGGGAACCCAAGGTCTCACTCCGTCACGGGCTCAAGTATCCATTGATCGTGAAGCCGGCTCGCGAGGACGCCAGCGCGGGACTCGACGCCGGCTCGGTGGTCGCGGACCGGCCGGCGCTGCTGGTGCGGCTGGAGCACATGCTGCACGAGTTTGGCGGGCCGGTGCTGGTCGAGGAGTTCATCGAGGGGCGCGAACTCCATGTGGCAATGTTGGGCAATGATCCGCCCGAGATGCTGCCGCCGCTGGAGTACGATTTTTCCGAGCTGCCCGAGGGCGAGCCCGCCATCATCAGCTACGCCGCCAAGTGGAATCCACTGGCGGAGGTGTTCCATCGGGTGATCACCCGCTGCCCCGCCCCGATGAGTCGCACCCTCCAGCGCCGGCTGGCCAAGGCCTGTCTCGGTGCGTGGCACGCGGTGGGGTGCCGGGACTATGCCCGGCTGGATGTGCGGGTGTCAAAGAAGGACGAGCCCTACGTCCTCGAGATAAATCCCACTCCCGACCTCACCGAGGGTGTGTCGTTCATGGAGAGCGCCGAGGAGGTGGGGCTGACGTTTCCCGGAACGATGGCGCGGATCCTGGAAATGGCGATGGAGCGAAAGACCGTCTGGCCGCCGCCCCCGCTGGACGCGAACGCACCGAAGCCGGTCGAGATGGGCCCGATGGGACCGCTCGGCTCGCTCACTCCTCCAGCGCCCGAGCTCGACTGAGCTGCTGGGGGCTTAATCAATTCGATGCCCGTTCCATCTCGACCTCAGCCCGCAGCGCCGCGAGGTCGCGGCCGATAGTGGCAACAGCGAGCGTCTTCCCGGCGCGCTTGTAGGTGATGGTCGCGTCGCGCGCAGCGAGGTCGCCATCGAGCACCGCCTCATCCCAGCTCGGCGCATGCCCCACATAGGTGACTGACGTGTCGTAGTGCGAACTCCAGAAGAACGGCACGCTGTCGAACTGCTCCCCCGCGTCGAGCATGTTGCGTGCGGCGGTCTGCCCTTGACGCTCCGCCACCACCCAGTGCTCGATCCGCACCATCTCGCCTGAGCGGGCCTCGGGAAAGCGGGCTATGTCCCCCGCCGCGAAGATGTCCGCGTGCGACGTCCACATCTCGCTGTCCACCACCACGCCCTTCTCCATCCTGAGGCCCGCGCTCTCCGCCAGCGCCAGCCTCGGCCGCACACCCACCCCGAGCACCACCAAATCCGCCGGCAGCCGCGTGCCGTCGGTGAGTGTCACGCTGTCGTCTGCAATCGACTCGACACCCTGCCCAAGATGGAACTCGACGCCGTGCTCCTCGTGCACGCTCCGCACCCACTGCCCCACGTCCGCGCCGAGCACCTTCTCGAATGGGATCTTGTCGGGGGCGACCACCGCCACGGCGAGGCCCCGGGCCCGGAGCGACGCCGCAACTTCCAGCCCGATGAAGCTGGCACCAACCACCACCACCTGCTTCGCCGAGACTGCGGCTGCGATGATCGCCTTGCTGTCGGTGAACGACCTGAGCAGATGCACGTGCGCCAGGTCCGCACCGGGAATGGTCAGACGTACCGGCTCGGCGCCGGTGGCCAGCAGCAGCCGGTCGTACGGAACGCTGCGATCGTCGTGCAGTTTCACTTCATGCGCGGCGGCATCGATGGCCACCGCCGTGGCATCGAGGATGACATCGATGGCCTGCTCGGCGTAGAACTCGCGCGACCGGAGCGGGATCCATTCTTCCTGGGCATTGCCGGCCAGGTAGTCCTTGGAAAGGTTGGGCCGGTCGTACGGCAGGTCCGATTCCATTCCGATCATGGTGACCCGGCCCTGGAAGCCGGCCCGACGCAGCATCTCCGCCGCGGCATTGCCGGCAGCACCCGCACCCACGATGACGATGCGCTCGGGGGTGGGGACATCGGGCGGCTGGGCGGCCGGAATTTCCAGCCGGTCGCCCACCGAAATCCTTCCATCCTTCCTTCGGACGACGAAACACGGCACCGGCTTGAGCGCTGGTGCATGGACTGCCTCGCCGGTGGCGAGATCGAAGCAGGCGTGGTGCCAGGGACAGCGCACCTGGCCATCCACCAGCAGCCCTTCCGACAGCGGACCGCTCCAGTGGGTGCAGGTGGCGCCGATGGCGTGGACTGCATCGCCCACCCGGGCGATCAGCACCGGCTCGCCATGCGCGTGTCCCAGCAGCATCGCGCCGTCCGCCAGCTCCGATTCCCTGACCCCAACTTGGAGATCAGGGCCACGCAGTTCCGTGTTCTCGCTCATGAACTTGAACTTACTGGAGCTTGGCCCGAAGCGCCTTGGCGCCTTCCATGTGCGCCACGAACGCCGGCGCCACCGACTCGACCAGCGCCTTCACTTCCTCATTATCGAGCGCCGGCAGCAGGGTGGTGTTCACCGCATCAATAACGGCCTGATGGAATGCGATCTCGTGATCCAGCCACGCCCGGTCGAACTCGGCCCCGCTCAACGACTTCAGCGTAGCCATGGCGGCCACATGGGCGTCGCCCAACGGATTCTCGGCCGGGGCAGTCGGGGTCACGCCCAGCTTGGCGGCGAGTTCCCGGCCCTTCTGGCGCACCTGGGTATGGGCGGCGACGAAGTTCTCGCCCATCGCCTTCACTTCGGGATTGGTGGACTTCTCGGCGGCGAGCCCGCCGGTCTCGATGTCGTAGGTATTGGCGGCGTCGAAGATCGCGACGATGGTCGGATCGTCCAGTTCGGGTGCCGGTGCGGCGGCAGGCGGCGGGGCGGTAGCTGCACTGGTTTCCTGCTGCTCCGCCGAATCGGGCCGGGAACAGGCGGTCGTGAGCAGCAGCGCGGAACCGGCTGCGAGCAGGAGGGATGGCAAGCTGAGCGAGCGCATGGGTGACTCCAGGACGGTGTGAGGTGAAGAGTTACGCCGCAGTACCGCAAGGAGATGCGGCCGGCATCACCTATGATGCGCCCAGAGGGTCAATTTGTCAAGTAATTCCTTCACATATTGCGTTTGAGCCTTGATTCAGGCAAATTCGGGCCATGATTGAGCAGCCGACTTCAGGGAGCCGGGCACGAATCGTCGCGATGCTGCGCCGCCGGGAGCATACGGTGGACGAACTGGCGGCCGAATTGGGCGTGTCGGGCAACGCCGTTCGCCAGCAACTGACCCAGCTCCAGCGAGACGGCTTCGCCGAGGCAACCGGGATTCGGCGGCTGCCGGGTGCCGGCAAGCCCGCGACCCTGTATCGCGTGCCGGACGATGCGGCCGACAGATTCTCCCGCGCCTACGCGCCGGTGCTGGCTGCCCTGGTGGAAGAGTTGGCGGATCGGTTCCCGGAGGATGAACTGGTCGCGCTGATGGAGCGGACCGGGCATCGCCTGGCGCCGTCGGCGCCGGCCGCACCGCACGACCGTGAGTCGCTGCGGGTACTCACCGCAGAGCTGCTGGACCAGCTGGGCGCGGCAGCGACGGTCGAACTCGACGGCGACACCATCCGGATCGAAGGCGCGCTCTGCCCGCTCGCCACCGCAGTTCGCCGCCGGCCCGAGGTCTGCTCGGCGCTGCGCGCGTTCCTGTCAGCGGCACTCGATGCTCCGGTGAAGCAGTGCTGCCAGTATGGGGAGAGGCCGCAGTGCGGATTTGAAGTATGAGAGTATGGTAGTGTGAGAGTATTGGGCAGTGTGGTGCACAATACTGCCCAAGACTTCCACACTTCCATACTGCTCAGCTACTCCTGCTGAATCTTTCGAGAAACTCCCTGTCCCCCTCGCTCAACTTCCCCGCTCCGCCCGTCGCCAGGACCCCGCGAATCCGCTCCAGTTCTGCCCGGTTCACCTCGTGCAGGTCCTCGGCCCGGATCTTCGACCAGCGGGCCAGCTGGGCGCGGTCGGCCAAGGGGCTCAGGGAAGCGACAGGTGCGCGCGCCTTCTGCTTGAAGCTGCGGGCCGAGCTGGTGCGGTCCATCACCAGCAGGAAGATCCCCGCAGCGATGTAGCCACCCAGGTGAGCCCAGTGAGCAATGCCACTGCCGCCGGAGAGGCCACCGCGCAATGACAGGAACGTCATGATCACCACCAGCCACCGTGCCTCGATCGGCACCACGCCCCAGATCAGGATCTGCACCCGCGGCCAGTAGCGGGCGAAGGCGAGCTGGACCCCGAACGTCGCAGCAGACGCACCGACGATGGTCGCCATGGGCGTGAGGAAGGTCAGGGCGGCGCCGCCGAGGCCGCTGATGGTGTAGAACAGCAGGAACCGCGTGCTGCCAAGGCGTTCCTCGACCCGGGGACCGAAGAAGTAGAGCGAAATCATGTTGAAGAGAATGTGCCAGAAGCCGGCATGGACAAACATGTACGTCAGCGCCGTCCATGGCCGGGCCAGGACGCTCACGGGCTGGAACGCCAGGAGATAGCCGAGATAGGGAAGCCCCATCGTCAGCGCGAATACTGCGACGTTGGCGATGAGCAGCCGCCGAACCCACGGCGTCACTGCTTGCCGGCTCCAGCTCGTCGCAGAAAGCGCTCGGCCAGTTGCTCGAGCCGCTCATCTCCCGACGCGATGGCGTCGTCCCGGATCAGCTGCACCTGGGCCGTGAGTTCGGGGGCGCCAAATACGAAGCCGGTGGCCTCTTCCGCGCCGGCAGAGTCGCCGGCACCGGCGCCGGCCAGCAGCGCCCGGGCCACCGCCACGAGGTACTCGGGGTCGTCAGCGGGAGGCAGCGGATACCGGTGTTCCGGCAGCGCCTCTCCGCCGGCGTCGTCGTTCACGAATGCGCGGGACATGCCTCAAGGTAAGGCCACCACTCACCCGATTGCCATGCCGCCGAGCAGCTCCACCAGCCGCGCGCGGAGCCGGTCCGGGCCGAGAATCTCGGCATCGGGGCCGTACTGCAGCACATGCCGGATCACCCACTCGTCGTCTCCCAGCGGATGCTCGATGACAAGCGAACCGTCCTCGGCCAGCGCCGTGCCCTCGCGCTCGGCTATCCATCGGGCGATCCGGGGCGAGTAGCGGATGGCCGCGGTCTCGACCGGATCCTCGGTATGAAATACCCGGCCGTCCCGTATCACGCTGTCGAAGACGAAATCGTCGGGCTGTTCAAATCCGCCTTCCGCCGGTTCCACCCGTTCGATCCGGTCGAGACGGAAGACCCTCAATCCCTCCGAACGTTCGCAATGCGCCACCGCATACCAGCTGCCCGAGGAAAAGATGAGGCCGTAGGGGCAAATCACGCGGGACGACGATTCCGGATCGGCGGCCTTGCGATAGTGGATGGTGATGCGATGGCGCGCATGCGCCGCCTGACGCAGCGCCTTGTGAATGCTGGTCGCGCCGGCCTGGTGCCCGGCCAGTTCGGCAACGCGAAGCTCGGGTTCGTCGCCCGGCAACTCGGCCAGCGCTTCACCCAGCCGGGCTCGCGCGCGCTCCATCACGGCATGCTCATCGGGCGTCCGCTCCGCGCGCAGCATTGCGAGCCCCAGGTCCAGCGCGGCCAGCTCGCCCACGGTGAGCCGCATCGGACGGCGGAACTGGCTGCTGAAGACCGAGAGGTTCTCACCATCAATGGTGATGGAAACCCCCTCGACGAAACCGCCCGGCACGTCGGTGCGGTTGGCCAGCGCCTGCAGGTCCGCCATCAAGGTCTTCCGATCGACGCCCAGTTGTTCCGCCACCTGGGCGATCGAATGTTCCTGGTCGTCGGCCAGTGCAGGCAGCAGCAGGAGCAGCCGGCGCAGCTGATCGGCGGCGGTGGTGCTCATGGTGCTTCCTGATAGACCGCGAGGGTGGCCCCGGCAAGGCGGCGCCATTCCGCCACCACCGGCGCCGGCGCAACCAGCTCCGCTGCATCTCCCAGTGGCAGCAGCCACCTCACGAACGCATCGATGCGACGCACCTGATATCTCAGGGTATCCGGACTGCCCTCCACCGGCGTGCCCAGCCGCACGGCGGCCGCGGTGGCACCAGTATCCCGGAGAAAGTGCACATCCACATCGACGAGGTCATCATCACCCAGTTCCCACGAACTCCGGGCGCGGGCGTGCTGCTGCAGGCTCCATCCGGCAGGGCGCTCGAAGTCGGGCGACTCAGGGCGAGTGCCGACCTTCACCCCGGACATCCGGCTCACCCTGAAGTTCTTCACCAGCTTCTCGCCGGGTTGCCGGGCGGCGAGATACCACGCCCGGCTCAGGAAGAAGAGTCCCAGCGGTTCGAGGTTTCGCTCGGAGCGGGCATCGCTGCCGATGCTGTGATAAGTACACGTGATCCGCTTCCGGGCCTGCACCGCCGAACCGAGCAGCGCCAGCGTGGCGGCATTGTGCTGCTCGGTCCCGTGAACATGTTCAACCGTGCTGGCGGCGCCATCCATCGGCAGGTCCACGGCGAGCTTCCTGAGCGCGGTGCGCACGTCGGACGCCAGCGCCGGGTCGCCCAGCGCCGCGACGCGTGCGGCCGCCTCCGCCACGACTCGCAGTTCGTCGGACGTGAACTGCAGCAGCGCGAGTTGACGCCAGGGATCGCCCGGGAGCCGGCCGGGCCGGGCCGGCACCCGTTCCTCGTCCACCAGCTGGAGGTAGGGGAGGTAGAAGTCACGCATGCGAAGCCGGTATCCGACGCCTTCGTCGTCGCCGATGGTCTCGATGGGGATGCCGAACTCGCGCAGCTCCTTCTTGTCGCGCTCGAACTTGCGGCGCATCGACTCGTGCTCCTGGCCCTGGTAATCCGGGACATCGCGCATCAGCTCTTCGAGTGAGACGGGATACCGGTGGCGCAATAGCGCCGCCAGCAGGTCCACCCAGCGCTGCAGCTTGGCCGCCATCAGCCGGCATCCGCCTGAAGCCGCACCACACGACCGGTCACCGGGCCGTCGGCATGCCTGCTCAGCACCCGAACGTACCGGTCAACCTGCCGCTGGTACTGCTCGTGGCGCCGCCCCCACTCGGCGTCGTCCGCGCCGTCGGTTTTCCAGTCCATGACGGTCCATTCTCCGTCGATCTGGGCGACCGCGTCGATGACGCCCTCGACCAGTTGCGGCACGCCGGACTCGCTGGTTTCGATTGCGGCCACCTGAAGTTCGACCTGCCTGGTCTCGCCCCCTGCCGACAGCCGGGCCCATGCTTCCGACGTCTCGAACTGCCGCACCAGTTGCAGCAGGCGTCCAGTCTCGATGTCCGACAAGTCGTGCTTTCCCGCCACCGCCCGCACGTAGCGTTCGAGGTTCGGCCCGCTCCGGCCCCGGCCCATGCCTTCGATGCATTCATGGACGGCGGTGCCCCAGTCCCGTCCCAGGCCGCCTCTCGGCACCAGCTTCTGCTCCTCGGCCTCGGCGGCTTCCTCGCGGGCAAGCCGGGTCACGGTATTGCGAATCCAGCGGGGCGACGCGGCCGCCGTCCTCCGGTGATCGGTGGCTTCGGCGTCAGCACGGATCGCTGCGGAGCCGCGTTCCACAAGGCGCCGGCCCGGCGGTACTTCGGTGGCCACTTCCTCCACCCGGGCGAACCGATCCAGCGCCGGCGCCAGCCGGGCCCAGAGCGACTTGTCCTCCGCCTTCCGGTCCTTCAATTCGAACTCAAGCTGGGCAACCCAGAGTTCGCGCCTGGCCCGGGAGGCGGCCACGTACAGCAGCCGGTCGAACTCCGCGGCCAGAAACTCGACCTCCCGCTCGAACAGCGTATCCCACTCAACAGGCTCCGCGATGACACGCTTGTCGTTGCAGATGCTCATGGCACCGAACGCACTGCCATCAGGCCGACGGCTCACATGGATTTCGGGATTCGGAGTCCACATGCTGACCGGCGCGGCGAGAATCACCACCCGCGCCTCGAGTCCCTTGGCCTTGTGCAGATTCATCACCCGCACGGCATCCTGCAGGCCGGGTCGAAGCGAAGCGTCGCTCTCTGCGCTGTCCGCCGCCGCCTCGATCCGGTGCATCGCCTCCGCCAGGCTGCCCGAGCCGCTGGCCGCCGAGCTGCGCGCCACCGCTATCACTTCCGCAATCGCTCCTGCGGCGTTGTCTCCCAGGGTACCTGACGCGGTGTGCGGCAGCAGGCCGGTGTCGTCCACGATCCGTTCGAGCAATGCATCCGGCGGGAGCCGCTGCGAGTCACGCCACCAGCGATGCAGCCGGTCGAGCGCCACTCCTGCGGGACTCGATGGATCGGCAGGAGGCGCAGTGAGATCGAAGTGCGCTCCACCGCGGTGCGCGTCGAGCAGCTCGGCCGGAGTGAGGCCGGCAAAGAGTCCCTCGAGTGCTGCGACCACCAGCACCTTGTTGGTGGGGTCGGCGATGGCACGCAGCACCACCAGCAGCTCCTCGAGTTCGTATCCCACGGTCAGGCCGGCACCGGTGACACTCACCGCGATATTGCGAGCCGCCAGTTCGTTGGCATAGCTGGCCAGCGACTCCGTCTGGGTGGTAAGCACCAGGAAATCGGACCGCTGGTAGCCCCCGCCGCTGACCATCCGGTCGACGAGCGTGGCCACCTGTGCGCCGCAGGCCAGGTTAATGGCCTGCTTGTTGTTCGCTTCGGGCCGGACCGGAAAGCGCCGTACGCCGTCGGCCGGCTCGGCAGTGATCGTCGTGACCATCGGTGCGAACGACGCCTGCACCTCGGAGGCAGTCTCGGGAAAGACGCCGGGGAAATGGTGGTTGACCAGTCCCGCGATGGCTTCGACCGAGCGGAAGTTCTGGGTGAGCTGGAGTACCGCACCGGTCCGTGCGATGCACTGCTTCACCAGCTCGTAGGTGGTGATATCAGCGCGACGAAAGCGGTAGATGCTCTGCTTCGGATCACCTACCACGAACAGCGCGCCGGGACGCGGTGTCACTGAGGTCCAGTTGTCGCCGGTCTCCGGCTCGGACGCGAGCAGGAAGCAGAGTTCCGCCTGGATGGGATCGGTGTCCTGGAACTCATCCACCAGCAGGTGGCGATAGCGCTCGCCCAGCCGGCGACGCGCCGCGGACGAGTGTCGCAGCAGGTGAGCCGCAAGTTGCAACAGGTCCTCGAAGCCCAGCGTTCCCCGGGCGTGCCGCTGGGCGCTGAACGCGCGAACAGCCCGGTCGATGAATCGCATCACTGGTGCATAACGATGTGCCCGCCATGCGCGGATCAGCGGAATCGCGTGGGTCTCCTGAAATTCGAGCAGATCCTCGCGCAGCGCGTGCACGGGGCTCACATCCCGCGGCGCGACGTTTTTCGTCTGCCTGGCCGTGATGTCCCAGTTCGACATGGTGAACTTGATGTCGGCCTTGTCGGACAATGCGTCGCAGAAGCGCGCCACATCTTCCCAGTCGGCACCGCTACGGCGGAGCCGGTCAAGCCGCAGGAAGTAGCGCTGGGCGTCATCCCACTTTCGTCCCGGGCTCTCTCGCGGCAGGTGCTCCCGCGCCCGGGCCAGCAGCGCCTCGATCGCAGCGCGGCAGCGCCCTGCATCGGGCCGCAGTGCATCGGGGGCGGGGAAGCTCACGTCGGGGAACCGTGCTCGGTTCTGGAACCCGTCGAAAAGGTCGCGGGGATCGACGTTGAGCCGTCTGAGCTCGGCGAGCGCCGGATCGTTCTCCACCCGGCAGCGCTCGATCCAGCCGCGCCAGAACTCGGTCCGGATGCCGGCCCATTCCTCTTCAGGCACTTCGGCGAAATCGGGGTCCAGCCCCGCCTCGAGCGGATGCTCGCGCAGCAGTCGCGCAGCGAACGAGTGAATGGTGCCGAGGAATGACCGGCCCAGGTGATCCCGAGCGTCGCGAAGCCGCGCACCGGTCTCCGGCTCGTCGCAGGTGGCGGCCCGCCGCTCCAGCTCGCCCTCGAACCGCTCCCGCAGTTCGGCGGCAGCCTTCCGGGTAAAGGTCACCGCGGCGATCTGCTCCACCGGTGTGCCCCGCTCCACCAGCGCCAGCATCCGGCCCACCAGCGCCGTCGTCTTGCCCGAGCCGGCGCCCGCCTCGACCAGCAGGTTTGCATCGAGATCAGCAGCGATGCGGTTCCGCGCGGCCTGGTCCTGCGGCTCCGGCTTCATCGCTTTCCTCGACGCTGATTCATTCCGTCAAACGCTTTCAGCAAGTCGGCGTGCTCGGCGGCCCAGTCGGCGCGGGGCACAGACTCGACCTTGTGGTGGTTGCCCACCTTCACGCGACAGATGGGCGCCGCGTCGCAGAAGGTGCAGTCTTCCCTTGCGGTGGTCGGGACGAACTCGCCGGTGCGCACGTGCTCGAGCAGGCTTCCAACTACGTCCGCGGTACGGGTCAATTCGTCGCGCAGGAACCGGGCGATGTAGTTGCCGCCCTTGTGGGTCGGAAAGCGGTACTCGAAGCGGTCCACCGCGACGCCGAGTTGCTGCTCTGCGATGGACGCGTAGATCCCCGCCTGCAGATGGCGGCCGCCGTGGAAGGGGCCGCCACCATTCGAGTCCTGGTACGGCCGCGCACTGCCGGTCTTGAAGTCCACTACCCGCAGCGTCCCATCGGGCAGGCGGTCCACCCGGTCGATCCTGCCATACACCGTCAGGCTGCGGTCACCCACTGCGAACGGCACTGCGTCCCGATACTCCACGCCCTTCTCGAACTCGAACGGTTCGGCACCAGTCTGCTCATGATCCTCGATCTCGCAGGAACGGAATTCGACCGCAGCACGCCGGATTTCTTCCGACTCGGCGAGAAATACCGATTCACTGGGTGGCGGCACGTCCTCGCGCCACGCGTCTATTCTTTCCTGGGCTATGGCTTCCACGCGCTGCCGGGCCGCCATCGACTCCAGTTCCGGGCGACGCCCCTGATATTCCCGGCCGAATTGCTCGTACACCTCGTGCAGCAGCGAGCCCCGTTCGGCCGACGAGAGCCAGGCATCAGCGTTGTACTCCGGCTCCTCCGGTGGACGGACACCCATTCCATAACTGTAGAGCCATGCCAGCGGGCAACGCGCGAGGGTCTCGAGCTGCGATGCCGAAACCGGACGGGTGCTTGCGGTGGGGTCGAGCCCCGCGGGATCGGCGACCAGCCCGTGCACGGGACTGAAAACCGGAGCCGCCAGCCCGCTGCGAAGGCGGAGCCCGCGATCGAGCGCGGGAAAGCCGTCGCGCACCTGCGCGGCGCCATCCAGCAGCAGCGGGCCGTCGGAGAGGGCCGCGAGCCAGGCATCGCGACCGTCGAGACAACGGACGCCATGCGAGGGCACGGCGGAGACTGGCTCCCCCAGGTGCGCGCGCAGGCCCTCATAGTCGAGCGCGTCGTTTCCTTCGGCGCGGCGCCAGGCGTCCAGCAGGAGATGCGACGGTCCGGTGGCGCTACCGCTGTCGGTACCGCGCACCGAATACGAAAGCGTCATCGCGCCGGTGACCCGCGCCAGCGCGCGGTCGAGCTTCCAGGCGTGCTCTTCCTGCCGCATCGCGAGCGAAGGCAGCGCGTCCGGATCGAGCGCGTGGCGCACGCTGTCCGGCAGCAGGGCATCCTGCACCCGCGCTCCGCTGACCCGGTCGGCATCGAGGCCCACCACGAACGTCGCCCTGCGTCCGGTGAGCCCCGCGTGCGCAAGGTCGGTGAAGTGGATCGCGTCGCCAGCGGAACTGCCAGCGCTCCCGGAACGAAGTTCGGGCCACGCCCTGAGGTCCTCCAGCACCGCATGCAGTTCAGTCAGCGCACCGGCGAAGGTGGTCAGCTCCGTGCCCAGGCGCTCGACCTGCTCCAGCCGCGCGACCAGTCGCTGGCCCAGGTGCTGGTCTGCCCTGGCCGTGGCATCGGCCACCTCCGCCTCGAGCAGCATGGCCAGGTAGAGTCGCACTGCACGAGCCAGCGCGGCAGGCGTCACCCGCACGTCACTGAAATCACCCCGCTCCGGCACCGGCGGCAGCAACTCCAGCAGGCAATCGAGCAACCTGGCGAGCGCGCTGGACTCGGCCTTCCACCGAGCCACCCGCGCGTCGAATGCTTCGGCGGACTCGTCCTCGCGCTGGCGGATACGCTCGGTCGTCGGGGTCGCGAGATCATCGCGCGCCTTCTCGAGGCGCTCCCGGCCCCAGCCAACCTTCAGTTCCCTCAATCGGCTCGCCAGGCGAGCTGGAGCAACAAGCTGATCTGGCGATGCCAGCTCGCCCGATTCCAGCGCCGAGCGCAACAGGTCGACCGGGAGCCCTTGGGAGAGAAACGCGAGGAAACGCGCCACAGCCCGGCCGATGCGCGAACGGGCGAAAGGAAGGCCGTTGCGGAAGGTGCAGGGGACTCCGAGATGCGACGTCAGCGCTTCGAGTTCGATGCCGTAGAGATCTTCATCGGTCGCGGCAATCTCGACGTCGCCCCACGCGAAGCCGTCTGCCATCGCACGGCGCAGCGCCTCGCGCAACTCGATGGTGGGTGTGGTGGCGGCGAAGAGCCGGGGCGTGGACCGCTGTTCCAGCTCCATCATGGGATCAAGCGGGGTCTGGAAGGCAACCGTCAGCGGCGGATTCTCCTTCCGTGCCGGCCCGGAATCGAGACCGACGGCCCCCTTGGACAGCAGCTTCAGGACGAACTGGCCCCTGAGCCCGCGCAGCGAGAGATCGCCGGCCACCAGCACCAACGGCGGCAGGACATACGGCGCCTCGACCTCGAACTCCTGCAGCCCGAATCGGAAGATGTCGGCAGGGTCAATCAGGTGCCGCTCCCTGAGGGTCCCGACGTAGTGACCGAGTATCCGGGCCAGATCCGTGGCCGTGGTCCCCGCGGGGGCGCGCTTGGCCACCTGGTCGACGCCGAGGCCCGACATCCGCAGGTTCTGGATGGCATCATGGACCGCGGTCCGGATCCCGGGACGCTGCGCCAGGGCCGCGAGCGAACCCTGAAGCGCGCCCGCAGCGATCGCGGCGTCCAGCGCAGCCTCGGATACCGCCTCGATTTCGAGGTCGGTACCGGCGCGATAGCCCGAGTCGGCGATCGCCGTGAACGCCAGCTCTCCCGCCAGCATTTTCGGCGTCACCGCTTCCCAGCCCACCCAGCCTCCCAGATCACGGGCCAGCAGGCAGAGCACTTCGCGGCCCCAGCCCAGGTCGGGGCCGACCAGCAGCTTCCTGGCCATGGGCCAGGAGCGGTCGATCTGCATCAGATGTGCGAGGGTGCGGTGCATTACCGGCAACTTACAACGGGGGAGCGACAGAACTACAAGTGGGAAGTGGGAAGTGGGAAGAACACCCCTCCACTTCCCACTCCCCACTTCCTACTTCAATGGCACCAGCGACACATGGGTGATCTTCCAGCCGTCGAGGCCCCGGCGGAGAATGGTTACGTAGCGGAACTTCAGCTCGCCGCCGTCGGCCGGGTGCGCGGTCCATGTGCCCAGGTCCACCGCGGTGCTGCCGAAGACCCGGGTGGTGTCCGACTCGATGACCGCGTGGGGCCAGGTCGGCGCCGCTTCGGCCATGGCAGCGCGGATCTCGAGGCCGCCGTTAAGCAACGTGCCATCCTCCATGATGACGACGGCGTCATCGGCATACAGCGAAGTCACCTCGGCCGCATCCTTCTTGTTGAAGGCATCGACGTAGGTGGACCGAAGCGTCGCGAGATCCGACAACGCCGTGCGCAGCGCCGGAGCATTGGCGGGGATGCCCTGCGCCACCAGGGCGGCGGGTGCGGCAACTGCGAGAGCGAGCACGAGTGATACTGCGTGATGAGTCCTCTGCCGGCGAGACATGGGGCACTCCGGGCGCGGGGGGGTGGGTGAGTTAACGGGGATATCCTACCTCCGATCCCGCCGGGCGGAAGGGGTACGTCTTCCCCCGAGGCTGCTTCGGACCTAGCGTAGGGAATGAGAGCCTCCCTCCGACTTGCCCCCATCCTGCTGGTGGCCACGCTGGTGTCGCCCCCGGGTGGCGAGCAGACCAGCGAAAGCCCTGAGCCTTAGGCCCTGGCATACTCCTGCTCGAAGCGCCGATTGATCTCGTCCGGCGAGACATCTTCCACGTGCGTCGAGATGGTCCACAGATGGCCAAACGGATCCTGCAGGTTGCCTGACCGGTCTCCGTAGAACTGGTCCTCGACCGGACGTATCGCGCTGGCGCCTGCCATGATGGCTTGCTGATACACCTTGTCCGCGTCTTCGACGTAGATCATCAGCCCGACCGGTGAGCCGCCGATCGACTTGGGGTCCTGATACACCGAGTTGGCCATCGGCTCGCTGACCATGATCATGCTGTCGCCGATCCTGAGCTCGGCGTGCGCCACCTTGCCCTCGTGCTCCAGGCGATAGACCTGCACGGCGCCGAATGCCCTGATGTAGAAGTCGATGGCCTTGTCCGCGCCCTCGACGATGAGGAAAGGGGTGATGCTGTGATAGCCGTCGGGAATTGCCTTGACTCCCATGTCTGCCTCCTTCGGGTGAAAACCACGATGCCGGAACCGATACCGCCACGTACCCGACTACGATACCGAACAAAACCCGAAGCCGCAAGAGCTGCCCGGATCGTTTTACGTTTGGCGCCATGACCATCCACCTGCGCCCCGCCACGCCAGCCGATCGCGATGCGGTGGTGGCACTTGCCCGGCGCCTCGCCGACTTCGAGCTCCCGCCCGGCCGCGCTGCCGAGGAGATCGCCCGGGCGGATATCCACCTCTTCGATGCACAGCTGGCCCGGCCCGCGGACGACGTGCTTTTCCTGGTCGCCGAAGAGGACGGCACGCTGCTCGGAAGCGTGTTTGCCAACACCCGCGCCGACTACTTCACCGGAGCGCCGCTGGCGTACATCGAGGTGCTGGCTGTGTCAGAGTCGGCAGCCGGCAAGGGAATCGCCCGGCAGCTGATGCATGCGACCGAGGAATGGGCAGGAGCGCGGGGCTGTGTCCGGGTGGATCTGATGGTCTTCGTCAACAACCATCGGGCGCGCGGGTTCTACCAGCACCTTGGCTATCGCGAGGAGTTCCTGCGGTGCGTGAAGGACCTTTGAGTGGGAAGTGGGAAGTGGGAAGTGGGAAGTGGGAAGTGGGAAGTGGGAAGTGGGAAGCTACTTTTTTTGCCAGAGGATGATGGTCGCCACGCCGAGGGCTGCGAAGGCCGAGAACAGCAGCCAGGGCGGCATTCCCCACCGGCCGGCCACGAATGACAGCAGCACCAGCGCCAGCACCAGCGCGCCGCCGAGTATACCCCACCGGCGCAGGTCGGCAGTCGTCACGTTCGACAGCGGCACCGAAGCGTGCGTCAGCTCGATCTGGATTCCGGCAATGGCATGGGAGAGCGCCTCGGCCGACGCGATGCGGTCGGCTGCGCTCTTGGCAAGCGCCCGGCTCATCAGTGGCTCCAGTGAGGGAGGCAGTCCCGGACGGCTCATGGCGAGAGGCTGGTGCGGTTCGGTGATGCTGTGCGAGATGATCGCCTGCGCCGAACGCCCGGTGAACGGCGGCTTGCCAGTCAGCATCTCATAGAGCACCGCGCCCACCGCATAGACATCGGTGCGTTCGTCCACGTCGCGAGCGCCGGTGGCCTGCTCCGGGCTCATGTAGTGGGGCGTACCGATGGCGAGTCCCGCCGTGGTGATCGCAGTGGCGCCGCTCCGCAGCGCGCGGGCAATCCCGAAGTCAGCCACTAGCGCATGGCCCTCCGAGAGCATGATGTTGCCGGGCTTGATGTCGCGGTGGATGATCCCTCGCTTGTGGGCGTGCGCCAGCGCATCCGCCACCTGCCGAGCGATTCGCAGCGCGTCAGCCACCGGCAGCGGGCCCTCGCGCGCGAGACGCTGGGTCAGCGACTCTCCTTCGACGAACGGCATGACGTAGTAGAGTACGCCATCGGTGTCGCCCGAATCGTGCATCGACACGATGTGCGGGTGGTTGAGCCTGGCTGCGATCTCGACCTCGCGCAGGAACCGGTCGCCGCCAAGCGTAGCGGCCAGTTCCGGCCGCATCACCTTCACCGCCACCTTCCGGCGGTGCTTGAGGTCCTCCGCCCGGAACACCGTCGCCATCCCGCCTTCGCCAACGACCCGCTCGATCTGGTACTGTTCAGCCAGCACCCGCCGGACCCGGCCCACTTCCACCGCGCTGGTGGGCGTCAGCCTCGGATCCACGCCCGGTTCGGTGGGCGTGGCGATCAGGCACCGATGACAGAACTGCTCGTCGTCGGCGAGGGATGTGTGGCAGGAGGGGCAATGCCGTGCGGCAGTCGCCATGTGTTCGCTACGCTCTCGATTTGCGGATTCGGTTCAATATAACAGCGGATTTCGGCCCGATGACCTGCACACTGCGGGCCAGCGGCGCATGTCGGGTGGCAGCATGGACCTGCGCATATATCAGTGAAGACGGAACCTTCACGGAGAACCACCATGTTGACGCTTGCGTCCCACATTCTGCTCGCTGCCGCCGTGCAGTTGCCAGCCGACTCGGTGCCGCTGTATGCCGACCTCGGCAATCATCATCATGCCATCAGCACCCGCGTCGCCCCCACGCAGGCGTACTTCGACCAGGGGGTGCGGCTCACCTACGGCTTCAACCATGGCGAGGCAATCCGGTCGTTTCGCGAGGGCGCCCGGCGGGATCCGGGCTGTGCCATGTGCCGCTGGGGCGAGGCGCTCGCCTTCGGGCCCAACATCAACGGGGCGATGGATTCGGCCAGCGGGGTGGCGGCATGGGCCGCGATCCGGAAGGCGGTCGAACTCGCGCCCCGGGCCAGCGCGAAGGAGCAGGCGTACATCCGTGCGATGGCGCTGCGTTATGGACCGGATCCACTGTCCCAGCGGCGCCAGCGCGACACGGCCTATGCCGAGGCGATGGTTGCCCTGGCAGCGCGCTATCCGCGAGACGACGACGCAGCAGTGCTCGCCGCGGATGCGCTGATGAACCTGAGTCCGTGGGACTACTACCTCCCGTCGGGCGAGCCCAGACCCAACGGCCGCATGGCGCTCACGTTGCTGGAGCGAGTGCTCGAGCGCTCACCCGACCATCCGGGCGCGTGCCATTACTTCATCCATGCGGTAGAAGCGGTGGCACCCGAACGCGCCGTGCCCTGCGCCGAGCGACTGCCGTTCCTGATGCCGGGGGCGGGCCACATCGTCCACATGCCGGCGCACATCTACATCCGGGTGGGCCGCTACGACGACGCCATCGAGAACAACCTTCACGCGGTGCATGCGGACGAGCAGCACATCGCCGACATGGCGCCGGATGGCGCCTATCGCCTGGGGTACTATCCCCACAACTACCACTTCCTGTGGTTTGCAGCCACGATGGCGGGCCGGGAAGAGACGGCGATCACTGCGGCTGGCAACGTGGCAGCCAACACCAACCGGGACCTGCTCCTCGCGCCCGGAATGGGCGCCCTGCAGCATTACCTGGTGACACCGCTTTTCGCCCAGGTGCGGTTCCAGCGCTGGACTGGCGTGCTGGAGACGCCGGCCTATGATGCCAAGCTGGTTTACGCCAATGCCATCCGGCATTATGCCCGGGCGCTCGCGTTCTCGGCGCGGGGTGACTTCAACTCCGCCGAGCGTGAACTCGCCAAGCTCCGCGACGCGGCAAAGTCGCCTGCGCTCGAAGGCATGACGATCTGGGGGCTCAACAGCTGGAGCTCTGTGCTGGGCATCGCAGTCCAGGCGGCTTCGGGAGACATCGCCCTCAAGCGGGGGGAGACCGCGAAAGCCATCGCCATCTTCAAGCAGGGTGTGGCGCTGGAGGACCAGCTCATCTACGACGAGCCGCCCACCTGGCACCTCTCAGTCAGGCTGCAGCTGGCGGAAGCGTTGCGGAAGGCGGGACGCGAGAGCGACGCACGGCAAGTGCGCGCGGAGGATCAGAAGCGGCATCCGAACAACGTGTGGTCGCGGTAGGGCGGTAGGGCGGTAAGGCGGTCAGTTCGAAAGTCGAAAATCTGTTGGTTCCGCCGGACGGTTGCCCAGCACGGCCTCGATGCGCGCGAGCACATCGGGGCCGAGCTTCCTTGAAAGTTCCATCGCCTTCATGTTCTCGGTGATCTGCGCCGGGCGCGAAGCTCCGGTGATCACGGTGCTCACCCGCGGGTTCCGCACCGCCCAGGCAATCGCCAGCTGGGCCATGCTCGCTCCCAGTTCATGGGCGATGGGTATGAGCTGCTTCACCTTCTCGATCCGTTCGCGCCCTCGCGGCGTGTCCAGCTGTTTCCTGAGGTACTCGTATCCCGCCGTATCCAGCCGGGTACCCTTGGGGACTCCTTCGAGGTACTTGCCGGCCAGATTGCCGCTGGCCAGGGGACTGAACGTGGTGAGGCCCAGGCCGATGTCGTCGTAGAGCCGGGCGTACTCCTTCTCCACCCGCTCGCGGGTGAACATGTTGTATTGCGGCTGCTCCATCGTGGGCGGCACCAGGTGCTCCCGGCGCGCGACGCCATATGCGTCACGAATCTGATCGGCACTCCATTCGCTGGTTCCCCAATAGAATGCCAGGCCGCGGTTGATGAGATGGTTCATCGCGCGGACCGTTTCTTCTATCGGGGTGTCAAGGTCGGGGCGGTGGCAGAAGATGAGATCCACATAGCTGGTCTGGAGCCGGTCCAGCGCGGCGAGCGCACCTTCCACGATGTGCTTGTGGGAGA
Organism: Gemmatimonadales bacterium; assembly: GCA_025937755.1. Classification (GTDB taxonomy): domain Bacteria; phylum Gemmatimonadota; class Gemmatimonadetes; order Gemmatimonadales; family GWC2-71-9; genus CAMLHP01. The sequence continues at coordinate 34,925 of JAICQR010000003.1, read as the reverse complement.
GGCCACGGTCGTTGGGGCCGGTGCCGCCCCAGAAGATCTTGGTCGAGAGCACCAGGTCCGAGCGCTTCCAGCCCAGCTGCTGAATCACCCGGCCCATCATCGTCTCGGCCCCGCCATCGGCGTAGGTCTCGGCATTGTCGAAGAAGTTCACCCCCGCCTCGCGTGCGGTGCGCATGAGGTCGCGGGCGACGTCGTCGCCCACCTGCTCGCCGAAGGTTACCCATGCGCCGAAGGACAGTGCCGAGACCTTGAGACCGGAACCGCCCAGTCGTCTGTATTCCATGTCCTCAAGATACCCAAACAGCGACCGCAAAAGCTGCAACTTGCAGTTGAGGTTGTTGTTGCTGCTGCGGTTGGCAGGGTCCGCCAAACCGGGCTAAGTTCAGGAACCTTTCCGGAGCACGAGACCTGTCTGACACGATTGACCGGGTGGACGCCGTCCTGGCCTCCCGTTACCGGCTGCAGCGTGAGATCGGCCGGGGCGGCATGGCTACGGTTTACCTCGCCGAGGACCAGAAACACCGCCGCCCGGTGGCCGTGAAGATCCTGCATTCGCACCTCGCCGCCAACGTGGGTTCCGAGCGCTTCCTCCGCGAAATTGAGATCGCCGCCCGGCTGAGCCATCCGCACATCCTGACCCTCATCGACTCGGGCGAGACCGAGGGCCATCTCTACTACGTCATGCCCTTCGTCGAGGGCGAGTCCCTGCGCCAGCGGGTGGCCCGGGAAAAGCAGCTTCCGCTGGAGGACGTGCTCACCATCGGCCGGCAAGTGGCCAGCGCGCTGGGGTATGCCCACAGCCGGGGCGTGGTGCACCGGGACATCAAGCCCGAGAACGTCATGCTGCACGAGGGCGGCGCCATCGTCACCGACTTCGGGATCGCCAAGGCGGTCAGCGAGGCGGGCAGCGAATCGCTGACCCAGACCGGCATGGCCATCGGTACTCCCGCCTACATGAGCCCGGAGCAGGCGTCGGGCGAGGTCAATCTCGACGGCCGAAGCGACATCTACTCGCTCGGCTGCATGCTGTATGAGATGATCGCCGGCGAGCCGCCGTTCACCGGCCCCAATGCCCAGTCGATCATCATGAAGCGCTTTGGCGGGCCGCCGCCATCGCTTCGGCGAGTCCGGCCGGGCCTGCCCGAAGCCACCGAGTCGGCAGTGCTGCGGGCGCTGGCCCAGGAGCCCGCCGAGCGCTTTCCCACCGCTGCCGACTTCGGCCATGCGCTTGAGCCCGGCCGGGCCAACACCCCGAGCGCCTTTTCGACCACGGCCATGCAGGTGTCCGGCTCTGACGCGAAGTCCATCGCGGTGCTGCCGTTCGCGGACATGAGTCCCCAGCGGGACCAGGAGTATTTCACCGACGGCATCGCGGACGAGATCATCACCGCGCTGAGCCGGATCGACGCGCTCCGGGTCGCGTCCCGCACGTCGGCCTTCGCCTTCAAGGGCCGGAACGAGGACATCGGCGAGATCGGGCGGAAGCTCAAGGTGGGCACCGTGCTCGAGGGCAGCGTCCGCAAGGCTGGCAACCGGCTGCGGGTCAGCGCCCAGTTGGTGGATGTCACCAATGGCTATCAGTTGTGGTCCGAGCGCTATGATCGGGAGCTGGAGGACGTCTTCGCCATCCAGGACGAGATCGCCGAAAGCATCGTGAAGGCGCTCCGGGTAGTGCTGAGCGAAGGTGAGAGAAGGGCGGTCGGGCGTCCCCGCTCCGGCAACATCGAGGCCTACGAGTACTACCTCCGCGGCCGGCAGTTCTGGCACCAGACCCGTGAGAAGGGCGTCAAGTTCGCTCGGCGCATGTTCGATCGCGCAATCGAGATCGATCCCGGTTACGCGGCGGCCTATGCCGCGCTCGCCATGTGCAACGGCCTCCTGTACATGCTCTGGGATGCCACCGAGGCCAACATCGAGGGCGCCCAGGCGGCAAGCCTCAAGGCGCTCGCACTGGGGCCCGACCTGGCCGAGGCGCATGTCGCCCGCGGGTTTGCCTTGACGCTCAAGAAGGACTACACCGCGGCGGAGCAGGAGTTTGATACCGCGATCCAGCTCGACCCCAAGAACTTCGAGGCCCTGCTCTTCTACGCTCGCGCCTGTTTCCAGCAGGGCAAGATGGAGGAGGCCGCCCGCCGGTTTGGCGAAGCCCATGCGGCCCGGCCGGAGGATTACCAGGCGCTCAGCCTGCAGGCGTTGTGCTTCCAGGCGCTCAACCGCCACGAGGAGGCGATCGAGACCCGGCGCGAGAACTTCGCCGTGATCGAGCGCCACCTCGAACTCAATCCCGACGATGCTCGTGCCGTGTACTTCGGCGCCAACGACCTGGCCGCGCTGGGCGACAGGGCTCGCGCCATCGAGTTCGCCAACCGCGCCGTGGCGCTCGACCCGGATGACTCGGGCGTGCTCTACAACGTGGCGTGCGTTTATGCCAATCTGGGCGAAGCGGAGAAGGCGCTGGATTGCCTCGAGCAGGCGGTGGCCAACGGCTTCGGGCACCGGGAATGGATCGAGCACGATTCGGACCTCGAGCCGCTGCATGCCTCGCCTCGATATCAGGCGCTGCTGAACAGGATGTAGATCCGCCGATGAAGTTGATGAAAAAGCGATGAAGTCGGGTGATCCTCCGGCATCCTGTGCTCCTCCCACATCACTAACAAGGCATGCTGGGCGCGATGACGCTCGAAAATCGCGGACCATCGGTTTCATCGCAGTAACATCGACTTCATCTGTGGACGAGGTTTCCCGCATGACCTATCTCCCAACCAGACGCGACCTGCTCCGTCACGCCGCCACTGCCGCCGCGGTGCTGGCCCTCCCGTTCCCGTTGTCCGCCTGCGCCCGGCAGGACGCCGCCATCGAATCGGCTGCGACCGACCAGCCGCCGCCGGCCCCGCCGGCGGGTGCCGTCACCGACGACGAGCGGCTGGCACTCTGGGTCGCCACGCTTCGCAGCGAAGGACTGGCGGACCCGGAAACGTCGCTCGGCCGGGCCGCCACGCGGGTGGGCGAGCTCGCCGCCGGCACGCCGTACGTGGCGGGCGCGCTCGACGCGTATATCAAGGCCGGGGGCGACCCGGCCGCAGAACCACTCGAGGTATCGCTCACCAGCTTCGACTGCGTGACGCTGGTGGAGAGTTGCCTGGCGCTGGCCCGGACCGCTGCCGCTGATGGCGAGCCCACCTGGCAGCGCTTCGGCAGTGAGATCGAGCGGATGCGCTACCGCGGAGGTGTCCGCGCCGGCTATGCCTCCCGACTGCACTATTTCAGCGAATGGATCCGGGATGCTGCGAAACGGGGGCTGGTGAAAGACCTCGGCGCAGAACTGGGAGGAGAGCCGGACCGGCGGCTGCTGCGCTTCATGAGCGCGCACGGCAACCGCTACCCGGCGTCAGCCAGCGCAGCGGAGTGGGAGAAGGTCCGGGAGATGGAGCGGAGCCTGGACGATTCGCCGCGGATGGTAGTCCCGACCGCGAAGATCGGGGAGGTCCAGGGCAGGATCCAGACTGGTGACGTGCTGGCATTCGCCACCAGCATCGCGGGGCTGGACGTGACCCATGCGGCGTTCGCGTACCGCAGTGCGGACGGCGTGCTGCGGGTGCTGCACGCGCCACTCTCGGGCGGAGTCGTGGCGGTGACGCAGTCCGCGCTGCCCGACTACGTCAATGCGATCGGGCTCTCGACCGGGATCCTTGTCGCCCGTCCGCTCTGGGCTTGACGGGGCCTCCAGCCGGCTAGCCGCCCAGCCGTCTAGCCGATATCCACCGCAATGCTGCGCCAGCGCCCTCGCCGGAACTGCAGCACACTCAATGCGCAGCGGGTCGCGTGGCCCGCCAGGATCGCATACCAGATGTCGATCGGGTCGAGGTGTCCGGTCTGCTGGATGTAGAAGCAGATCCCCAGCGGGATCAGCACCTGTGAGATGATCGAGATGTACAACGGGCTGCGGGTGTCGCCGGTGCCCTGCAGCCCGCCGGTGTAGGTCAGCGCCACCGCGATGAACATCCCCGAGACACTCAGCACCCGCAGCAGCTGCACCCCGATTTCGACCACCGCCGGATCGGTCATGCCGAAGATCGCCAGCAACTGACGGGGAATCAGGAAGAAGAACACGCCGATCCCTGCGGCCACCGCCATGCCGAAGCGTGCGGCGAGATGCACCGCGTCGGAAGCGCGATCGGGATTGCCGGCACCGAGATTCTGCCCCGCCACCGCGGCCGCCGCGCCCATCAGGCCCACCGACGTCCACGTGATCAGCGAGAAGAGCTGGGTGTATGAGACGCTGAAGGCGGCCTGGGCGGCAGCGCTCTGGGCCACCGACCCGATGAACGCCAGCATGAATACCCCGCCGACGTTCATCGCGATGCCCTGGATCCCGGTGGGCAGCCCGAACCGGAACAAGGAGCGGATGATCCCCCAGTCGGGGCCCCAACCCTTGCCCCGCGGAAACGACACCACCCATCCCCCGCTCAGCAGCTTCCACAGCGCATACAACCCCAGCAGTCCCGACGCGAGCGAGGTACCCATCGCCGCACCGGCGGTGCCGAAGGCCGGAAGGGGGCCGAGTCCCTGAATCAGGACGATGTTGAAGACGAGGTTCAGCACGGTGAGGGCAATGCCCAGCACCATCGGGGTGCGGGCGTCACCCGCGGAGCGGAGCGCGCCGCTCAGCATGAAGAACATCAGCATCCCGCCGCTGAACACGAACATGATGCGCAGGAATGGCAGTGCTTCCGCCTGCACCGCAGGCGCGGCATTGACCAGGTCCAGCAGCCAGGGCGCGGCAAAGTAGCCCACCGGCGCCATGATTCCGACTGACATGAAGACCGCGGTGAGAAAGGCCTGATAGACCACCCGGTCCACCTTCTCGGTCTCACCCGCGCCGGCGAACCGCGCCACCAGCACGCTCATCCCGGTGAAGAGCGAGGTGATGAAGATGATGACCACCAGCCATACCTGCATGCTCACGCCGATGGCGGCGTTGCCCTGGAATCCCACCAGGTGGCCCACCAGCACGTGGTCCACGATGCCCTGCAGTCCCCCGATGACGTTGGTGAGCATCGTCGGCCAGGCAATCTTCCAGACTGCTGGCAGCAAGGGGCCTTCGACGATCGACCGGTCGTAGCGGCGCGGCGCCGGACCGACGGGTGCAACCGCGGCCACCGGCGCTGCCGGGGTGTCAGTGCTCAATCGCGCACTCTTTCGCCCGCCTCAGCAGGAATTCACGCTCACGCTCGTTTCGGGTCAGCCCGGCAGCCCGCTCGAACTCGGCCCGCGCCTCGTCGGACCGACCCAGCTTGAACAGCAGGTCGCCCCTCACGCTGGGCAGCAGATGATACGCCTTGAGGACCGACTCGGCGCCCAGGGACTCGATCAGGTCCAGGCCCTCCTGCGGACCAAATGCCATTGCCACCGCCACCGCACGGTTGAGTTCGACCACCGGAGAAGGCACCACATTCGCAAGCACATCGTACAGCGACGCAATCCGGCGCCAGTCGGTTTCATCGGCGCGCCTGGCGCGGGCATGGCAGGCGGCGATTGCCGCCTGCAGGGCATAGGGGCCGCTGGCTCCGCCCAGGCGCTGGGCCCGGTCGAGCGCGGCCAGTCCGCGCCGGATCAGCAGATGATCCCACAGGGCACGGTTCTGGTCCAGCAGCAGGATGAGGTCGCCGGTGGCCGACACCCGTGCCCTGGACCGCGAGGCCTGGAGTTCCAGCAACGCCAGGAGACCGTGCACCTCCGGCTCATCCGGAGCCAGCCCGGCAAGGACGCGGGCCAGCCGCATCGCCTCCTCACAGAGCGCCGGTCGCAGCAGGTCTTCGCCCGCCGTGGCCGAATACCCCTCGTTGAAGATCAGGTAGAGAACTTCCAGCACCGACGACAGCCGCTCGGCGCGATCGGCGGGCCGAGGCACTTCGAAGGGAACGCGTGCGTCGGACAGGGTACGCTTGGCCCGGGTGATTCGCTGGGCCATCGTTGGGACCGGAACCAGGAAAGCCCGGGCAATCTCGTCGGTGGTGAGACCGCCCACCAGCCGGAGGGTCAGTGCCAGCCGGCCTTCGGGAGCCAGCACTGGATGACACGAGGTAAAGATCAGCCGCAGCAGGTCGTCGCCCACGTCATCATCCATGGCAGCCTCGAGATCAGGCTGAGCCAGCTCCGCACGCACCTCGAGTTCATGTCCGAACTCGGCGTGCTTGGTGTCGAGTCGCTGGTTGCGGCGGTGATAATCGATTGCGCGATGCTTGGCGGTGGCCATGAGCCAGGCGCCCGGGTTGTCGGGCACACCTGACTCGGGCCACTTCTCCAACGCGATAAGCAAGGCGTCCTGGGCGAGGTCTTCCGCCGCGCCGACATCGCGCACCAGGCGCGCGAGGCCGGCGATCAGCCTGGCCGATTCCATCCGCCAGACCGCGTCGATCGCCCGGTGGGTGTCGGTTGCCGTCACGGCAATCAATCATGCCTGCTCGGCCCATCGGAGCAAGTACCCGCCGCCGGGGTGTTACCTGCCCTGCATCTCCGGCAGCCTGGAGGCCACAGCCTGCACCTCGGGTGGGAAGTCGTCCACCTCCTGCACCTGACGGACTTCGACGATCTCGTTCTCGCCGCCGGGGCAGCGCATCGCCCATTGCACCGCCTCTTCCTTCGACTTGACGTCGATGACCCAATAGCCGCCGAGCACTTCCTTCGCCTCAGCGAAGGGACCGTCGGTCACATGGGGCTTCCCGCCCTCGAAGGTCACCCTGGCCCCCATCGAGGGCGGATGCAGGCCGTCGAGCGCGAGCAGCACACCGGCCCGATGGAGCGACTCGTTGTACTTCATCATCCGGGCTACGCCATCGACATCCTCCGGCACCGTGCCTGGTGGAGCCGATTCGTAGCCCTTCGGAATCATCAGCAGCATGAATCGCATGTCCTGGTTCCTTCTCCCTAGTTGCCCTGTGAGAGCACACCCTCAGCGGCCTCGCCCATCGCGATCTGCCCGTCGAGGCACCCTTCCGAAGCCGCATCCGCCATCAGCCGGACTTCGCACTGGCCCGAACCCATGACCGCGAGGAAGCGCTTGGTCAGCTCGATCACGTGTTCCCTCGACCGCGCCTCGAGGATGGCATAGCCGCCGATGACTTCCTTGGTCTCCGTAAAGGGGCCGTCAGTCACCACGAAGTCACCTGCCTCGTCGACCTGGACCTTGAGCCCTTTCCGGCTCGATTGCAGCCCATCGGTCGCGATCAGGATCCCGGTCGCGGTCATCTCCTCGATCAGCGCACCCATGCCCGCGAAGTCCACGTTGGGCGGCGGTGCGTCGTTGTCGAACCCTGGCTTGTAGAAGGACAGATATCGCATCGGATCGGTTCCTCTGTTGGTAGGTCGTTGGCTGGGTTGTCAGCGCCGCGCGTTGGCTTCCAGCTGGTCCCGCTGGCGGTCTTCCTGTGCCCGCAACTCGGGCGTGAATTCCTCGCCGAAGTCCTCGGCCTCGGCGATCTGGCGGATCTCCAGTTCCTCACCCTTCCTGAAGGGGGCCCGCTTCATCCATTCGATGGCGTCCTTCTTCGAGTCGGCCTTGATGATCCAGAAGCCGGCCACCAGCTCCTTGGTTTCAGCAAAGGGTCCGTCGGTCACCGTGGTCTTGCCATCGGTGAACTTGATCCGGGATCCTTTGGAACTCGCCAGCAGTCCTTCGCCCGCCAGCATCACACCCGCCTCGACCAGCTTGTCGTTGAACTCGCCCATCTCTGCCAACTCATCGTGGGTGGGCATCACGCCCGACTCGGAATCCTGGTTGGCTTTGACGATGACCATGAACCGCATGGGATCCTCCTTGTGAGTATGCGTGCAGGGCCGCTCTTCCGGGCCTCTACAAGTACGTCGAACGAACGGTGGCGAATTCGACAACCGGCCTGCGTTTCGGCTTGGGACAGAAACGGCAACCGCGAAGTCGGCGGAAACTGCGGTTGCTTGAATTGTCGAATTAGCCCGGCCCCGTTCGTCGTGTCCTTGAAGCGGTAGACCAACCCTCAACCGGACACGACAATGGGATTCACTCTGGCAAAACACGCAACTCGCGCTGTCGTTGCCGCCCTGACTCTGGGTGCGCTCCTCGTTCCCTCTGTGCTTTGGGGCCAATCCGACGCCGGGCCCTGGGGCGGCGGGTCGGGCAGGAACAAGCCCGAGGGCCGCTATGCCGACGTCAACGGCGTGCACCTCTACTATGAGATTCATGGCACCGGCAAGCCGCTGGTCCTGCTCCACGGCGGGCTGGGTGCCATCGAGATGTACGGCCCCAACCTCTCCAGGCTGGCCGAAGGGCGGCAGGTGATTGCGGTGGACCTGTACGGCCACGGCCGCACTGCCCTGGTCGGCGACCGCCCGCTGGATCCCGCCCTGATGGCCGACGACATCGCGGCGCTGATCACCCACCTCAAGCTCGGCAAGGCCGACGTCATGGGCTACTCGCTGGGTGCGGGCGTAGCGGTCCTTGCCGCCAGCCGGCACCCTGACGTGGTGGACCGGGTGGTGGCGGCGTCGGCGGTGCTTCGCCGCGATGCGTTCTACCCTGACATCCTTGCGCAGCAGGGGCAGGTGACGGCCGAGGCGGCAGAAGCCATGAAGCAGACGCCGATGTATCAGCTGTACCACGCCGTGGCTCCAAGGCCCGAGGATTGGCCAGTGCTGCTGGATCGTATCGGCGCGTTCATGGCGAAGGACTACGACTACACTGCGGAAGTGGCGAAGGTTCGGGCGCCGACTCTGGTTGTCGCGGGTGATGCCGACATCGCCCCGCCGTCGCACGCGGTCGAGTTCTTCGGGCTGCTGGGAGGCGGCAAGCGGGATGGCGGCTGGGATGGATCGGGGCAGATCGCCTCGCAGCTGGCGATCGTGCCGGGCGTGACGCACTACACCATGTTCAGCGATCCCCGGCTGGCCGAGCTGGCGATCCGGTTCCTGGATCAAAGATGAAGCTGATGGGTACAAAGATGACGTTGATGGATCGAGGATCAGAAAGGCCTCGGGCCATCAGCGTCATCATGTATTTTCATCGTCTTCATCGGTGGATCGTCATCGGTGGAACGGGACGACAGGACCAGTGCGATGCCGCCCAGCACGGCGACGCCGGACAGGAGCACTCGGGTGCTGAGTGACTCGCCCAGGAATACCACGGCGCCCAGTGCCGCGATCACCGGAACGCTCAGCTGCACCATGCCGGCCTGGGTCACCGCGAGATGCCTGAGCGCCCGGTACCAGATGGCGTAGCCCAGCCCCGACGTGACCGCGCCCGAAATGACGGCGAGGGTCACGCCGGTGGCGGTGCCATGTGCTTCGCCCAGCTGCGTCAGGCTGAGCAGCAGCGCCAGCGGGACACTGAGCATGAAGTTGCGGGCGGTGGAGGCAAGCGGATCACTGCCGCCGGTGCCAGCGATCGAATAGACACCCCAGGCAACGCCGGCAACCGCCATGAGCGCAACGCCGGTCAGGTCGGGCCGGGTGACCGACGGCACCGTGAGCGCGACGAGCCCGCCGGCAGCCAGGAGGAGGCCTGCCCACGCCTGTACGCCGGGCCGCTCGCCCTTCTTCAACCCCCACGAGATCATCGTCAGCTGCACCACCCCGAACAGCACCAGCGCACCGACCGCTGCCCCGATCCTCAGGTATGCAAACGAGAACGGCGCGGCATAGGCGAAGAGCGCCACCGGGCCCGTCAGGCTGCGGCCTCTCCACGCTGCCGGGTTGCCGAGCTGCCTGGCAGCGAGCAACGCCAGCACCAGCGCACCGGAACAGAGCCGGATGGTGGTGAAGGACGCGGCGTCCAGCAGGCCGGCGCCCAGCGCCATGCGGGTGAGGATGGAATTGGCAGCAAAGGCGACCAGCGCGGCCAGGGTGAGTCCTGCCGTGCCGCCATCGAGGCGGGAACTCAATCGGCGTTCGCCCAGGCGATGACCGGCTCCAGCCACTCCCGCCGCGGCCGGTAGAATGTGCCGTGAGCCAGCCCCAGGCTCAGGGCGGTTTCGCCGGCCTTCGATCCCTCTCCTGCGCGTGCGAAAAGCGGCTTGCAGGACACGCCCAGTGAGTCACTGGTTTCGTAGAGCGAAAGCATTCGCCCGGTGACACGGATATTCGTGTCGTCGAACGCCCAGGGTCCGCAGCCGGCGATGAAGACGAAGCCCAGCGCCGGATTTTGCAGTCGCGATGACGCCAGCATGGCAATGGCGCTGCCCCGGGAGAAGCCCACCACCGTGATGTTTTCGGGCGGCACACCGGATGCCAGCAGGCTGTCCACCTGGTGCATCAGCGCAGTCACGAAGGTGTCGATGGCGAGGCCCGGCGGACGCTGGTCGCTCAGCACCTCGAACCCGGCCTGGCGGAGGCTGTCGAGGATGGCGTCGTACGCGTAGGTGCCGTACAGCGAGTCGGTCGGCCGGCGGCCACCCTCCTCCACGATGCGGGCATGGAGGTAGATGACGTAGCGGTCGTCGGCCTGGGCCCGGGCGCAGGCCAGCGGCAAGGCCGAGAGCAGAACCGGCGTCAGCAGCAGCATGCGGCGGACGATGTTCACTGGCTCATCTCCATTTGCGGAACCGGAATATCGAAGTGCATCACATCCTCGCGCGCGCCCAGCTTGGTGTAGAGCGCGATAGCGGGATCATCGCCGTAATCGGCCTGGACATAGATCACGTAGGCCCCGCGCATCGCTGCGATGCGCTGCAATTCCTCGATCAGCGCGGTGGCGATCCCCTCGCGCCGGTGCTTCGCATCGACCGCCAGGTCGTAAATGTAGATCTCGCTCCGTTCCTGCTCGAACTTCTGCAACTCATATGCGGCCAGACCACCCACGACTTCGCCTGCCTTCACCGCCGCCAGCGCAATGAAATAGTCGCTGCCCAGCAGCCGATCGCGATAGGCCGGGCCGGGGCGCGCCTTGCCGAAGGTGTCCACCTCCTTGAAGGCCTCACCAAACATGCTCAGCAGGCCATCCACCAGGTCCGCGTCCCCGGGCCTCAGCTGATGAATCGTAGAGTCAATGGTGCGTGACATAAAGCATCCTTTAACTGGCGACTGTAAATTTCCAAATGCACCCCACGGTCTTCTCGTACACTACCGTCGCCGCCGACCCGCAGCTCCGCCCCTGGATCCGCGGGTGCTGGGAATTCCGCGTATCGGCGAGCGCACCGTCCGAGCATCACGTGCCGCCGGACGGCCAGGCCTTTGTGGTGCTGGTCGAGTCCGGGCCTGGACCAGCGCGCGTCTTCGCCTATGGGCCGCGGATCGAGCCTCTTGTGGTCCGCTGCGAGCCAGGCGCCAGTTATCGCGGCCTTCGTCTCGCGCCGGAGGCCGCGCCGTTGCTGGTGGAGGTTGCCGCCGAGGTGCTGTGTCGGGCGCCCGTCCCGGTGACACGACTGGGACCGGTGGCAGCGGATGATGTGTGCAGCGCCCTTGTCGCCGGGCCGCTCGCCCAGGCGCAAGCTGCGGTGGACCGGCTCTTCCTTCCGCACATAGGCAAACTCGCGCCGCCCGACCCCGTCGTCGTCAGCGCATTGCAGGCGATCCGCGGGTCCAGTGGGCGGATTCAGCTCACGGAGGTGGCCGCAGCCGTCGGCGTCGCACCCCGTACACTGCTCCGCCGGATTCGCGCCGCGACCGGGCTCACCCCCAAGCAGCACGCCAGGATCGCCCGCTTCGTCGGCGCAGCCCACGGTATGCTCGAACCCGGCAGCCGGCTGAGCCACATCGCGGCGCGCGGGGGCTACGCGGACCAGCCCCATCTGAGCCACGAGGTGTCATCACTGACCGGGCTTACTCCAGGCCAGCTGGCCGAGCGGGTCCGGCGCACCGCGCATCGGTTCGACGACTGACGGATTTCATCAAGACGAATGGAAGGGGCACAGGAACCTTGTGTAACCCACACCCCGGAGCGCACCATGCGCGGAACGCTCGCATTCCTTCTCTGCTGCCTCGGCTCACCATTGGCGGCGCAGGACGCGCCGGTCGCCGATCTGGGGGTCTTCGCCAAGCTGAGCGGCCACTGGACGGGCGACGCGTGGATGATCCGCGGCCCGGAAGGCCGGCAGCAGCTCCGTCAGGAGGAATGGGTGACGCCCGAGGCGGGCGGCACGGTCATCGCCATCCGGGGGCTTGGCACCGCCATCCGGGATGGCGTCACCGACACGGTCCACCACGCATTCGCGGTGGTGCATCGAAACCGGGACGGCACCGGCATGGCGATGCGGGCCTTCACCGCCGAAGGCCGCTGGATCGATCTCGAGATCACTGCCACCGACAGCAGTGTCACCTGGGGCTTCGCCGATCCGCGCGCCGGGCGGATCAAGTACGAGATGACCCTCGGGGCTGACGGCCGCTGGCAGGAGGATGGCTACGCCTCCCGCGACAGCGGCGCCACCTGGTTTCACTTCATGGGCATGACGCTCAGTCGCGAATCCACGTTGCCATAGACCGGCTCGCAGCGCACCTCGGTGCGAACCGAGCGAGCAATGAAGCACTGATCGTGGGCTTCGTGGTGCATCGCCGTCTGCTCGTCGTCGGTGGGGTGAGGGTGGCCGCTGAAGCTCACTTCGGGCCGGAACGTCACCCGCGACATCATCAGATTGCCGGCCTCATCCCGCGCCAACTCGCCCACCGCCTGATCGCGATACGCATCCACCACAAAACCACGCTTCGCCGCGATCGCCAGGAACCAGAGCATGTGACAGCTCGAGAGGCTGGCCACGAATGCCTCCTCTGGATCCACGGCTTCCGCAAGCGACATCGGCAGCGGCACGACGTGGGGCGAGGACGACGCTGCCACCTCCACTCCGCCGTCGAACAGCCAGCGATGTGCTCGGCTGTATCGATGATCCAGGAATGGAGCCCCACCCCGGTCCCATTCGATCACTGCGGTGTATTCAGCCATGGGAATCCCTAGATGCCGGGAAGAGTGTAGTCAAACTGGTAGGTGTGCTTGCCGCCTTCGATGATGATCGTCATGCTGCCTGCGATCCCGGTGAGCGCATCGGTGCCCGAGTCGGGCACCACCTGCACCCGAAGTTCCATGTTGCTGCCCTGCATCCGGCCGAGGTGCTGGAGCACGAAGCTGCCCTGCCTGCCATGCAATGTCCCGGTGACGCGTTCCATGGCGACATAGCCGGCCGAGCCCTCGACCGGCGATTGCACGCCGAGCATCTGGCCGCTGCCGTGGGCCACGAGGTCGCCGCGGAATTCCTTGTCGAGTGCGAGCCGCCCGATGGAGGCATCGGTGCTGTCGTCGGGAGCAAACGGGGTCACTTTCACTTCAAATGTGCCGCGAGCCGTCATGCTGCTCTCCTGTTGGGCATGAATTGGGGGGACGGTGCCCAGCACCAGGCAGGCCATGACCAGCAGCTGTCGCATGAATACTCCCGAGGGCAAGGTATGACGAATGGTAAGGTGCAGGCTGCGCCACCGATGGGCAACCCGCACTCTCATCCCCGACCTGCCTGACCTTCACAATGATTTGAGGTATGCCACCAGGTCACGTCGCTGCGACTCGGTAAACGCCAGGCGCCGTGCCCGCTCGTAGTGGGCTACGACGTCTGTCAGGGTTGCGGCACTGCCATCGTGAAAATATGGAGGGTGGTGCCGGAGCCCGCGCAACGGCGTGGTCCGGTAGCGCTTCTGGCTGGTTCGGCCGGCGTAGTCCGCGTTCATGCCCGTTTCTGATGGATCATGCAGCACTCCGGCATTGTTGTCGGTGCCGCTGCCGCCCACATGACAGTTGGCGCAGGCACCGTCGAACACGAGCTTTCCCCGCTCGGCCGCAGCACTGAGTATTCCATTGTCATCCCGCGGCGCGGGCAGGGCGTGCTGATAGGCACGCAAGGCGGCCAGGTGCGGCGTCACCCGGTCGGAAGTCTGAACAATGTCCACTCCGATTCGAGGATCGGCAAAGTTGCCCTGTCCATGCATCTGGGTGACGGCGACATAGGCATTCCAGTAGGAAATCGGCCCTTCGGCGGTGTAGGTCTCATTGTCCACGCGGGCGAGCCCATATGCCGGGGGCAGTACCAGGGGCGTGCTCATCCCGTCGGCGCTGAATCGCGGATCGTAGGTTCCCCTGGGCCAGCGGCGCAGGACGTCCCTTTGCTCGGCGGTGAAGACCGGAAGCATCGCCAGGATTTTGCCGACCTCAAGGCTGCGATTGGGCCAGCCATCAAGCCGGTGGCCGATGCCGGGGAGCAGTGCGTTGTCTACTGTGGAATGGCAGAGCGCACAGGTAATGCCGACACGAACCAGCTTGCCATCGGCATCAAAGGTTCCGCGAACTCCCACCACGGCGTTCTGCCGCAGGAGTTCCTCGGTGCCGCTTGTTCCCAGGGGATTGTGCAACACGAACTGCAGGAGATTCAGCCGATCCAGATCGACCTTGAGTCCAAGCCGAAGCGCCTCGATCGGCTGCAGCTCGCGATCGATCACGTCGTGCAGCCGGGCCGTGTCCGTCCAGAACTTCTCGTCGCCGAACGTCTCGTCCCGGAATATGTCGCGGCCCTGGCGTTCGATGTCCGTGGAAAGCACCGGCTCGGGCCATGGACGCTGACCGGCGCGATAAGCCAGAACAATCACCAGTACGGCGATCAATCCGGCAATGAACCAGGCAATCCTGCGACCTCGCGCCATCGCGACCTTCCTTACCAGCATCGCCACGCTAGCGCGGGGGATTGCGCCCCCGCGGTGCGCTGCGTCACACAGCCCCAGGCCGGGCTCGGACTCAGCTGCGCCGCTTGAAGTATTGCACCGCGCGCTCGTGCTTCTCGGCAGCGGCTCGGCTGGCAAAGGTGCCAAGGTTGCGGCGCTTGCCGGTCTTCGGGTTCTTCTTCCGGGAGTAGAGCCGATAGCGGCCGTCGGCAAGCTTGCGAATCATGTATCACCTTCAGGGAACCGGCTCGCCCAGCATGTAGCACATGCTATCAATTGTTCGACTGGATAACCTGCATGCTGTTCGGGCAGGCGGCAACCACCAGCCGGTGCAGCGCCGCTTCAGTGGATCCGACGGCCTCCATTGCCTTGCTCCGCGCGGCGTTCCACTGTGCCCAGCTGCGGGTCATCTCCGCGCGACGCTCCCCAGCCCAGCGCTCCAGCAGGCGCTGCGCAGCGGCGCAGCGGGCCCCAGCCTCATCGGCGCCGGCAGGCCGATCGCCGGCGAGCAACGCATCCACCAGCAGCGGAACTGCGTTGCCGCCCAGCGACGCCAGGTACTCCGGATCTGGTCCTGTCGCGCCGGTTCGTTCCGCCTCACCCCGCGCCAGATTGGCCCGGGCGACCAGCCTGTCAGGATTGAGAACGTTAAGCACAAGCAGGACGAGGAACCCGCTGGCCACAAACCCCGCGGCGAACTTCCTCGGCCGGGAGCGCAATACAGTCGCCATCAGCCACGCGAACACGATCGCCAGCCACACCATCACTGCGGTGGCGTACAGCCGGTCGGTTGAGATCCCATAGTACTGGACGTACAGCTGCATGCGCGCAAACGCCGAGACCATGATGGCCCCAAGCAGGACTACCAGCGGAAGCGCAAGCCGGCGGAACAGTCGGAGCGTGCGCCCATCGGTCGATGGAATGAGGGCATGGGCACCAAGCAGCAGCGGCAGCAGGAGCCCGGCCACCAGGGTCAGCTCGAAGAAGCCCCGCCTCGCATATTCAGCGTAGCCAAGCCCGGTGGTGCGAAGGACCAGATCCTCCCCCCCGAAGAGCCAGCCCAGCTGAACCAGCACGAAGACGAGGAACAACAGGTTCAGCGCGCCAAGCGCAAACTTCACATCGGTGACTTCCAGATTGAACGCCAGCGCGGACTCGCGATCCGGTGTGTGATGCGTATCGTTGCGCATCGGCCGGGCCAGCAGTGCGCGACGTAGCCAGCCGGCCACGACCCAGCCGAAGAAGCCCGCAATCACGACATGCGACATCAACTCCTCGAGCTGCAGCTCCGGCAGCGTGAACAGCGATCCGAATACCGGGTCGGCCTGGGCGAGAAGCATGGCGAACACCAGCACGACGGGCGTGGTGAGCGCCAGCGCCCGGGTGACCCGCAAGCCGGCGGAGGACGGCACCAGTGTGGCACCGAGCTCGGCATCGCGGAACGCAAGCGGCACCGCGCCAAACGAGACCTCGAGCGCGGTGCCGAACCCGGAGACGATCAGGTCGCGCATCCGGGCAATGCCAACCCCTGCCACCGGTATGGCATTGAGGCTCATGGCCAGCATGACGAGCGCGCCGAGCATGGCCAGGAGGTTGAACGCATGGAGTAGTTCGCTGTCGCGCCATGCCATGCAGGCGGCAAAGGTCAGCGCGACAGCAAGCCAGAGTCGGCTCTCCGCCGAGAGCCGCCGACGCTGCTGTTGAGCCAGCACAACCACCAGGGCCGCGAAGGCCCCGAGCCACACTCCCAGCCCGAGCCCCCAGTAGCCATTCCGGAGCAGCGGGTCGGCAAGAACACCGAGCACCACCGCGCCAACGAGGGCGCGTCGGGCAAGGACGGAACGGGTGACGGGGAGTCGCATCAGGGCTCGCAGTTGATAGTCGCGGATACTTTATATGGCAAAGTACTTTAACGCAACCTTCGCACGAGACCCCACTTGACCATACATAAGTCATCGCTTATATATGGCTATGCCAACTACCGCCCCCCAGGACCGGATCTTCCAGGCGCTGGCCGACCCCAGCCGCCGGGCCCTCTTCGAGTCGCTGACCCGGGGCGAGGCAGCGGTCAACGAACTCACCGCCCGCTTCGATATTTCCCAGCCAGCGGTGTCCCAGCACCTCTCGGCGCTGAGAGGCGCCGGGCTGGTGAACCGCCGGCGGGACGGGCGCCACGTCTATTACCGGGTGGAGCCGAGCGGCATCAAGCCGCTGATCGACTGGCTCGCGCACTATCGCGCGTTCTGGCCCCAGCACGTCGCCCGGCTCGATCAGCTGCTGGAAAGGATGGACAAATGACCCTGGTAGACAACACCGCCCCGGCGCAATCGGACTCGCTGGCATTCGAGTTCGACCTGCAGCACCCGCCGGAGAACGTGTGGCGTGCGCTCACCGATCCTGCCCTGCTCACCCAGTGGCTGCTGCCGGTGGTCGAGCTCGAACTCGAACTCGAGCCGGGAACACTGTTCAGCTTCAGGACCGATCCGCAGCCTGGGTGGGATGGTGTCGTGAACTGCCAACTTCGTGGCGCTCGCCGTACGCGGGGGCCAGCAGCCGCCCGCTTTCATCACCTACTCGCCGTTGCCGCCACTTTTCCTGCTGATGTTCACCGGATTGTTCCTGTTCGCGCTTCCGTATGCTTCCAATTGGAGCAGGCGGCGGCATTCACATCGGGATGACTTGTCATGAAGAAGACAGCTGCGGTAACCAGCGGGGACTCAGCGTCCCGGAAGATCGATGAGCGCATTGCGGAACTGGCCGACTGGCGAGGCGAGGCGCTCGCCCGGGTGCGCAGGCTCATCAAGCAGGCTGACCCTGACGTGGTCGAGGAGTGGCGATGGCGGGGGGTGCCAGTGTGGTCTGACAACGGGCAGATCTGCACTGGCGAGAGCTACCGGAACGCGGTCAAGCTCACCTTCATGAAAGGCGCGTCGCTGCATGACCCGTCCGGGCTGTTCAATGCGAGCCTTGAGGGCAACACCCGGCGCGCCATCGACATTCACGAAGGTGAGGAACTCGACCCGACAGCGTTCGAGGCACTGATTCGCGAGGCAGTGCAAGTGAATCGCGCGGCAGCGCGATAGCCGGAGCTACGACCTCGGCTGGAACAGCTCCACCGGGTTGCCGGACGGGTCATCGATGATGACCTGCGAACCGCCAGGGCCACTGACGATCTCGGGAGTCCGGAAAGGCACGCCCGCAGCCTTGAGCCGGGCAACTTCCGCCGGGAGATCGGCTACTTCGATATTGAGCCGGTTCCAGCCGCCCGCCTCCTGCGTTCGGCCATCGGCGAGCGTTTTCTTTCCCGAACTTCCGTCTCCACTCAGCAACAGGCGGACGCCATCGCGCGCGACAGCCACGAATGCCGGGGAGGCGTCGTGCTCCACCGTGAAGCCGAGTATGGAGGCATAGAACTGCATTGCCGCTGCGACGTCGTTGATTATGTACCGCACGCTGACGCTTGACATGATCGATTCCTCCTATCGGCTGACACTGTCCTGATTCACCTCCGCTTCCCACTGATCGACCATGAGCCGGAGCCGGCTCACAACGTCCGGGTGCTGGGCGGCTAGGTCGCTCCGCTCACCCGGGTCGTGGCGCAGGTCGAAGAGTTCGAGCGAATCGGCGTCCTGCAGCAGCTTCCAGCCGCCTGACCGGATCGCACGCTGGCGACGGTCAGGCCGGTTGACCCGCCAATAGAGATCGCGCCCGACGCGCTCGGTCTCCCCTCGCAGCACCGGCAGAATGTTGATCCCGTCCAGGCGATGACCGGCGGGCGCTCGAGTGTTCGTCGCCGCGAGGATCGACGCCGTGAGGTCCATGGTGATAGCAACCTGTGATGATGTCTGCCCGGCGGGAAGCGCATCAGGCCAGCGCAGGATAAGCGGCACCCGGATCCCGCCTTCCCACAGCGTTCCCTTTCGATTGGTGAGCGGTGCATTGCGCGACAGCCACTCCCCACCGTTGTCGCTGGTGAAGATGACCAGAGTCGAGCTGGAGAGGCCGAGGCTGTCGAGAGCCGCCAGGATTTCGCCCACCCCGTAGTCGGCCCGCTCGAGGATCCGGGTGTAGTCCTGACGCGTGGCAGGATGTGGGTCGTCCGGCATCTGGAGCAGTGGCCGCGAGCCGCTTCGCGCCGCCTCAGCGGCGGCGCTGTCGGGGCGTTCGAAGGGCCAGTGCACCGCATTGTAGGCGACTTCGAGGAAGAACGGCTCAGCGGCATGACGGGAGATGAAGTCCACGGCCCGCTGGGTTACGACATCGGTCAGATACCCGGTGGCCTCGACTGGTCGAGCGTTCTCGAAAAGATCGGGCAGGCCGCCCCCGGCGCCCCGGACCTCGGCCCGGTTGGTGTAGTAGGAGTGCGCGCCGCTGAGAAAGCCGTAGAACTCATCGAACCCGTGGCGGTTGGGCGAGTACTCGGGCTTCCAGCCAAGGTGCCACTTGCCGAAGAGGGCAGTGGCGTACCCGTTGCCCTTGAGCAACGCAGGCAGTGAGGCACCGGTTGGTGCGAGACCCAGCTCCCGATGTCCGGGCATCGCTTCCAGCACCCATTCCAGTCCGGTCCGCTGCTGGTATCGCCCCGTGATGAGGGCGACACGGGTAGGCGTGCAGACGGCACCGTTGGCGTAGGCATCGGTCAAACGGACACCCTCACGTGCGAGGCGATCGATATTCGGAGTGCGAACGTCGGGAGCGCCGTAGCTGGCGAGGTCGCCATAGCCCATGTCATCCATGAGAATCAGGATGACTGATGGCCTGGCTGCGGTGTCGGTTGGAAGGGATTGGGCGCTGCCGGGAGCGCTGTGGCCGAGGCTGACAGTCAGCAGCAGCGTTGTCTGGGCCGCCCGGATGCGCGACAAGTGCAGCATGATCTGTGCTCTTGATGGGGTGCAAACATGCTCTGATTGAGCTTGTCGTGGGGCTATGCCCTTCGGATCATGGCTTCCAGCTTCGAGAAGCGCTAGCCCAGGGCAACGTCCAGCACCATCATGAGCGTGAAACCTATCAGGGTTGCCGAGGTTACCAGATCGGCGTGACCCTCACGCTGGGCGGCAGGGAGCAGCTCTTCGATGACCACGTACAGCATCGCTCCGGCGGCAAAGGCAAGCGCGTAGGGCAGCACCGGCATCAGCATCCCGACGAAAGCCGCACCGGCCACAGCCGCCACCGGCTCCACCGCGGCCGACAGCTGCCCGAACCAGAAGGCACGGAATCGGGAGAGGCCCTCGCGCCGGAGGGGCATCGCCACCGCGACGCCCTCGGGTACGTTCTGCAATGCGATGCCCACGGCGAGGGCGAGGGCGGCAGCCAGCGAGACTCCATTCGTCACGTTGCTTGCGGCGCCACCAAACGCCACCCCGACCGCGAGACCCTCCGGCAGGTTGTGCAGGGTGATCGCGAGCACGAGCAACGTGGTGCGGCGCCAGTGGGTCGGCACGCCCTCGGCATCGCCCCGGTCCGCCAGGTCGGGGTGAAGATGAGGCAGGATCTGGTCGATCAGCCGCAGGAATGCGGCCCCGCAGAGAAACCCCACCGCCGCCGGAAACCAGGACGGACCGCCGCCCGCTTCGGCAAGGTCAATGGCTGGCGCGAGCAGCGACCAGAAACTCGCTGCGATCATGACGCCGGCCGCGAAGCCCAGCATGCCATCCAGCAGTCGCTGAGGAAGCGCCCGGTGCAGGAAGACCGTGGCCGCACCCAGCGCGGTGAGGGCCCAGGTGCCGACGCCAGCCACCAGCGCCTGCAGCACCGGGCTGAGACCGGTGAACCATTCCGCGATCAGTTGGTCATACCGGCGTTGCGAGCTTGAGCCCGATGATGCCGGCGATGATGAACCCCACACTGATGAGCCTGGCCGCGTTGGCGGGCTCGCCCAGCAGTGCGATGCCGAGCACCACCGTGCCGACCGCTCCGATGCCGACCCAGATGCTGTACGCCGTCCCGGCCGGCAGCGACTTCATGGCGATGCCAAGCAGCCCCATGCTGATGATCATGGCGATGATGGTCAGCACGCTGGGCCAGAACCGGGTGAATCCTTCCGAGTACTTGAGCCCGATGGCCCAGACCACTTCGAGCAGCCCCGCCACTATAAGGAAGATCCAGGCCATGTCTGCTCCGATGTGCGCGCTGCACCGCTACCTCGTGACAAACCCGAACTCCTGCCTCACCGGATCGAAGGTAACTATCACGACCTGGCCCGGCTGGATCACAATCGTCGTATCCAGCTCCAGCAAAGGTGGCAGCGCAGTCTGCTCCCGCCGGCGTCGCTCGCTTCGCTCGCGCTCGGAGCGGCCGGGCTCCCGGCGGGCGGCGTCATCGTCGTGATCGTCATCGTCTCGCTCGCGGTCGGGCCCGGCATCGTCGGCGCCCGGTGTTTCCGGTACGGTCTCGCGCCGGACCAGGGACAGGCGGAACTCCCGCTTGCCATCCGCCACCTCGAAGTCGCGCAGATAGTGTATGGGCCGGTCGGCCCGGAGGCCTCCTCCTGTAATCACCGACTGCTCCACTAACTGACCGTCCACCGTCACTTCGAGCGCGTAGGTGGCAAACCTGCCCTCGCATTCCACCTGCCGCCGCATGTGCTCGCTCAGTGCTGCCACCTCCTCGTCCGAGAGCGTCCGGCAGGTCTCGATGCGCTCGGGTCGCGCGCTCCATGAAAGCCGTATCCGCCCCGAGTCACCCGAACGAAGCGGCAGGGAGACTGCGGACCCGGCGACGATCAACGCAGCCGCGAAGGCGCCCGCCAGCACGCCGATGGCGACCCGGCCCAGGCGCGCGCTCATCGGCGGCCCTTGCCTGCCACTACAACCGTCGGCTCGCACTCGAGTTCAGGTTCGCCGGGCTCGACCTCCGGCCGGTCGAGTGCGGCGAACCCCTCTGCGAGCTCGAGGAACTGGGCCAGAACTTCCTTCGCTGTCCCGGGGGCCAGCGTCATCACTTTCACCCGCCGCCGGTCCACCCGCGGCTGCAACTCCGCCTCGCGGTCGTTGAACAGCCGCTCGCCCAGCCATTTGGGTCCCTCACGACTGGTGCAGTCGCGGGGCGGACAGCCGCACACCACCACGCCCGGTGCACCACTCCGAATGAGCATCTCGACCACTGATGAGTGGAGGTTGCCGACGCAGCTGACCATGTGCACGTGCGCTCCCTGCGAACGGAGGGCGTCGACCTGCTGTCTCGGCGCCTGCGCGCAGCAGACCGCGACCGCCGGCTTCGCGGCGAGGTGCCCGATATCGGCGCCGATAACCAGTCGCACATCGGCCAGTTGGTCGCGACCGGTCCTCCCCGGCGGACCGACACCCATGGGCGCACACGATCCGGCGCAGATGCCGCAGCTCACACAGCGCATCGGATCCACCAGCGCAACGAGAGTAGGACGGTCATCGTCCCGCGGCACCATGGTGATCGCTTCCCAGGGACAATCCTGCGGGCACTGGTTGCAGCCGGTGCAAAGGCGCGAATCAACCACGCTTGGCGCGAGACTGTCCTGCCGCGGCCTTCGCGCCAGGCGCGGTACCAGCACCAGCCCCAGCGCCACCGCCAGGCCGAACCCCCAGCTAAGTCCGGCCGGCGCGCGCTCGGACAGTGGCAGCCACCACGCTGTGAAGAAGTTGATGGGTGTCTCGCCGGGCGTGATGAAGGGATCAGCCGCGGGCCCGAGCCGGGCCGGGAACATCACTGCGGCGACTATGAGCAGCGCGACGATGGTCCAATTGATCCGCCTGGGCGGCAGCAGCACCGGCCGCGCCACGCGCGACACGTGGAGCCACAGCAGCGCGCCCATGGCGAGTGGGAGCCCGATATGGATGAAGAGATTGACGAAGAAAAAAGCGCTGGGGACCGGCCTGTCGCCGGCGAAGATCCGGCTCAGGGGCTCGGAGAAGATCGGCAGCACATCGAGCAGCCGTGCACCCTCTCGCGCCAGCCGCTCACCAAAGCTGTCCCATGCCATGACGAAACCGGTCCAGGCGCACACCAGGCCGGCCCCCAGCAGCATCAGCCCGGAGAGCCAGGCAACCACCCTCGGCCCCCAGCTCCGCGACTGGGCAAAGATCCGGACCAGGTGCAGCACCGCCGCGACGATGAAGACGTCGGAGGCGTAGCGGTGCACGGTCCGCATCCACCCGCCCAGCCAGGGGCTGGCGGCGATCCGGGCTACCGACTCGGACGGAGCACTGATGCGGTAGACGAAGATCAGGTACGCCCCGGTCGCCAGCAGCAGGAGCAGCATGGCGACGGCGATCGTCCCGCTCTGGTGGAGGGGATTCCAGCGCCAGCCCCACGCCCGGTTCGCACCGGCATCGAGGGCGCCTAGAAGGCGGCGGGCACCACGTTCAAGAGATCGCATGGGGGTCTTGCGGAAAGTTTATCATATAGACATGATAAATGCCAGATTCCTCCCGGATCCATACCATGTGGCCGTCCAGCACCGTACAGCAGGCAATCAGCGCCGTGCTCTGCATAGCCGCAGCGCGGGGTGAGCCTGTACGGGCCGGCGCCATAGCGGACGCCACCGGCGCCCCACGCAACTACCTGTCGAAGATCCTGCATGCGCTGGCGCGGGCCGGCGTGCTCAGCTCGGAACGAGGGCCGCGGGGCGGCTTCCGCCTGGCCGAGCCGGCCAACCAGCTGACCCTGGCCGCCGTGGCCGAGCCGTTCGAGCGGCTGGGCCAGCGGCGATGCCTCCTCGGCCGTCCCACCTGCGGCGACGCCAATCCATGCGCGGCACACCGGCGATGGAGCAAGGTCGCCAGCAGCCTCGAGGAGTACTTTCAGACCACTACCATAGCGCGACTGCTGGATGACGCTTCGCCGGCAGGCGCGAGCCGGGCCTGACGCCACCCGAACTCGAGGAAGCACCATGGATCCGTCCACCTCCCCACCCGACGCGTCCGATGAGCCGGTGCCCATCGGTCAGCGGCTGTTCGACAACATGTACCTGCTCCTGGTCCTCGGCGTGGTCGTGATGCTGGTGGTGTTCACGGCCTGGGGGATGTGGGAGATCATGTCCCTGCCCCAAGCCACACTCCCATAGGAGGTCGCATGCTGACGAAGGTCCATACCGGCCTCGACCCGGTGCAGGGAGTCTGGTGGAAGCCGGCCCACAAGGCCGAGGTAATCTGGGTGTCGGTCGCGTTCGCCTGGTGTATCGTGCTGTTCGCGATGATGCCCCTCTGGCATTGGAAGGGCGGCCAGAATCCGGCCGGAGTCCGCAGCCGGGTCGAGCCCAAGGCATTTTACGCGCGCACCACGGAGTTCGCCAAGCAGTATCAGGTGGGCACCGACGGCGGCGTGCCGATAGCCGCGCCGCCCCCCGGCGCCGACGTCTATCTCGTGGCCATGTCCTTCCAGTGGTACCCGGTGCTCCAGCTGGAACAGGGCAAGGAGTACATGCTGCACCTCTCGGCGCTGGACGTGAACCACGGGTTCTCGCTCTACCCGCTCAATGTCAACTTCGCGGTGGTGCCGGGCTTCGACTATGCCCTGCGGGTGACCCCTACGTCCTCGGGCGACTTCCGCATTATCTGCAACGAGTTCTGCGGCATCGGCCACCACACCATGGTGGGTCGGGTGATCGTGGTGGACTCGACCGGCGCCGCGGTGGCCGACAACCCCGACGCAACCATCGAGCACGGAGGTGCCCTGTGACCGCCGCCACCGTTGAGGGCACCGGAGCCCCGGGCTGGCGCACCTGCCCCGTCACGGCCCGCCGGATTGACGCCCGGGCCGAGCGGCTCATCCGCGTCAACGCGGTAGCCGCGGTCGTTGCGCTGCTGATCGGCGCCGTTGCCGCGCTCCTCCTGGCGCTGACCCGCTGGCAAGTGGTTCATCTCCTCCCCGCCGAGTGGTATTACCGGATCCTCGGCGTGCATGGAATGAACATGCTCATCTTCTTCATCATCTTCTTCGAGATGGCGGTGCTGTGGTTCGCCGGCACGGTGCTCCTGAATGCCCGCCCGGCGGCGCCGCGGTACGCGTGGTTCAACTTCGGGATGATGCTGATCGGCGCCTTGATGGTTGAGGCGATGCAGTGGAGCGGCAAGGCCGACGTGCTCTACACATCCTATCCGCCGCTCAAGGCCCATCCGCTCTTCTACCTGGGGATCATCCTCTTCGCGGTGGGCGCGCTGAGCGTGGTGGGACAATTCTTTGCCACCCTCACCATCGCGCGGAGGGAGCGGACCTACACCGGATCGATGCCGCTCGTGGTGTACGGGGCGATGACTGCAGCCATCATCGCCGTTATCACCCTGCTCCACGGCGCCATGGTCTATATCCCCACGTTCCTGTGGTCGGTCGGGCTGATCGATAGCGTCAATCCCCAGATGTACCGGCTCCTCTGGTGGGCCCTCGGCCACTCCGCCCAGCAGATCAATGTCGCGGCCATGGTGGCGATCTGGTACATGCTGGGCGCGCTCACCGTCGGGGCCGTGGTGCTGAACGAAAAGGTGAGCCGCTGGGCCTTCGTGCTGTACATCCTGTTCATCTCGATGGCCTCGGCGCACCACCTCCTGGTGGACCCCGGCTTCGGGCCGGCATGGAAGATCGTCAACACGTCGTACTTCATGTACATGGCGGTGCTCGCCTCGATGATCCACGGGTTCACCGTGCCGGCCGGCATCGAGCTGGGTATGCGGCTTCGCGGTTTCACCAAGGGATTGTTCGGATGGCTTCGCAAGGCGCCCTGGGGCGATCCGGGCTTTTCGTCGCTGGTGCTCTCGGTTGTCGTGTTCGGCTTCTTCGGAGGGATAACGGGAGTAACCATCGGCACCGAGCAGATCAACATCATTGCGCACAATACCCTGCGGATTCCCGGGCACTTCCATGCCACAGTGGTGAGCGGAACCGCCGTGGCGTTCATGGGAGCCACCTACTATCTCCTGCCGCTCATCTTCCGACGCAAGGTTTCCTTCTGGGGGCTCGCGAAGATCCAGCCCTACATGTTCGCTGGCGGGCTCTTGCTGCTCGAGTTCGGCATGACCTTCGCCGGCAGCTTCGGGGTGCCGCGGCGGCACTGGGACATTTCCTTCACCCAGGCCGCGCACGACGTGCCATTCAGCCCGGTGGTAGACCTCTTCATGGCGATGGTGGGAATCGGCGGCATCATCGCCGCGACGGGAGCATTCGCCTTCATCCTCATTGCGGTGACATCAGTCTTCTTCGGTGAACGTGTGACCGAGTTCCCGCGCGGAAAGGCAATTGCCGGGATCCCGCAGGGCCTCACCAACCCGCCGGTACACGCGGCCAACGCTGACGCGGTCAACGCCGAGCTCCACGCGCCGGCTCGCGGATGGGCGGGGCCGACGCCGGGAACCCTGGTGCTGGTCGCGGTCTTCTTCCTGGCCTTCATGCTGTACTACTTCACCAACTGGAAGCTGCTGAGTTTCCTGTGGAAGATCGGCTAGCGGTTCCCGCCAGGGACAACCGCCCCGGGTGGGCGCTCATCGCGCTGGTGGTGATCCTGCTGATCACTGCGGCGTGGTGGGCGCTCGCGCTCTGGCCGGCCAGCGCCGAGCCGGTCTGGCTCACTCGCACCCGGGCCGCCTGCTTCGGCTCGGCACCCGGAGGCCTGCCCGGCACTTCCGGATGGATCCTGCTCGTCGGCGAACCGATAGGGATGCTGGGTGTGCTGGTGGCAATAGGCGGGAGCGCGCTGCGGCGCGACTTCGCGTGGCTGATGGCCCGGCCAGTGCGGCGAGCCGCCACGCTGGTTACCGCAGCTGCGCTGATCACGGTCACGACGATGCTGGGCGTGCGCGTTGCGCGTGCCTGGGAGGCCGGCCGCAACCTCTACGCGTCCGACATCGGCGCGTTGCGAAGAGTTGACCTCCTCATTCCCGAGACCGCGCTGGTTGACCAGCACGGCCGCAGGACTTCCCTGGCCGAGCTGACCGGGGGCCCGGCCATCCTGACCTTCGCGTTCGGCCATTGCACCACGGTCTGCCCCGTGATCGTGAATGAGCTTCGCGCGGCTCGCGCGCGAGCGGGACGCGCCGACGTTCCGCTGGTCGTGGTGAGCCTTGATCCCTGGCGAGATACCCCCGGGCGCCTGGCCACCATCGCAGAGGCGTGGCGGCTCGGCGCTAAGGACCGCGTGGTGTCCGGCAGCGTGCCCAACGTCAATGCGGCGCTCGATGCGCTTGGCATCGCGCGGCGACGGGATGAGCGGACCGGCGATGTGGACCACGCCACCACGCTGCTCCTGGTTGGCAGCGACGGGCGCATCGCCTGGCGCGGGGACGGCGGGATCGCAGGCGTGGAGGCCGTTCTGGCCCGCATGTAGCGAGCGGCCCGCGCGGCCAGTGGCTCAGCGCGGGCGGGCGATCGTCCTGACCTCGGCGTTGATCGGCGAGAGATCCAGCCTGGGGATCACCGGGGCACTAACGGCGATGGCAGGTGCTGTCATGCCTGCGGCGGCTTCGGTGACCGGTGCAAGATCGGGCCGGGCGGGGATCGCGGGTGCGCACGCCAGGGTCAGCAAGGCGGCAAGCGGCAGGAACAGGCGGGTGCTCATATGGCACTCCTTCTCTGGTGTTCCACAGTCGCATGCCAGCCATGAAGCGGCGGTGAAGACAGCGTGAGGTTCGGCATTTTCCACCTACACGGCGAGGTGCACCATCATGGCATACCGGGCCGTTCATCTCGACATTCATTCAATCTCGGCGCCATCCAGGGGCTGGTACGCCGCGGCCCAGATGCTCGGGCTGCTGCTGACCGTCGCCCTGCTCGCCGGCCTGGCTGTCCGCCCGGCGCCCACGCTGCATGTGCTGTGGGACATGGTGATTCCACTGCTCCCGGCCGTGTTCCTGATCAATCCCATCATCTGGCGCAACGTCTGCCCGCTTGCCACGCTGAACACTGCCACCGGCCAGCGCATCGGGACACGGCGTCTCAAAGGAAATGCCCTTCGCGCTTCATGGGCGGCAGGCATCGCCCTGCTGCTTCTCATGGTGCCAGCGCGCCGGTTCCTGTTCAACGAAAGTGGGCCAGTGCTGGCGCTCACCATCGTCGCCGTCGCGGCGATTGCACTGGCAGCGGGATTGCTGTTCGCCCGGCGAGCCGGCTTCTGCAATGCCATCTGCCCGGTCCTCCCGGTTGAGAAACTGTACGGCCAGTATCCGCTGGTTCGCATCGGGAGTGCGCGGTGTGCCGCATGCAGCATGTGCACCCCGTCAGGCTGCCTCGACATGGCAGGCGAGAAGACGCTGATGCAGACGCTGGGACCCAAGCGCCGCTCAATCCGCTGGCTCGGCACCCCGTTCGGCCTGTTCAGCATCGGCTTCCCCGGTTTCGTGGTCGGCTACTTCACCAGCGAGAACGGAGCATTTTCAACTGCGCCGGACGTGTACCTGCGTATCCTGGTGTGGTCGGCGGCCAGCGTGCTGGTGCTGGGCGCGCTCGTGATCACCACTCGGATAACCGCGCGGGCGGCCTTGCCGCTGCTCGGCGGGCTGGCGTTCGGGCTCTACTACTGGTTCGCTGCACCAGCACTCGCCACCGCCTATGGCGGCGGGGATGCCGCGGGGTTGCTCCTGCGGCTGGCGGCGGGCGGCTTGCTGGCGATGTGGGTGGTGCGGGCGGTGGGGAAGCTGGACGGCTGGACAGCTAGACGGCTAGACGGCTAGACGGCTCGGCGGCTCGGCGGCTCGGCGGCTCGGCGGCTCGGCGACGGTGCCTGGATGCCGCGAGCTCCGCTGCTTCCCGCGGGCGGCGTGGCTCGGCGGACGGACGGTAAGGCGGTAGGTCGGTAGGGCGGCAAGGCGGTAGGGCGGTAGGGCGGTAGGGCGGTAGGGCGGTAGGGCGATGTGGGGCGGCCGCCGGCCTCAGGCGCCGGAGGGAAGCAGCGGAGTGAACGGCGGTAGCTGGACGGCTTTACATCGGCGAAGTCCTGCACCGCTGCGCGAGCAACCCGGTGGCGGTGCTGAGGTCCAGGTCCGCCACCAGCAGGCCTTCCTGGCCGTAGGGTTGAAAGCACTGCAACGTGCCGTCCGGGCGCGCGACCGCCGAGGTGGTGCCGGAGCCTTCGCTCGCGCAATTCACGGAGGCGAAGAAGCATGTGTTCTCCGCTGCTCGGCACAGAACCGCCTTCTCGTGAAAGGTGTTGGCGGGATCCGCAAACGTGACAGGCCGGTAGCTCCCCGGCTCGGCCACGTGCGCATGTGGGTGAAAGACGACCTGCGCACCTCGACGCACCGCCCACCGCACCGTTTCCGGATACCTCCAGCCTTCGTGGCAGATCACCACGCCAAACGTCAGCGGGCCGGCACTGAAGACGCTGCGTTCGGTGGCGCGCGCGGGATAGATGGATTCTTCCGAGGGATCGAGCTGCCCCTTGTCCTGCCATCCGACGATGGTGCCGTCCGGACCGAACACGCAGGCGGTGATTTGCAAGCCACGGCCGGTCTCGCGCTCAGTGCCCAGGATGACCGTGATACCGGCCGACTTCGCGGCTTTCGCGACAGCATCCCACGCCTGTGCAAGGAAGGCAGGATCCGGAGCTGGCGGTGTCGTGCCGGGCCACCGATAGCCGGGCACGAAGCACTCCGGAAAGCAGAGCACCAGCGCGCCTTGCCGGCCAGCTTCGGCGACCGCCGATGTCGCCAGGAGCACGGAGTCCTCGGGTGTCCGGGGAACCCGGATGTTTGCGAGTGCGATGCGTACCGTGCTCGTGCCGGTCATGCCGTCGCGCACTTCTGCACTGTTTCCCAGGTGCGGGTGGTGAGGTTGGTGCCGAACGTCTTCTCGATCAGCACCATGAAGTTGGGGCCACGGGGATCCGGGGTGTAGGCGGAATAGACTTCGCGGCCCTTGAGCGAAAGTATCCGGGCTCCATCCACCTCGATCGGCAGGGGCGGTGTCTTCCCGGCGG
This sequence comes from Gemmatimonadales bacterium, assembly GCA_025937755.1. Taxonomy (GTDB): domain Bacteria; phylum Gemmatimonadota; class Gemmatimonadetes; order Gemmatimonadales; family GWC2-71-9; genus CAMLHP01. The sequence goes on along the minus strand of JAICQR010000003.1, from coordinate 5,395 downwards.
GCTCGCGAAGGAAGGTGACGATCCGTTTGGACGTGGCCGGCAGGCGGAACTTCGCGTAGGGATCCGACGCGAGCAGCGAACGCAGGTGGCTCACCGGCCGCACGATGGTATAGAAGCTCCGCCCCAGTTGCTCCGCCATGGCTCCCTCGGCCCGGCGGGTGATTGCCGTTTCGGACCTGCTGGTTGCGTCGAACACCACGTTGCCACTCGAACGCACGGTCCAGACGTCGGTAAAGCCGGCGCACTCAAAGCTGTTCCTGAGGTCGGCCATCTTCGCGTTGGTGGGCATCACGCCCCGAAGCAGGGCCACGTAGCGGGGCATCAAGCTCTCATCCGTGCACCTTGATAATACACTTGCGCTTCATAGCGCCGACTGGAACTCAGCAAGCCGACACCCCCCGAAGCAGCAGCGACTGGAAGCGGGGAACACTCCGGAGCGGGTCGAAGGGAGGGTCGCACAGGAGATGGAACTGATAATGGAGGTCGCGCAGCGGCTCGTAGCGGGCGAGCCAAGCCAGGGCCATGTCTGGCTCGCCAAGCGCGGCAAAGGCATGGGACGCGTAGACAGCAGTGTGCAAGGGGAACGGCTCCAGGCCGGTGGCCATCGAGTCGACCTTTCGCAGAATTGCGCGGGCTTCCTTGCTTCGCCCGGCGCGGGCCGCGGCCAGCGCGCTGCCTGCCAGGCTGTTGATGGCCTCGACTCCGGTACTGACCCGTCGCGCGGCGTCGAATGCGGACGCGGCCTTCGCGAAGTCGCCCCGCTCCACCGCGATGTTGCCGGCCACCTGCCGCCCGAGGAGGTAGTTGGGCTCGACCGCGATGGCGCTGTCGGCCCATGCCGCCGCGCTGTCGTACCGCCGGCGCCAGTAGTGCCCCAACCCGAGGAAGGCCAGGCATTCGGTGTTGGCGGGTGCGAGTGCAACGCACCGCCGCCACGCGTCCATCCCGGCGTCCAGGTCACCGGTCTCGGACAGGAGCGTGCCCAGGAAGTGCCAGGCCCCGGCATTGGTGGAATCGAGCGACAGCGCCCGCCGGATCAGCCGCAGACTGGGGCCGGGATCCGTGGGTTCCACGCTCTTGCTCACCATCGCCCGCGCCAGCCATGCCTCCGAGCTGCTCGAGTCGATCGCGAGTGAGCGGTCGGAGGCAACCAGCGCCCGCTGCAGCAGGCTGTCGCCCGTGAGACCGTGGATCGCAAACGACCGTTGATAGGCCTGGCGGTATGCCTTGGCCAGCCCGGTCCAGCCCGGCGCGAAGGAGGAATCGCGCCCAACCGCCGAAGCAAAAGCCTGGACGGCCTCGGTGAGGCCGCGCGGCGTGCGGCGAGTCAGGGCATCGGAGCCGCGCTGGAACAAGGCGATCAGCTCTGGATCGGGAATTCGCGGTGGCGTGCTGCGGGCCCGCATGGTGAACAGCCACCCACCGGCGACGATGGCGGTGAGCAGCGCCGCGCTCAGCACGGATTGGCGAAGGAGCCGCCGCGGCGGCACCGGCGTCGGCGCGGATTCAGCCAGCAGGGCCAGGGTGAAGGCCCGTACGTGCGGAAAGCGATCCGCCGGCGAACGCTCGAGCGCCTTCAGGATTGCGCGCTCGACCTGGATCGGCACGGTGGGCCGCACCGGAATGAGCGGGCGAGCCCGCTCCGCGAGACGGCGGGCCACGATGGCCTGCGCGGTGGCACCGCTGAATGGCGCCTCGCCGGCCAGCATCTCGTAGAGAACGGTGGCCAGACTGTACTGGTCGGTCCGCGCGTCCACCGGATCAGCCATCGCCTGCTCGGGGCTCATGTAGGCCGGGGTGCCGATCGCCAGCCCCGTGCTGGTCAGGCGCTCGCCGCCGTTCTGGAGCAGCGCCTTCGCGATACCGAAGTCCACGACGTAAACGTGGCCATCCGACAGGAAAATGTTCTCCGGCTTGATGTCGCGATGGACGATGCCCGCCCGGTGGGACGCCTCGAGCGCGCTGCCAACCGCCCCGGCGATCTCGACCGCCTCGGCAACGGGCAACTGGCACTCTCGCGCGAGCCGGGCACGCAGCGACTCGCCTTCGAGCCAGGCCATGGCATACCACGGCAGCGTCGTCCCATCCTGCGAGTGCAGGACACCGGAATCAATGACCGAGACGATGTTGGGGTGCTTGAGGCTCGCAGTAAGCCGGACTTCGCGGACAAACCGGTCCAGCCAGATGGCTCCTGCGAGTTCGGGATGCAGGACCTTGATCGCGACGAACCGCTCGTGCTGGCGGTCCCGCGCCAGCCACACGGTAGCCATACCGCCGCGACCGAGCTCGCGCTCGATAACGTACCGGTCGGCGAGAATCATGCGGGCAAGGTCAGGCATGCACTCCCACCGGACGCGGGGAGCGGAAACGGCAACCGCGTGAAGCTGCACCTGCGTGTACCGTACTGCAACTGCCTTCGTACTGCCCCCTGCGCCCTACGCCCTACGCCCTATGCCCTACGCCCTATGCCCTTCATACGCATGCGCCAGGGCCAGCACCTGGGCGTCCTCGCCCGGCAGCCCCACCACCGACAGGCTGAGCGACGGCATCCCGTCCGGCCCCATTCCCGATGGCACCGACACCTCAGGCAGCCCCAGGAAGTTGCCGAATCCCAGCGCGGTGCGCACATCGGGCCAGCCCTCGGCCAGGCTGAAGGCATTGAACGGCATGGTGGGGTAGACCAGCGCCGCTACGTCCGCTGCCCGCATTGCCCGCTCCAGCGCCGCTACCACCTCGGCTCGCGACCGCGCGAACGACTGCCCCGCCGCATCGCTTCTCATCGGCTGGCGCAGCAGCGGCTCGCACTCCTCGAACGTTTCCGGCAGCACGTCGTAGAACTCGCGATATGCGGGATAGCCGCGCCGGATCGCCTCCATCGGATTCTCGCTGCGCCCGGCGAAGTAGAGGTAAAGCGCGTTAGCTGTTGGCCCGGGCGATCGCGAATCCGGCGCTACGTCGCCGCGCTCGGTTGCCGCGTCACTGAACTGCTTCCGGTAGTTGGCGAGGGTCACCGGCGAGGCGAATGGCTCGATCATCGCACCAGCCGAGCGGAGGTCGCTCAGCGCGCGGCGCCAGGTCGCAAGCGCGCCGGCTGTCATCTTGTCCTCCGGCACATGCGCCTCGACCACGCCCAGTCGCACGCCCTTGAGCGCGTCGTCGCGAAAGCCAGTGACCGGTGCCGCATTGCGCGCGAGCGCCAGCGACAGCGGATCCGACTCACTCGGCTCGGCTATCGCGGCCAGCATCAATGCGGCGTCGGCCACCGTGCGGGCCAGCGGACCATGGGTGTCGAGGTACGGCCAGGTTGGAATGACGCCGGTGCGGGGCACGAGCCCGAAGGTGGGCTTCATTCCCACCACCCCGGTGCATACCGCCGGGATCCGGTTGGAGCCGCCGTCGTCGGTGCCGAGGGCGGCAAAGGCCATCCCGCAGGCAACGGCCACTGCCGAGCCGGCACTGGAGCCGCCCGGCGTCCGCGCTCCGGTACGATCGTGGGGATTGATCACCTGGCCGGTGTGACTGCTGGTGCCCACCCCGCGATAGGCGAAGTCGTCTGCGGCCGTCTTGCCCAGCACGATTGCGCCGGCCGCGCGCAGCCGTGCCACCTCGATCGAATCGCGCCCCACCGCTTCCGGGAAGAGCCGGGCCCACTCGGCGCTGGACGCGGTGGTGGGCAGGCCGTTCATGTCGTAGATCGACTTGGCGAAGACCGGAACACCATCCAGCGCTCCCAACAGCTTGCCGGCGCGACGCCGGGCATCGGCCGCCCTGGCGTCGTCGATCGCGGTGGCGGAGAGCGCGTCGATAGCGCGAAGCGCCATCCCCTCGGTCCGGCATCGCTCCAGCGCGGCGGCGGTGACTTCCTCCGCGGACCAGCGGCCGGCATGATAACCGGACACGTATTGTGCGATGGTGCCGTCGAGTGGATCGGGATCGCGGCCGGCGAGCGACCACGCGGAACGCGGCATGGCTGTCATGGCGGTGAGGGCGGCGAGCCGGGAAAGAGCGTCGCGTCGAGAGAGAGCCATAGAAAGGGTAAGCTAGCCCCAAAATGCCGCACCCAGGAGGCTGATGCTTCCACAGCGGCCCGAACTGTAGATATTGACAGTTTCTATTACTACAGTAATATTGCAGTAGTTATCTACAGCTCAGGACCATGGCGAGTCAGACGAGCAATCCCTTCCGCATCCACGGCGTCGTTACCGACGAGTTCTTCACCGATCGGGATGCCGAGCTCGAGCGTATTCTGGGAACCCTCCGGGAGCCGGCTGCGAAGCTGCTGGTGTATGGGCCGCGCCGGATGGGCAAGACCTCCGCGCTGCTGGAGGGGCTGGCGCGGCGCGAGGCCGAGGGCGGGATTGCGTTCCTGGCGGACATCTCCACCGCGTCTACGGTCGTTGACATCGCAAACCGGATCCTCGATGCCGCAGGCCGCGCACTGGGCCGGAAGTGGCGAGACTCGATAGGTGAGTTCGTCCGACGCATCGGCGTGATAATCAGCCTGACACCTGACCCATCGACCGGGCTGATCCTTCCGAGTCTCGATGTGAAGCTTCGAGCAGCATCCCTGGAAGACCAGCGAAACTCGCTGGCCCAGACACTCGATTCCGTAGAGCAACTGGCCGCCGAACGGGAAACCCCTATCGGTATCGTGCTGGACGAGTTCCAGGAGGTCCAGAGGTTCGGCGGCGAGAGCGCTGAGTGGCACCTGCGTGGCATCCTGCAGAAGCATACGCATGTAAGCTATGTGCTGGCCGGATCGCAGGCCCATCTGATCGAACGCATGATGGACAAGGGTCGCGCATTCTATGGCCTGGCAGACCAGCTGCGGTTCGGCCCCATCGACGCCGAACATTTTGCAACGTGGATCGATCAGCGGATGACGGCGCATGGAGTGAGAGCCGACGGCGTGGGCGCGATCATCGTCGAGACGGCTGGCCCGCGGACCCGGGACCGGGTGCAGCTCGCACGGCGCTGCCATGACATCTGCATCTCGAAAGGCGTAGCGACGGCCGCAGACGTGGCGCGGGCCCTCGACGATGTCACCGCCGAGCAGGAGGTGCCGCTCCAGTCGACATGGGACGACTTGACGGTGCTCCAGCAGAACGTGCTCCGCTGCATCGCGGAGGACCGCTATGGCCTGACCACCCGCGACGCCGGCGAGCGATATGGTTTGAGCAGCAGTGGCGCAGCGGCCAACGCGGCAAGCTCGCTGATCGATTCCGGGATACTTCTCCGCGCCGAGAGCCTGACCGGTTACGGCTTCGACAACCCGTTTTTCGGTCGGTGGGTGAGGATGGAAACGCTGGGCGACCTGGGGGCGCCTGCACCCGTGAACTGACTCGAGTCAGCCCGTCGTGGTGTGTTCTCAGGGCTCCGCTGCCACCGAATCCAG
>JAICQR010000163.1 GCA_025937755.1 Gemmatimonadales bacterium | reverse complement strand
CAAGTCCAACTTGAGGGGAGGTGGCGGAAGTTGCGGCGGAGGAGGAAGATAGCCGCGCGCGGACTGGAGGCCACGCCGGGCCACCGCCTGGCCCATCCAGCGGGCGATCTCGCGGGTCTGCTGGTACTCCAGCAGCCGGCGGACCAGCTCGGCGCGCGGGTCTTCCCAGCCCTCGTCGTCGCTCCGGCGCGGCAGCAGCATCTGCGCCTTGAGTCGCACCAGCCGACTGGCCATGTCCAGATAGTCGGCGGCCTGATTGAGGCCCAGCGCATGGATGGCCTGCAGGAACTGGTCGGCGATCCGCGCCACCGGAATCTCGGCGATCTCGATCTGCTCTTCGCGCAGCAGGTGCAGCAGCAGGTCGAGCGGGCCGCTGAACTCCTCCAGCTCCACAATGAAGCCGGAGGCGGCGCCGAGGGCCACCGTGGGTGGCTGGGGCGGCAGCGAGGAGGCGGGAGCGGTAGCAGTCACGATCAGGAAAAGATACGGAGACCGGAGTCGAGCTGGTATGGCGCCATGAGGCCGGTGAGCCAGTTCAGCATCGCGAATGCCGGCGTCAGCAGAAAACCGGTCACGCGGGGGAGGAAGATCAGAATCGCCATCAGCGGAAGGAAACCGAAGCGCTGGAGGCTTCGATACTTCGCCCCCAGTGCAGGCGGGAGCAGGTGATAGAAAATGTGCGACCCATCCAGCGGCGGCAGCGGGATCAGGTTGAAGAAGCAGATCAGGATGTTGAGCCACACGCCCCACGTGAGCATCCGCTGCACCGGATCCAGCGCCGATGTCATGCCTGGCGCGGAGTTGCCAAGAAGGCCGGCCAGCACGAAGAGCAGTGCCGCAGCGAGCGCCATCAGGAAATTGGCGGTGACGCCGGCCGCACTGACCAGGATGTCGCCCTTCCGATAATTGCGATACTTGCGCGGATTGACCGGCACCGGCTTGGCGCCGCCGAAGGTGAACCGCCCCGCGCTCCCGAACCAGAGCATCACCGGCAGGAGGATGCTCATCCAGAGGTCGATATGAGGGATCGGGTTGAGGGTGACGCGTCCCAGCATGTACGCGGTGTCGTCGCCCTGGGCCAGCGCCACGCGGGCGTGGGCGTACTCGTGGATCACCATGGCCGCGAGCAACATGGGCAGGGCGAGCACGAAATTGCCGAGAGCGTTCTCCAGGGGCTTATCCGGGTGGCTGGACGGGGGAGAATAGCCGTGCCTGCGGGGCAAGTCAAAATCCGGCGCCGCTTGATTTTAGGGGACGCGCAGGGTAGTTTCGTCGGCTGCATGCCCGGACATTGGGTCCGGGCCGGACATCATCAGGCGAGGACGTCGTGCCCCGGATCAAGTCAGCCAAGAAGCGGATGCGTCAGTCAGCGGAAGCGCGGGAGCGCAACCGGGCTCAGCGGAGCCAGTTGCGGACCGCGGTCAAGAAGGTGCGCGCGTCGGCCAAGGATGAGGTGGCCAGCGCGCTGACCGCCGCGGAGAAGACGCTCGATCGTGCGGGGCGCAAGCGGCTGATCCATCCCAACGCCGCCGCCCGGCTCAAGAGCCGGCTGGCGAAAGCGGCCAAAGCCAAGTAACAAGTGTAGAAGTGTGAAAGTCTTGGGCAGTGTGAAGCAACAAGGGCGGCCAGAACTCGGCCGCCCTTTGTCGTGCACCACACTGCCCAACACTTCCCATACTTCTTCCTACACTCCCACACTTACAGCGCCGCGAGCTCCGCGCCGCACCTTTCGCAGTACCACTCCGTTGGCCGGTTCAACGTCCCGCACTCGCCACACTTGAGCGTCTTGGCCTGACTCGAAGAGCCCGACGAGCGCGCCGGTGAGGCAGGTTCGCTCGGCCGGGCCGAGGTCGGCTCCGGCGCCGGCGGCGCGATGGGCGCCGGTGGTTCCGGCGGCAGCTTGTTGCCGGCAGCGGCCTGGGGCGAGAGCGACGACGACTGTTCCACCGCCACCGACTTCAGGAAGTCGAGCTCGTCCTTGGGGCGGTCCGGCCTGGGTGCCGTACGGGTGTTGTCCGGCACCGCGGCCGGTGCCGCCTTGGCAGCGGCAGGCGGCCTGACCGGCTCAGGCGGCGGCTCCTCCTTCGCATCCTCACCCGCAATCGACGCCTGTACTTCACTCAGCCGGCCGATCTCCTCCCGTACCCGCTTCAGCTCGCTGCGGATCCCGTCCAGCGCCGCCTTCTGCGACCGGCTGATCTCGTCCCACTTGCCCGCATCGAACTCGCCGACGCTGTGGCGCAGTTCCGCCTCGGACATGGTCTCGAGTGCCGAAGCCTCGCGCTTCTCGAGATCGTCCCGGTTCGATTCGTGTCGCCGCAGCTCGGCGTCGATGGCGTCGCCGTGCTCCCGCAGCGACACCATGACCGTGGCGAGGCGCTTTTCGTAATCGGCGCGCACCTTCTCCCGCACCGATTCCGGTGCGCTTGAGGCGGCGAGTTTGGCGAGCCACTGCTCGAACTGGCTGCGTTCGGACAACAGCGACTCGATGGCGCTGGCCGACTGGCCCGGCGACTTGCCCATCGGCGGAGTCTCCTGAGGAGTTACTGCAATCTAGCGGACCGTACCCGGGCGGCCACCTTCTGCGGCCCGCTGGTAGACCACCTGGCCCCGGACCACGGTGACGTCAGCCCGGCCGGTCAGGGCGCGATCGGCGAACGGGGTGTTACGGCTCTTCGAATAAAACGCATCTGGCCGCACTGTCCACGGGGTCGCCGTGTCGAGCACCACCAGGTCGGCCGGGGCCCCCAGGGCCAGCGACCCGCCGGGCAGCTTGAAGATCCGGGCCGGCAGCGTGCTCATGCGATGGATCAGGTCGGGCAGCGACAGCAGCCCCGACTCGACCAGCTCCGAGTGAGCCAGCCCGAACGCGGTCTCCAGCCCGATGATGCCGTTGGGGGCGTCGTCGAATTCGCGCTCCTTGGCATCATAGTGGTGGGGCGCGTGATCGGTGGCGATCACGTCGATGATCCCGTCCTTGAGCGCCTGGCGGATGGCCTCGCGGTCTTCCTCCTCACGCAGCGGCGGATTCATCTTGGCGTGGGTGTCGTACCCCTCGCACGCCTCATGGGTCAGGGTGAAGTGATGGGGACAGGCCTCGGCGGTTACCTTGATCCCCTTTTCCTTTGCACGCCGGATCAGGTCGACCGATCCGCGAGTGGACATGTGACAGAGATGCACGTGTCCGCCGGTCAGCTCAGCGAGGATGATGTCGCGCGCCACCATGATTTCCTCGGCAGCCGAAGGAATCCCCTTGAGGCCGAGCCGGGTGGAAACCGTGCCCTCGTGCATGGCGCCGCCCTGGGCGAGGGTCATGTCCTCGCAGTGGTCGGCCACCGGAATGCCGAACACCCGGGCGTACTCGAGGGCCGTGCGCATCATGTGGCTCGACATCACCGGCTTGCCGTCGTCGCTCACTGCCACGGCACCCGCGCCCACCAGCTCACCGAACTCGGCGAGACGCGCGCCCTGCTGGCCCACCGAGATGGCGCCGATGGGATAGACCCGCGCCTTCCCTGCCCGCTGGGCCTGGCTCACGATGAACCCGACCACGCCCTGATTGTCACAGACCGGATCGGTGTTGGGCATGGCGCAGACGGCGGTGAATCCGCCGGCCACCGCGGCCATCGCCCCGGTGGCGATGGTCTCGAGGTCTTCCTGGCCCGGCTCCCGCAGGTGGGTGTGGAGGTCGATCAGTCCCGGAGCGACGATCCTGCCGGCTGCGTCGATCACCTCGGCATCATCGGGCCGGCCGAGGTTCCGGCCCACCGCTTCAACCTTGCCGCCCTTGAGCAGCACATCGGTGGTCTCGTCCCGTCCGCTGGCGGGATCGATCACCCGCCCGCCCTGCACCAGGATCGGCTTCACTTCTCTCCTCCGTCGGCCTGATGGGGACCGGGCCGCCCACCAGCCAGGAGGTAGAGCACCGCCATTCGCACCGCGACGCCATTGGTCACCTGGGGCAGGATCACGCTGTGCTCGCCATCGGCCACGTCGCTATCGATTTCGACGCCGCGGTTCATCGGTCCGGGATGGAGGATCACCAGGT
>JAICQR010000148.1 GCA_025937755.1 Gemmatimonadales bacterium | reverse complement strand
CGAACTCGGCCGATGGCGGCGAATTCGAGATGAGGGTCATGTTCCAGGCCGCCTGCTCGGCATCCATCTGCCCGGCCCGGAGCCCGATGCGCGGGTCGGGGCTGGGCGCCGCGGTCGACATCCCGGCTGACGCAGACGGCGCGGGGCCGTTGGTGCCCGATTCGTAGGTGGATTGGGAGCACGCCCCGAGGGCCAGGAGGCCGGTCGCGAAGACCAGGGACATGCGGCTGACAATGGGCACTGATGCCATGACGGTTTCCTCTGATGGGGCAGAATGGGGCCTACGGGCATTCCACTGCGGGAGATTCATTGGGAGCCGCCTTCAATCTCCATCTGGTCCAGCATCCGCTCCATCCGTGAGATCTCGGTGATCTGATCGACGTTCACGTCGGAGGCGAACTTGAAGACCAGTTCGTCCTGGCCGGCACCATGGGAGCCGAACAGTTCCTGTACCATGCTGATCGCTCCCTTGTGGTGCTGGATCATGAACGTCAGGAAGAGCCGGTCGAAATCGGGTCCTCGGGCCTTGTCCAGCTGCTCCATCTGGGCGTGGGTCAGCATGCCCGGCATCGTCATCTCGTGCTCATGCATCATCACCGTCCCGCTGGTATCCGGCTGCGGCACCGGCTGGAGCCGGTCCCTGAGCCAGGTCTGCATGGTGACGATCTCGTCGCTCTGGCCGTTGACGATCCGCTCCGCCAGCCGCTGGATCGCCGGGCTGGCGTCGTGGGTCGGCACCCAGCCGGCCATGGTGATGGCCTGGGCATGATGGCCAATCATCCCGGACATGAAGTGGATATCGGCGGCCGTATATGGCAGCCGGGCGCTGTCCGCCCGGGCTTCCTCGATGGCGCGGAGGTCACTCTCGCTGTGCTCGGCCTGCTGAGGTGCCGGACCGGTGGATGGAGTCTGACCTGCGCTGCAGGCCGTCAGCCCCAGCGCGAGCACCAGCTGCGCGGGGGCAAGACGGGTCATGGATGACAGTCTCAAAGACACTCTCCCAAATGGGTCCGGCGGGGGGGGGCCGAACCCGCTGTGATCTCCTGAACCTTCAATTATAGCACCATTTCCGGAGCTCAATCGCTCCGCGCTGCCCGTCCGGCCAGGTGTTCCTCAACCGACTCCCATTCCGCCAGCAGCCCGTCCAGTTCCGCCCGCAGCCTGGTGCGCTCGTCTTCCAGCTCGCGGACCTCGCCATGGGACGTCTCCGTATAGAACGCCGAATCTGCAAAGCGGGCGTCGATCTCGGCCATCCGGGACTCAGTCGCACTGATGCGGGCGGTTACGGCATCTCGCCGCTGTTCCAGGTCGCGGACGTTGACCCTGACGGGCGCCCGGGGCTCGGCTTTGGCAGGACGGGCCGCTCGGGTCGCGGGCTTCTCGCGTTTGGCCCGCAGGACGACTTCATCCACATCGAGGTGGTCGTCACCGCAGGCGTGGACGTACTCGTCATAGGTGCCGGCGTAGTCACGCATCCCGCCGGGCCGGATCTCGACCACGCGTGTGGCGAGGCGGGACACGAACCACCGGTCGTGGGAGACCAGCACCAACGTGCCCTCGTAGGCCTGCAGGCTCTCCACTAGTGCTTCGATGGACTCGAGATCGAGATGGTTGGTTGGTTCGTCGAGCAGCAGGACATTGGGCTGCTCCACGCCCAACCGGGCAAAGACCAGCCGGGCTGCCTCACCACCCGACAGCGAACCCAGCCGCTTCTCGGCGTCGTCGCCGGTGAACAGGACTCGCCCGAGCTCGCCCCGGACGAATCCCACGGTCTTGCCGTGGCAGAATCCACTCAGCCATTCCTGCGCGGTCCAGTCAGGGTTGCCCAGCTTTTCACGATGGTCCTGTGCGAAGTAGCCGGGCTGGGCCTCGTAGCCCCACTCGACTTCGCCGCTGTCAGCGGCGAGGTCACCCACCAGAATCTTGAGCAAGGTGGACTTCCCGATGCCGTTGGGTCCGATCACCGCCACCCGATCCCCCCGGCGCACCTCGAGATCCACGCCATGCAGCACTTCCTTGCTGCCGAACGATTTCCGGATGCCGCGGACCTTGAGAACGTCGCGGCCACTGGGGCGCCGCTGCTGGAAGCGGAACGCCGGATAGCGGCGGGAACTCTGTGCCAGAGACTCGAGCGACTCGGCCTTCTTCTCGATCAGCTTCATCTTGCTCTGGGCCTGGCGGGCCTTGCTGGCCTTGGCCTTGAAGCGGTCCACGAACAGCTGATGATGCGCGATCTCCTTTTCGCGATCGGCGATGTCCTTCTCGCGCCGTTCACGCTCGGTGATCTTGGCTTCCTGGAAAGCGGTGTAGTTGCCGCGATACGACGTGACGGTTTCGTAGTCGACGTCCAGAATCTGGGTCGCGACATTGTCGAGAAAACGGTGATCGTGCGAAATCACGACAACAGGCCCCCGGAAATCGCGGAGGAACTTCTCGAGCCAGCGAATCGAGAGGATGTCGAGGTGATTGGTGGGTTCATCCAGCAGCAGCGCATCGGGCGCGGCGGCGAGTACCTGAGCCAGCAGCACCCGGAACTTGAAGCCGCCCGAAAGCGTGGACAGCGGCTGGTGGTGGACCTCACCCGATATACCCAGTCCCTCGAGAATCTCGGCGGCGCGGGCCTCGGCGTTGTAGCCGTCGTGCCGGAGGACGATGTCCTCCAGCTCGGAGAACCTGTCGACGTCGAAATGCTCCTCGCCGGACGCGAACAGCGCCTCCTTCGCGGCGATGGCACTCCAGAGCTCCGGATTGCCCATCAGCGCGACCTGGATGATCTGCCGCTGTTCGTGCAGGAACTGGTCCTGCCGCAGTACGCCGAGGCGGGCCTTCTTCGGAATGGCGACGGTGCCGGTGCTGGCCTCGACATGGCCGGCGAGGATCCCCAGAAGGGTGGTCTTGCCCGAGCCGTTGGCCCCGACCAGGCCGTAGCGCTCGCCGGCGTTGAGCTGGAGTGCGACGTCCTGGAACAGCGTGCGCGCGCCGAACGACTTCGAGAGATCAGATGCGGATATCATGGGGCGGGAAAGATAGTGGGAAGTGGGAAGTGGGAAGTGGATGGGGGGGGCTGGGGGCATAGATTTCGGCATGCGCTGGCTGCCTGTCCTTCTGTGGGTCCTCCTCCCGTTGGGGCGTGCGGTGGCGCAGGAGGCGGATTCGACCCCGGCAGACTCGACCTACCTGCTGCCGCCGATCGTGGTGGTGACGCGCGCGCCGACGTCGCTGGAGCTGGTGCCGGCCGCGGTCGATGTTCTCGATTCGGTGTCGCTGCGACGAGGACGCCGGACCCTGGGGCTCGCGGAAGCGTTGACTGACCTTCCCGGCACCTACGTGGCCGATCGCGGCACCTTTGCGCTGGACCAGCGGATCTCGCTGCGTGGCTTCGGGAGCCGATCCGCCTTCGGGACCCGGGGCATCGTGATCCTTCTGGACGGGATTCCCCAGACGCTCCCCGACGGCCAGAGTCAGTTCACCAACCTGGAACTGGCCGACATCGCCCGGGTCGAGGTCTTGCGAGGCTCTACCTCGGTGCTGTATGGCAATGGCGCAGGCGGGGTCGTGAATCTCATCTCGGCACCTGCCGCTGACCGCCAGCTCGCAGGGAGAGTGCGGGTGGAAACCGATGCCGATGGAATGGTCAAGGCGCATGGCCGGGCCAGCTTCCGATCCGGGCCGGCCAGCGCGGTGGTCTCGCTCTCGCGCGCCGTGGGCGACGGCCATCGTGCGCATAGCGCAGCCGACCTTCGGCGCCTCGGGCTCGATCTCGGCTATCGCGCTGGTGGCACTTCGGTATCGGTGACGTTCAAGGCGGCCGACGATCCGCTGGCGGAAAATCCTGGGGCACTTACACCGGAAGAGTTTGCCGTGACGCCTCGCCTCGCAGCCCCGAACAACGTGGCCCGCAACGCGGGCAAGGCGGTCAACCAGCAGCAACTCGCGTTGCAGTTGGACCACGCCGCGGCTGATGGCAGCCATTTCAGCCTGGCGCTCTTCGGGCTGCGGCGCGACCTCGACAATCCCCTCGCCACCAACACCACCATCCGGATCCTGCGGCGGGCAGGCGGCATCCGTGCGAGTGCCCTGCGCCGCGTGGGCGATGGCCTCACGGCCCCGATGATCACGGCGGGCCTGGATGCCCAATGGATGCGAGACGATCGCTCCAATCTTACGCCCAATCACGTCGCCTCGCCGGACACGACCGTGTACCAGCTGGAGCACGTCCGGTCCATCGGGCCGTTCGTGCGGACGGTGTGGCGTCCGACAGCTACGTGGCGATTCGAGGGCGGCGTCCGCCGGGATCAGATCCATTTTTCAGTGCGGGACCGGCTGGACGATGGCAGCGACGATTCAGGTGAACGTACGATGGGCGCATGGAGCGTGAGCGGCGGAGCGACCTTCCTCGGTGCGGGTTCGGTGACGCCGTACCTCAGTGCATCGACCTCATTTGACACCCCGACCACCACCGAGTTGGCGGTGCAGCAGGAGGGCGGTGGCTTCAATCCCGACCTCGACCCCCAGCGTACGGTGATGCTCGAGATCGGTGCGCGCGGGCGGTCCGGTGCGGTGCAGTGGTCGGCAGCGATCTTTCAGGCACAGGTCCGCGATGCGATCGTT
>JAICQR010000034.1 GCA_025937755.1 Gemmatimonadales bacterium | reverse complement strand
GCCCGGTCCACGGTGCAGTTCAAGGAGACCGGCATCCGGTTGACCGTCACGCCGCATGTCACCAACAACCGCCAGATCCTGATGCAGCTCGAGACCGAGCGCTCCAACGTCGTGCCGCTCGCGGCCGCCGACCTGGGTTTCTCGATCCAGAAGCAGAAGGCCACCAACCAGCTGCTGGTGAATGACGGCGAGACCAGCGTTATCGGCGGCCTGACCGTCACCTCGGTCACCCGCTCGCGGTCGGGCATCCCGCTCCTGTCGGGCCTGCCGCTGGTGGGCAAGCTGTTCAGCTTCAGCTCGGATGAGGAGAATCGCCGTGACCTCGTTATCTTGGTCACGCCGCGAATCGTGGATGACGGCGTCGAGACGCCTTGATCCCATGAGTTGAGTCAGTCCCGCCACGGGCCCGGCAGAGATGCCGGGCCCGTGCGCGTTTCTGGAGGCCGGAATCAGCATGTCCCACCTGACATTCACAACCGCAGGCGAGTCGCACGGCAAGGGCCTGGTAGCCATTGTCGAGGGGCTGCCGGCCGGGCTGGCGCTCGATGCCGACTCGCTCAACCATGAGCTGGGCCGCCGCATGCAGGGGCACGGGCGGGGCGCCCGCATGAAGATCGAGCGCGACTCCATCGATTGGCTCTCGGGTGTCCGCGCGGGCGAAACGCTGGGTTCGCCGGTGGCAGTGCTGATCTCCAACCGCGACTGGGCCAACTGGGAAGACGTGATGGCCCCTGAGTCCACCGGGCGTCCGGGCGAGCTTCGCAGGCGGCGAGTGGCGCGGCCGAGGCCGGGACACGCGGACCTGGCCGGAGTGCTCAAGTACGACAGAATCGATGCGCGCGATATCCTCGAACGCGCCAGCGCGCGGGAGACCGCGGCGCGAGTTGCAGCGGGTGCGATTGCGCGCCGGCTGCTGGCAGAATTCGGGATCGAGATCGGAAGCCATGTGGTGTCGCTGGGAGGCGTGATGGCCACCCGGCCCGATCCGCTGCCCACGCCGCTCAATGATTCCGCAGATGCATCACCGGTGCGGTGCCTGGATGCAGACGCAGCGAAGGAAATGATGGCGCGCATCGACGCCGCCAAGTCGGCCGGTGACACTCTCGGCGGGGAAGTCGAGGTGGTTGCGAGAGGATTGCCGGTGGGGCTGGGAAGTCATGTAAGCTGGGACCGCAAGCTGGACGGAAGACTGGCCGGCATGCTGATGGCGATTCCCGCGATCAAGTCGGTGGAGATAGGACTCGGCGGCTCGGCGGCTCGACGCCTCGGCTCAGATGTTCATGACGCGATCGAGCGTGACCCCGGTGCCGGGCCGGGTGACCGGCGCGGCGGTTTCCGCCGACCCACCAACCGCGCCGGTGGACTCGAAGGTGGCATCACCACCGGGGAGCCAATCGTGTGCCGCATCGGGATGAAGCCGATCTCGACGCTGATGTCGCCACTCCGCACGGTGGACCTTCGCACTGGCGAGCCGGCCAACGCGCAGAGCGAACGGTCCGATGTGACCGCGGTCCCGGCGGCGGGCGTGATCGCGGAAGCGGTAGTGGCGCTGGTGCTGGCGGACGCGATGCTGGAAAAGTTCGGCGGCGACTCGCTGGGCGAGATGCAGCGCAACGTGGCCGGTTATCTCACCAACCTCGGCGCGCGCTGGCGCGACGCCGAGGCCGACACCACCGATACGAGCGAGAGTGATCCGGAGTGAAGCGGCACGTGGTGCTGGTGGGACTGCCGGGAAGCGGCAAGAGCACGGTGGGTGCGGCACTGGCGGAATCGCTCGGCCGGCCGCTCGTGGACCTGGACCAGCGGATCGTGGCGTCGCTGGGACTGAGCGTAGCCGGTATCTGGCAGGAGAATGGCGAGCCGGCGTTCCGCCGTCTGGAGCAGGCGGCCATGACTGAGGCGCTTCAAGGGCCGGATTCGGTAATCGCTCCCGGGGGCGGCTGGGCCGCGATCCCGGGTGAGCTCAGCCGGGCCCGGGAACTTGCTTTCATTATCTATATGAGAGTCAGGGGAGAAACGGCGGCTCGGCGGCTCGGCGGCTCGGCGGCTCGGCCAATGCTGGGGGAGGATCCGCTGAAGACGCTGAAGGAACTGATGAAAAAGCGTGAGGCGTTGTACCTGAGAAGTGATGCCATAATCGACAATGAAGGCTCTGTCGGCGAGGCGGTGGCCTTGATTCGCGACCGTATGTTGTTGCAACACAAGGAGTTGCCGTAGGGCGCCTTGCCAAGAGCTTCCCGGCTGCGTTTTCTTGCTACCCCAATTTGTTGTACCACCACCGGCCCGCGAGGGCCAGATTGTTTTCATGCCAAGAGAGAAGAAGACCACGAAGAAGGCGGTCAAGGCGGTCAAGGCGGTCAAGGCGGTCAAGGCAAAGAAGGCGACCAGGACCACCAGAAAGTCCAAGGCGGTCAAGGCGGCCAAGGATTCGTCCAACGGCCGTACTGGCGGCGCGCTCGTCATCGTCGAGTCCCCCACCAAGGCGCGGACGATCGGGAAGTACCTGGGCCGAGGCTATGCCGTGAAGGCGACCGTGGGTCACCTGCGTGACCTGCCGACTCGGAAGCTGGGTGTGACGGTCGACGACCGGGGCGAGAGCTTCACGCCGGAGTATGTCACCATCAAGGGCAAGACCCAGACGCTTTCCGAAATCAAGAAGGCGGCGAAGGGCGCGCGGGAGGTGCTGCTGGCGACCGACCCCGATCGTGAGGGCGAAGCAATCGCGTGGCACGTGGCGAGTCAGCTGGGCGATGACATCCCGTTGCGCCGGATCCTCTTCCATGAGATCACCAGGGATGCGATCCATGAAGCGCTGAAGTCGCCGGGCGAAATCGACCAGAACAAGGTGGACGCCCAGCAGGCTCGTCGCATTCTCGACCGGATCGTGGGCTACAAGGCGAGCCCCATCCTCTGGAAGACGATCAAGACCGGGCTGTCGGCGGGACGGGTGCAGACGGTGGCGCTTCGGCTGATCGTGGAGCGGGAGCGCGAGATCCGTGCATTCAAGCCGCAGGAATACTGGACCATCGAGGCCGAGTGCGAGAAGGGCGGCCAGCGGTTCGAGGCGGGGCTGCACAAGATCAAGGGCCACAAGCCGGAGCTGCACGACGAGAAGTCGGCGCGGGCCGTGGTGGATGCGGTGTCAGGCAAGCCGTTCGTGGTCAGCAGCGTCGAGAAGAAACAGCGGCGCAAGCGGCCGGGCGCGCCGTTCACCACCAGCACGCTGCAGCAGGAGGCCGCCAAGAAGCTGGGCTTCTCGAGCCGGCGCACCATGCGCGCCGCGCAGGCGCTCTATGAAGGCGCCGAGATCGGCGAGGACGGACCAACCGGCCTCATCACCTACATGCGTACCGACTCGGTCCGGGTATCGGACCAGGCGATCGCATCGGTGCGCGACTACATCGCCAAGCAGTACGACAAGCGCTACCTGCCCGAGACGCCCAACGCTTACAGCACCAGGAAGAATGCACGGGTGCAGGATGCCCACGAGGCGATCCGCCCGACCGAAGTGACCCGGCGTCCGGAAGCGGTGGAGCGGTTCCTCGAGCCCGACCAGTTCCGGCTGTACCAGCTGATCTGGCAGCGCTTCGTGGCGTCGCAGATGATGCCCGCGGTCTACGACATGACGATCGTGGACTTCGAACTGGGCGACTACCTGTTCCGCGCCACCGGTTCGGTGCTGGTGTTCGACGGCTATCACGTGGTGTACCTCGAGGGGCGCGAGGCGGAGGAAGGGAAGTCGGTGGACGACCTGCCGCCGATCCCGCCGCTGGCGAAGGGCGACAAGGTCACGGTGATCGAGATCGTGCCGTCGCAGCACTTCACCGAGCCGCCGCCGCGATTCTCGGAGGCGAGCCTGGTGAAGGAACTGGAGAAGCTCGGCATCGGGCGGCCGTCCACCTACAGCGCGATCGTCTCCACGCTCACGGCGCGGGAGTACGCCCGGCTGGATCAGCGCCGGTTCCATCCCACCGACCTGGGCGAGACGGTCGAGCAGATGATGGTCAAGGAGTTCCCCGACATCTTCAACGTGGAGTTCACGTCGCGGATGGAGGAGGAGCTGGACCAGATCGAGGAAGAGGGCAAGGACTGGCAGGGCGTGCTGCGCGAGTTCTACGGGCCGTTCATGAAGTCGCTCGAGGCGGTGGACCTCACTTCGCTGGTGGCGCAGGCGCATGGCCTGGACCCGGCCAAGCTGGCCGAGGAGAAATGTCCCAAGTGCGGCTCGGCGATCGAGCTGCGCACCGGGCGCTTCGGACCGTTCCTGGCGTGCGTCAAATACAAGGACACCTGCGACTATGTGAAGTCGCTGCGGAAGGACAAGGTCCCCGACCGGCCGTCCGACGAGAAGTGCCATCTCTGCGGTGCGGCGATGGTCATCAAGACCGGACGCTTCGGCGAGTTTCTGGCCTGCACCCGTTATCCCGAGTGCAAGGGCACGCGCTCGATTCCGCTGGGCATCAAGTGCCCCAAGGATGGCGGCGACCTCGCCGAACGGCGCACCAAGCGGGGCAAGAGCTTCTGGGGCTGCATGAACTATCCCAAGTGCGACTTCTCCACCTGGAACAAGCCGGTGGCCGAGATCTGCCCCGAGTGCGGCTGGGAAGGGATGGAGCGGAAGAAGACCAAGGCCGACGGTGAGACGCTGACGTGCATGAAGTGCGGCAACAAGATTCTCGTGGCCGAGCCGGAGGAGGCGTCGCTGGCGTGAAGGCGGTCGTGATCGGCGGCGGCCTGGCGGGGAGCGAAGCCGCGTGGGCGCTGGCCGAACGCGGGGTGGACGTGACGCTGCACGAGATGCGGCCCGTCATGGGCACCGCCGCGCACCAGACCGGCCGCCTGGCTGAACTGGTGTGCAGCAACACCTTCAAGTCGGTCGAGACATCCACCGCGCATGGACTGCTCAAGGCCGAATTGCGGCTGCTGGGCAGCATGCTGCTGCCGTGTGCCGATGCGGCGCGGGTGCCGGGCGGGACCGCGCTGGCGGTGGACCGGGAGATCTTCTCGGAGTTGGTGGAAGAGCGGATCAAGGCGCACCCGCGGATCACGGTGGTGCGCGAAGAAGCCACCGAGCTGCCGGAGGCCGGCATCGTTGCCACCGGTCCGCTCACCTCGGATGGCCTGGCGCAATCCATCTCGGCGCGGCTGGGCACGGCGGCGCTCGCGTTCTACGACGCCATCGCACCGATCATCTCGGCCGAATCACTCGATCAGTCACAGGTCTACGCGCTCTCCCGCTATGGGAAGGGCAACGGGGACGACTACCTCAACTGTCCCTTCGACGCCGCCGGCTACGAGCAGTTCATCGACGCTCTGGCGGCGGCCGATCAATTCACCGCGCACGAGTTCGACAAGGTGCCGTACTTCGAAGGCTGCATGCCGATCGAGGAAATGGCGCGCCGGGGGCGGGAGACGCCCCGGTTCGGACCGATGAAGCCGGTGGGGTTGCCGGACCCGCGGTCGGGCCGGGAGCCGCACGCGGTGGTGCAGCTGCGGCGGGAAGATCGTGCGGGGCAGATGTGGAACCTGGTTGGTTTCCAGACCCGGCTCCGGATTCCGGAGCAGAAGCGGGTCTTCAGCATGATCCCGGGACTGGGCGACGCCGAGTTCCTGCGTTACGGCAGCATCCATCGCAACGCGTATCTCAATGCACCGGCGACGCTGGGACCTGCGCTCACGGTGAAGGACAACGACAGGCTGTTCTTTGCGGGACAGCTGACCGGTGTCGAGGGATACACCGAATCGCTGGGCACGGGCCTCCTGGCGGGGATCAACCTGGCGCGGCGGCTGCAGGGCGAGGAGGCATTGGTGCCGCCGCCGACCACCATGCTGGGCGGGCTGTACCGCTACCTTCGAGAGGCGGATCCGGAGCACTTCCAGCCGATGAATGCCAACTTCGGGTTGGTAGACCAGGATGGTCCGAGGAAGAATAGTGGGAAGTGGGAAGTGGGAAGTGGGAAGGGGGCCAAGGGCAAGCAGGCGAAGCGGGAGAAGATCGCCGAACGGGCGCTGGCGGATCTTGCCGAGTGGATGGAGGCGCTGTGAGCAAGGTGCAGACCGTGTTGATGGAAGCGTTCCTGCTCCATCTCGAGAAGGAGCGGCAGCAGAGTCCGCACACGGTCAAGGCGTACCGGCGGGATCTCGAGGCATTCACCGATTTCTGTGGGCGGCATTACGGGCAGTGGAGCTGGGCATCGGTGGACCGGCAGGGCGTGCGGGGTTTTCTGGGCGAGCTTTCCCGCAAGGGATTGTCGCGCCGGTCCGCGGCGCGGGCGCTGAGCGCGGTGCGCAGCTTCTATCGCTGGGCGGCGGAACACCACGACATTCCCAATGCGGCGGCGCGGGCGGCCAAAGTCCCCAGGCTGGAGAAGCGGCTGCCGGTGTGGCTGGAACGGGGTGCCACTGAGGAGTTGTTCAAGCAGGCAGAGGCACGTGCCGAAGGCGATGAATTCGAGGCGGTGCGCGATCTGGCCATGCTGGAACTGTTCTACTCGACGGGAATTCGGCTGTCGGAGCTGGCGGGGCTCGACCTGGGCGCGGTGGATCTGCTGTCGGACCAGGTACGGGTGATGGGCAAGGGCCGGAAGGAGCGGATCGTGCCGGTGGGGTCGCGCGCCTCGCGGGCATTGCGCCGCTACTACGCGCTACGGGAAGCGGCTGCAGCCAAGCCCGGCGCCGAGCGGCGAGCGGTGTTCGTGAGCCGGCGGGGGAAACGGCTGGCAGCGCGGAGCGTGCAGCGAGCCATGCACCGGCTGTTTGACGGCATTTCCGCCGATGGCGCGCACGTGCACTCCTTGCGCCATACCTTTGCTACGCACATGCTGGACGCCGGCGCCGACCTGCGGGCGGTGCAGGAGCTGCTGGGCCACGCGTCGCTCAGCACCACGCAGGTTTATACCCACACCAGCGTGGAGCGATTGAAGAAGGTGTATCAGCAGGCGCATCCGAGAGCGTGAAGTGGGGAGTGGGAAGTGGGGAGTGGGAAGTGGCTCATCTTCGGGGGTGGAGCAGCATGACCGAGTTTCGTGGTACGACCATCCTCGCCGTTCGCAAGAACGGAAAGCTCGCGCTGGGTGGCGACGGCCAGGTGACCATCAACGACACGGTGATGAAGTCCACGTCGGTGAAGGTCCGGGCCCTCAAGGGCGGCAAGGTGCTGGCCGGGTTCGCCGGGTCGGTGGCCGACGCGCTGACGCTGTTCGAGAAGTTCGAGGAGAAGCTGGAGCGCTATCCGGGCAACCTGCCCAGGGCCGCGGTGGAGCTGGCCAAGGACTGGCGGAGCGACAAGGTACTGCGACGGTTGGACGCCCTGCTGGTGGCAGCCGACACCGAGCACAGCTTCCTGCTGAGCGGCGGGGGCGAACTGATCGAAGCCGACGACGGGATCGTGGCGATCGGATCGGGCGGCAATTTCGCGCTGGCGGCGGCGCGGGCCCAGCTGGACGTGCCCCATCTGTCGGCACGCGAGGTGGTGCAGCGTTCCCTGGAGATTGCGGCGGATATCTGCGTGTTCAGTAACCGGAATATCACGATACTTGAACTGTAGACGGTCAAGGCGGTCAAGGCGGTCAAGGCGGTCCCACTTCCCACTTCCCACTTCCCACTATGTCGTCACCCACAGTCGTCGAACCCGCCGCCGCCCCCCCGCCCTGGCTGGAGGAGCTTCCTCCGCGCCAGATCGTGGCGGAGCTGGACCGGTACATCGTGGGCCAGGACGCGGCCAAGAAGGCGGTGGCGATCGCGGTGCGGAATCGCTGGCGCCGGGCGCAGACGCCGGACGACATCCGGGACGAAATCACTCCCTATAACATCATCATGATCGGCCCCACCGGCGTGGGAAAGACCGAAGTCGCGCGGCGACTGGCGCGCCTCGCGGGCGCACCGTTCGTGAAGGTGGAGGCGTCCAAGTTCACCGAGGTGGGCTACGTGGGCCGCGACGTCGAGTCGATGGTGCGGGACCTGGTGGACGCGGCGGTAAACCTGGTGCGGGCCGAACGGGAAGACGAAGTCTTTCCCCAGGCGGAGGCGCGGGCCGACGAGCGTTTGCTGGACCTGCTGCTGCCGGCGCCGCCGGCACCGTCCGGGCAGCAGCCGCGCCCGACAGCACCGCGGGAACAGGTGTTCGTGGTGGAGCCAGGGGGAGCAGCGCGGGCCGAGACCGACGAGGACAGCCGGACCCGCTCGCGGGAGAAACTCCGGGCGCTGCTGGCCGACGGCAAGCTGGACGACAAGGACGTGGAGATCGAGGTCACGCCCCAGAGCTACTCGATGCTGGAGTTCATGCCGCCGCCCCAGGGGATGGAGGGCGCTGACTTCAACTTCACCGAAATGCTGCAGGAGATGATGCCGAAGCGGAAGAAGCGCCGCTCGGTGCGGGTGCCCGACGCCCGGCGGGTGCTGATCGACGAAGAGCTGAAGAAACTGGTGGACATGGACGACGTGGTGAACGAATCCCTCGACCGGGTCGAGAACCACGGCATCATCTTCATCGACGAACTGGACAAGATCGCGGGCGAGCGATCGCAGGCAGGTCCTGACGTGTCACGCGAAGGGGTCCAGCGTGACCTGTTGCCGATCGTCGAGGGCTCGACGGTGCAGACCCGCTACGGCTACGTCCGGAGCGACCACATCCTCTTCATCGCGGCAGGCGCGTTCCACACCGCCAAGCCCTCGGACCTGATCCCCGAACTGCAGGGCCGCTTCCCGATCCGGGTGGAACTGACGCCGCTGACCGAGGCCGACTTCATCCGGATCATGACCGAGCCGGAGAACGCGCTGACCCGCCAGTACCAGGCGCTGGTGGCGGCCGAGGGTGCCGAGCTGACGTTCACCACCGATGCCATTGCCGAGCTGGCCCGGCTGGCGGTGCAGGCCAACGACCGGATGGAGAACATCGGGGCTCGGCGGCTGCACACGGTGATGGCGGCGCTGATGGAGGAAGTCCTGTTCGAACTGCCCGAGCTGCCGGAGAAGCAGATCCGGTTCGACGCCGCGCGGGTGCGGGAGAAGCTGGCCGAGGTGGTGAGCGACGACGACCTGAGGCGGTACATCCTCTAAGTGGGAAGTGGGAAGTGGGAAGTGGGAAGTGGGAAGTGAGAAGTGAGAAGTGAGAAGTGAGAAGGGGGAGGCTGACTAGCGCGGGGATTAAGGGGTAGATTCCAGATCACTCGGAAATCGGAGGCTACCCCCTGGCAGCCGAGGTCCTGGAGCGGTTGCGGACGGCGCTGGATGGCCGCTACACGGTCGAGCGCGAGCTTGGCCATGGCGGCATGGCCACCGTCTACCTTGCTCAGGACGTGCGGCACCGGCGGGCGGTCGCCCTCAAGGTGCTTCGCCCCGATATCTCCGCCACCATCGGTTCCGACCGTTTCATTCGCGAGATCGAGATCGTCGCCGGTCTCGCCCATCCGCACATCCTTCCGCTGTTCGATTCCGGAGACGCCGACGGGCTGCTGTTCTTCGTGATGCCCTTCGCCGCCGGCGAATCGCTGCGCGACCGGCTCAACCGGGAGCATCAACTGCCGGTGGGGGAAGCGCTGCGCATCACCCGTGGTGCTGCCTCGGCGCTCGCCTACGCCCACAGCCAGGGCATCATCCATCGAGACATCAAGCCCGAGAACATCCTGCTGGAAGGCGACGAGGCGGTGGTGGCCGACTTCGGCATCGCGCGGGTGGTGGACGCCGCGCATGACGACGGGGTGTCGCTGCCAGGCGTAGTCGTGGGCACGCCGGCGTACATGAGCCCGGAACAGGCGACGGGTGCAGAGGTGGACGGGCGAAGCGATGTTTACAGCCTCGGCTGTGTGCTGTACGAGATGCTGGCAGGGAAACCTCCCTTCCGGGGCCAGAGCGTCCACAGCATGGAGACGGCACATCGCACGCTGGCGCCGCCCCGGGTGTCGGGGGCGCGGGCGACCGTCACGCCCGACCTGCAGATCGCACTCGACACCTCGATGGCCAAGCTGCCGGCGGATCGCTACCGGTCAGCGTGGGAGTTCACCCGGGCGCTCGACCATGTGAGTTCGACGCTCCACACCCCGATACCACACCTCACAGGCGCGCTGCCGCATCGCCGGCGCAAGAACATGTGGCTGACCGGAGTTGCCGCCGCTCTGCTGGTACTGCTGACGGTGATGGCGGTGCGCGGGCGACAGGGGACCGCCAACCTGCCGGCCTTGTCGACGTCGCGATTCGTGGTCCTCCCATTCCTGCACGCCTCGGGTGGCGATCCGCTGCTGGATGGCGATGAGTGCGAGAACCTGCTCTACGATGCGATGTCGTACTGGACCGACGTTGAGCTGGTCAATTCGCTCCGGGTGAACGACGCATTGCAGCGGCTGGGCCAGCCGCCGACGCTCAGTGACGGGCTGTCGCTGGCCCGCAGCTGGGGCGCGGGCCGGCTGGTGTGGGGTGAGATCTCGGAGTTCCGCGACACGGTGCGGATCCGGGCAACACTGTTCGATGTGGAGGATGGAGCGGCGCTTCGTGAAGCACGGGGCGAAATCAGCGTTGCGGCCATGGGTAACATCGGCCAGGTCTTCGCCGCGCTCCGCGATTCGCTGGTGCTGGGCCCGGTGTCGTCGGCCACCGCGGCCTCCGGCATCACCGGCACCAATTCGCTGGCTGCATGGAAGGCATTTCAGTCGGGCGACTCGGCGCTGGCGGCGTGGGACCTCGGCGCCGCGCAGGCGAAGTTTCGCGAGGCGCTGCGACTGGATGCCGAGTATCCGCAGGCGCGACTGTGGCTGGCACAGACCCAGGTGTGGGAGGACGCGAGCGAAGGTGACTGGAAGTCATGGGCACTGCGGGCGCGCAGCACGTCGTCGCGGCTGACCCCGCACGACAGCCTGCTGGCAGACGCACTGGCCTCGCTGGCGGACGGCGACTACATGGCGTCCTGCGAACGGTATCGTACGCTCATCCGCCGGGACAGCTCCGATTTCGCTGCCTGGTTCGGGCTGGGTGAGTGCCATGCGGCGGATGACGCGGTGGTGCCTGACCCCTCGAGCCCGTCGGGCTGGCGATTCCGCAGCGGTTACCAGACGGCGATCCACGCGTATCGCGAGGCGTTGCGGCTGGTTCCGTCAGTGAACCGCGCATTCCAGGGCAGCGCCTTCATCCGGCTGCAGGGGCTGTTCCTGGCCGAGAGCAATTCCCATCGCGCGGGCCGCTCAGAGGGTGCCGACACCATGTTCTTCGGCGCGTTCCCGGCCCTGGACCACGACACCCTGGCGTTCGTGCCCTGGCCCGAGGAGGCATTGGCTGCAGGGACCGCACCGCTGCCGCCGACACAGCACGAGGCGGTGGCGAAGAATCGACAGGCGCTGATCGACATCACGTCGGCGTGGGTGGACGCATTCCCCCAGAATGCCACCGCGTGGGTGACCCATGCCGGCGCTCTGGAACTGAACGGCGACTTGAGCACGAGGCGTCCCGCCGGAGCGTCGGCGCTTGGCGCGGTCGCGACGGCGCGGCGGCTGACGGGCGAGGGGGCGGGGCAGCGCCCGCTGATGTTCCGGGAGCTGCGGCTCCGGCTCAAGGGCGCCGAGTGGGCGCGCGCACGGGCGCTGGCTGAGTCGCTGCTGGTGGGCCCGCAGGCGGAAAGTGCCGAGGCTTCGGGCCTGCTGGCAGGTGCGGCCGCGCTGCTGGGGCGGGTGCGAGAGGCGGCGGGGCATGCGGCGCGAGCCGCCGCCACGACCACGACTGCGGGTTCGCGAAGTGGTCAGATCGCGATTCCCATGAAGCAGTCCGAGGAGGCAGCCCGCCTGCTGGTCCATGCATCCTTCTGGTGGCCCAGGGCGGCGATCGATTCATTGTCGCGCTCGCTGGGTGTCCAGGTGCAGTCGTATCGGAACGAGGAGGGCCGGGCGATTGCGAAGATGCAGCTATTGGACCGGGCGACCGGACTGGGCTGGCCGCTGATGCCCTCGCAGGGTGGCAACTACCTGCTGGAGCTGGAGCAGCTGGCGGCAGCCGGCGAGCGGACAGAAGTCGCCGCCCGACTGGCCGCGCTGGATTCGCTCCGCCGGGCGGTGCTGCCGGGCAGCATCGCCGTGGATGCGGTCCTGGCGGAGGCGCGGCTGCGGCTCATCGTGGGCGACACCGTCGGAGCCGTACGCGAGCTGGATGCGGTGCTGGAGCACTTGCCGGCTTCGAGTATCGACATGCTGGGCCAGGTGCCGCAGGCGGCCTCGCTGGTACGGGCCATGGTACTGCGGGGGATGCTGGCCGCAGCAGATGGCGACGCGGTGCGGGCGCGGCACTGGCTGGCAGTGGTAACCGAGCTCTGGACTGGAGCGGATTCCGGCCCCATGCTGGAGCTTGAGGAGTTGCGTCGTCTCACACCCTAGGAGGCGTCCCATGTCCCGCATCATCCGGTCGTCCATCGTCATTGTGGTCCTCGGCGCCGCAACGTTGCTGGCCGCCTGTCAGCCGGGAGATAGTGACGGGCCCGACACCACGGTGACGGGACGTCGCGGCGGCGAGACGCGCTATCCTGTGGCTGTGGCCAGCATCCCGGTGCTCCGCGTAGCGGCGGACGCCGGGCGCCGGCGGGACTGCCTCACCCGCACATTCAGCTACGGACGGAGCGTACGGTTGCCGACGGGCCAGGACATCAAGATTCTCGCCCATGACAGTACCGTCTCCTATGACTACGCGACGCTGGAAGAGGGTGAACACTATATCTCCGTCATGGTCGACAACGGGACGACGGGGCTCGCCGACTATGCATTGGCTCCCGGCGATACCACGTGCTGGGCGGTCCGGGCGGACTCGATCGGGGTGCACTCGGTCTTCTACGGAAAGGATGAGACGGTGCTGCGGCCGCTGACGATGGACGTCCACTCCGAGAAGCACGCGCATGCCGACGCCGACTGGCTGGTCGAGCGGCGCTATCCGGCGCAGTTCCGCCGATTCGATGCGTCACTGGCGGCCACGACCGAGTCGAGCTGGGTGCCTTCCTTCCTGCGACCAGGGGTCGCGTTCGCGTCGACGGTGGCCATCGCCGATACCACGGATCAGGGTGGGAGCGGACCGTGGACGGTGTGCGCCGCGTACGGCTGCTGCAAGCCGAGGTGAAACACTGATGGCGCGTGACCTGCTGCCGCTGGTTCGAGAAGCGCTCGCCGCCGACTACACGGTGGAGCGGGAGATCGGTCGCGGCGGGGCGGCGCGGGTGTTCCTGGCGCACGGACCCGATGGCACGCCGGTGGCGCTCAAGGTGCTGCATCCGGAACTGCAGGTCAGCACCACGGCGGACCGATTCCTCCGGGAGATCCGGCTGGTATCACAGCTCCAGCACCGGCTGATCGCGCCGGTGCTGGACTCAGGGCAGCGGGGCTACTTCGTGTATTACGTGATGCCGATGATCAAGGGCCCCACGCTGCGGGAGTGCCTCACCCAGGCGCGACGGCTGAGTATCGACGACACGCTGCGGGTCGGGCGCGACCTGCTGGACGCGCTGGCGCACGCACACGAGCACCGCATCGTGCACCGGGACGTCAAGCCCGAGAATGTGATCATCTCCTCGGAAGGCGCGGTGCTGCTGGACTTCGGGGTGGCGCGCGGGCTGGAGGCGGCCGCCAATGACAGGGTGACCGCCACCGGCATGAGCGTGGGCAGCGCTGGGTACATGAGCCCGGAGCAGGCGACGGCGGCGCAGGACCTCGATCTCAGGACCGACATCTACGCGGTGGGGTGCGTGCTGTTCGAATGCCTGGCGGGGCGGCCGCCGTTCGCGCACCGGAACATGAACGTGGTGCTGCAGATGCAGATGGCGGGAGAATCGCCGGACGTGCGGACGTTCAGGAGCGACGTGCCGCCGGAGGTGGCGGAGGCGATCGGCCGGGCGCTGCAGCGGGACCGGAACCTGCGATGGAAGACGGCGCGGGAGATGGGGGAGGCGCTGGAGACCGAAGTGGGGAGTGGGAAGTAGAAAGTGAGAAGTGAGAAGTGAGAAGTGAGAAGCGGGCCTTACGTCATTGCGAGTCGCCGCGGGCGGCGGAGCAAGTTGGTCACCCACCGACGAACAGCGTCTGAAGCCGCTTCTCGGCTCTGCCGCTAAAGCGGCCTTGGGGAGATGGAGCAACCGGCCTACCGCCCTACCGCCCTACCGTCTATACTCCTCCTGCCAAAATGACGCATTCCTCCGACCGGTCGCCGTAACTTCATGCCGAAGCGCGATTTCCTCGCTATTCCCGACTTCTCGAAGTCCGAACTGATCGCCCTGTTCGACCTCGCCCTCCGAATGAAGAGCGGGGCCTACCGGGACAAGCCGCTCGCCGGCAAGACGCTCGGCATGATCTTCACCAAAAGTTCGACCCGGACCCGGGTCTCCTTCGAAGTCGGCACCTTCCAGCTGGGCGGGCACGCGCTTTTCCTCAGCAGCCGGGACATCCAGCTGGGACGAGGCGAGCCGATCAAGGACACGGCGCGGGTGCTGTCGCGCTATCTCGACGGGATCATGATCCGCACGTTCGCCCACAGCGACGTCGAGGATCTGGCGCGCTACGCGACCATCCCCGTCATCAATGGCCTCACCGATTTTCTCCATCCCTGCCAGATCCTCGCCGACCTGCTCACGATCAAGGAGCACCTTGGCGGCTGGGACGGGAAGGTGGTCGCGTGGGTGGGCGACGGGAACAACATGGCCCACAGCTGGATCAACGCCGCCGGCGTGCTGGGCTTTGAACTGCGCATCGCCTGCCCCGAAGGATATGATCCCGATCCGCTGCTGCTGAAGCACAACCAGGCTCGCGCAAACATCACCGTGGTACGCGACCCGAAGGACGCGGTTCGTGGCGCACACGCAGTGAACACCGATGTCTGGGCTTCGATGGGGCAGGAGGAAGAGCAGGCCAAGCGGGAGCAGGCATTCGCGGGCTTCTGCGTGGACGACGCGCTGATGCAGCTGGCCGATCCCTCCGCCATCTTTCTCCACTGTCTCCCTGCCCACCGGGGCGAGGAGGTGACCGAGTCGGTGATCGAAGGGCCGCAGAGCCGGGTGTTCGACGAAGCCGAGAACCGGCTCCATGTGCAGAAGGCCGTCATGGCAACCTTGATGGGACATTCATGAAACACACACCGCTGCATGACACGCACGTCGCCCTCGGGGCGAAGATGGTTCCCTTCGCCGGCTATGAGATGCCGGTGCAGTACGCCACCGGGATCACCGCCGAGCACAATGCCGTGCGGAAGGGCATGGGCGTGTTCGATGTGTCGCACATGGGCGAGTTCGAAGTCACCGGCCCCGACCGCAATGCGTTCGTCAACCGGGTGGCCTGCAACGACGTCGGCGCGCTCGGGCCGGGCGAGGTGCAGTACTCGGCGATCCTCACCGCCGAAGGCACCTTCGTCGACGACTGCACGGTCTACCGCTTCGAGGACAAGGTGATGCTGGTGGTCAATGCGGCCAACCGGGAACGGGCCTGGGACCACATCGTGAACCAGAAGGCGGGCGCAAATGTGCGCTTGCGCGATGTATCGGATGACATCGGCCTGCTGGCGGTGCAGGGCCCTGCCACGCAGGCGGCGCTGGAGCCGCTGGCGAGCCTCGATCTCGAGAGCATCGGCTACTACAAGTTCCGCTCCGGCAGCATCGGTGGTGTGGACTGCTTCATCTCGCGCACCGGGTATACGGGCGAAGATGGCTTCGAGCTGTACTGCCGCGGGGGATCCACCCAGGAACTGTGGAACGCGGTCACCGCCGCCGGCGCGGTGCCGATCGGGCTGGGTGCCCGCGATTCGCTGCGGCTGGAGATGGCGTACGCGCTGTACGGCAATGAGATCGACGATACCATCACCCCACTAGAGGCCGGGCTCGGCTGGATCGTGAAGCTCGACAAGGGCGCGCCCTTCACCGGCGCCGATGCCCTGCGAGCCCAGAAGGAACGGGGTGTTACCCGTCGCATGGTGGGCTTCAAGCTGCTGGAGAAGGGCTTCCCCCGGCACGGCTATCCGGTGTGGTTCGATGGGCGCCAGGTGGACATCGTGCGGAGCGGCACGGTGAGTCCATCGCTGGGTTATCCCATCGGCACGACGTTCCTGCCTGCCGGCTCCACCAAGGCGGGCACCCGGTTCGAAGTCGACATCCGGGGAACGCGAGTTCCGGCGGAAGTGGTGAGTCGGCCGTTTTACGAGCAGGGGAGCGTGCGCAAGTGAGAAGTGAGAAGTGAGAAGTGAGAAGGGGAGTGACGTGAGAGTTGCGATTCTGACGGTTTCCGATGGTGTCGCGGGCGGCGAACGGGTGGACCTCTCGGGTCCTGCGATTCGTGAGTGGGCGGTGGCGCGGGGAGACGTTGTGGCTGCGGAGCAGGTTGTCCCGGATGACCATACCGCCATCGCCCACGCGCTGACCGAGTGGGCCGACGGTGATGTGGCCGACGTCATCCTCACCACCGGTGGCACCGGACTGGCGCCGAGAGACGTGACGCCGGAGGCAACCCAGCAGGTGATCGAACGGGTCGCCCCCGGTATCGCCGAAGCGCTGCGCTACACCGCGTTCACGCGAGTTCCCACTGCCGCGCTTTCGCGGGGCGTGTCGGGTGTGCGGGGAAAGACGCTCATCATCAACCTGCCGGGCAGTCCCCGAGCGGTATGCGAGGGACTCGACGTGCTGGACCAGGTGCTCAATCACGCCGTGGCGATCCTCCGCGGCGAAACGACGTCGCACGAGACCGCATGACTTCCGAACTGCTCATCACGATGGACGACCTCGAGACCGCGGTGCGGGCCAACGCCGCACTCGAGGGCGCTGGCCACAAGACCGCGATGGTCTCGGCGCAGGACGACGTGCGGGGCGCACTCAAGCGGGAGCAGCCGGAGCTGGTGATTCTCACCGGCGCAGTGCATGAACCGCCGGCCCGGCACCTCGCCGCACTGGCGCGGGACCAGCAGTCGTGGACGCTCGCATTGCTGGAACCGACTGACTCGAAGCAGCCGGGCAAGGCTGAACGACTGGGCGTCACCGAAGTGGCTACCAAGCCGCTCGATTCCGACGACCTGGTGGCCCGGGTCGAGCGCATGCTGGAGCAGCGGCGGGTGCAGGAGCGCACCGGCATCGCCGGCGAGAGCGAATCGATCAAGGAAGTGCTGGTCAAGATCGAGCAGATGGCGCCGGTCTCCAGCACCGTGCTGGTGCAGGGCGAGAGCGGCACTGGCAAGGAACTCGTGGCCAAGGCGATCCACGACTTCTCGCCTCGCCGAAGCGGCCCCTTCGTCGCGGTCAACTGCGCGGCGCTGCCGGAGTCGTTGCTGGAGAGCGAGCTGTTCGGGCACGAGAAGGGCGCGTTCACCGGCGCCGCCGAGCGGCGGCTGGGGCGGTTCGAGCTGGCCAACGGCGGCACCATCTTCCTGGACGAGATCGGCGACATCTCGGCGGCAGTGCAGGTCAAGCTGCTGCGGGTGCTGGAGAGCCGCAGGTTCTTCCGGGTGGGCGGCACCCAGCAGATCAACGTGGACGTGCGGGTCATCGTCGCCACCAATCAGTCGCTCAGGGACCTGGTGAGCCGGGGACAGTTCCGGGACGACCTCTACTACCGGCTCAACGTCCTCAGCATCTATCTGCCGCCGTTGCGCGAACGGCGGGGCGACATCCCGCTGCTGGTGCGGCGGTTCGTGCGGGAGTTCGCAGCACAACACGACCGCGCCTTC
>JAICQR010000133.1 GCA_025937755.1 Gemmatimonadales bacterium | reverse complement strand
GTACGGGTGGAACAGCTCTACACCTTCCCGGCGGAAGACCTCAAGTCGGTGCTGGACCGGTATCCCGCGGCGAAGGAACTGGTGTGGACCCAGGAGGAACCCCGCAACATGGGCGCATGGCGCTACGCCGAGCCGCATCTGCGGCAGCAGCTGAGGGAGGGGCGGACGCTCAGCTACGTGGGGCGTCCCGACAGGGCCAGCCCGGCGGAAGGCTATCCGGCAGCGCACGCGGCGGAGCAGGCGCGGATTGTGGGAGAGGCGCTGGGCGCCTGAGTGGGAAGTGGGAAGTGGGAAGTGGGAAGAGAAAGGTCTGGTAAACGAAGAGCCTCCGGCGGCTTGTCGCCTGGAGGCTGTCCGCAGTTGCCTGTTGCAGCACTTCTCAGATCACGATCTCTCGACTAATGGTCCGGATCCGTTCCGCGAGCGACGGGTCGAAGCTTCGCGCAATGATCACGTCTTCACATGTCCTCAAGACCGATCGACCTGCTGCGTCCACCTCCCATTCCTTGGGCGGAGGGAAGGCGTCAGTGGCGCTCGACATCGGCGAGTGACTGACAGCCGCGAAGTCTCCATCCGCGGCCTCGAACAGCACGAGTGCCGCCGCATCGCATGCCGTGACGAAACACCCATCATCGGCCGAGCAGGACTTCCCTCCTGTGCCTGGCGTCCCCTTGTTGCACCCGCATCCAGCATCACCGCAGAAGCACTTCCACTCACATTTCGAGGGTCCAAGAGAAGAGTAGTCCTGCGCCGACAGCGAAGAGGGCAGACATAGCGCTGCGACGAGCGCGAATAGGGCTTGAACTTTCATAATCGCACCTCCATGGTCTGCTGGGAATGACGACAACGCCGCATGCTTACCTCATACCGCGAACTTCGTAGACAACAACCTCCGGATAATCGAGGGTCCGTGCCGCTAACAGCACACCGTCCCTGTACCGAAGCAGATTGGTTGGTCCCTTGAGTTCAGTCCTGCGAAGCAAAACGCACTCCGAGGACACGAGGTCAACGATCCTCCGGTCGCGAACTGGATCGAGGATCACGTTTATGAACGTAGAATCATTCAACGCCACGATGCGTGACGAATGCACATACTTCTTCCAGGCGAGAGATTGTCCACGCCGGTTGTCGCTGACCACTTCCGACGGCTGCGTAGTCCAACGCGAATCACCTATGCACCGCCTGAGTGCTTTTCCATCAAGGGCGAACTGCCAGATTTCGTACGGGCTCTTGCGCGAGAACACGATGCGACTGCCAGTCACATCCGCCGTCCCTCCCAGCAGGCTGGCTTCAAAGCCCGCCAGTCCTTCAGGTGAGGCCCGTGGACCAAATGCGACTTTCTGGCCACCCGCGCGTCCCAGCACCCGGAGCGTCAAGCCATCGCCGGCGGCGTACGCGCTGGCGAGCAAGGAACCGTTGGGAAGCACTTTCAGGGAGTTAAGCAGCCAGGCAGGAGAGACGGCGAACGATCGGGCGAACTCCAGCTGTGGTGTGAACACCAATATCCGAGACTGCTGGCTATCCCAGACGAACAAGCTATCGGATGGGCCAACTTCGAGCCGCCACGGTGCTTGGAACTCGCCCGGACCGGCGCCTTGCCGTCCCAAGCGCACAATGAATTCACCAGTTGTGTCGAACACTAGAACCGTGTGCTGAAGGTCATCAGCGACAAAAATCCGGCCTCTGCCATCCTGTGCTACGTCCATGATGCGACCGAACGCATCGTGTTCGCCGTCGAGGCTACCGATGGTCAACCGCTCCGTGAGCACAAGCTTTGCTGACGGCTCATCTGGCACTTCGAGTGGTGTACCCGGGATTGATTGGGCAGGTAGGGCGTGTGTGCAAACTGCAACGAGGAACGCGGCAAAACTAAGAGCGATGGCACGTCTGATACACATACCTCAAACCCCTTCTCTCCCTGACCGTTTCTAGTGTATCGCCAAACTGATGGAGCTGTCAAGACGGGAAACCACGGACCTATGCCGCGTTCTGGATCTCAAACGAAGAGCCTCCGGCGGTTTGTCGCCTGGAGGCTCGTTCCTTCCCACTTCCCACTTGCTGGCGGTGCTCAGGCCTCTTTTGCTAGTAGCGGCCGCTCCGACGCCTGCCGGGCCAGCTGCTTGAGCGGCTCCGAGAGGTGATCGCCGTAGTGGAGCAGGAACACTCCACGCGCCCGGCGCTGCATCAGGAATGACACCAGCGGCTGGTCGGCCTTGGCCGCGTTGCATTCGCGGCACGCGAGCACCAGGTTGTCCGCACGGTCATAGGCCGTCTGGCCTCGGCGGGGACGAACGTGGTCCAGCGTGATGATGTCGGAAGGGGTTTCGGTGCCACAGTAGGCGCAGATTGAGCCGTGCCGCTCAAGGAGCCAGTCACGGTGCGACTGCATGCTGCGGCCGGGGGACCTGCGAAATCCGTGTGAGGGAAGTTCGTTCGATTGTTTTCGGTTGCGACGTGCCACAAAGTTTCCAAATTGAGTTCAACTCAGGGGGTCCGGACCATCCGGCCCCGGGAACACCCGCCAAATATAGCAAATCCGGTGCCGAAATGACAAATCTGCGCCTTTCCGAGATGCCCTGAGCGCTTTGCCCGCTCGCGCCGAGCCGCCGAGCCGCCTATCCGTCTATCCGCCCATCCGTCTATCTTCTATCAGTACCCCCGCCGAGGAGCATTCTCCTGAATCCGCCGACCAAGACCGCCAGGAAGTCCAGCACCACCGCCGCGGATCCGAGCCGCGCGCTGGCCTGGAAGAGCATCAACACCATTCGCGCGCTGGCCATGGATGCGGTGGAGGCCGCCAAGTCCGGCCACCCCGGCACCCCGATGGCGCTGGCGCCGGCGGCGTATGTCATGTGGCGCGATTTCCTGCGGCACAATCCCGCCAATCCTGACTGGGCCAACCGCGACCGCTTCGTGCTGTCCTGCGGCCACGCCTCGATGCTGCTCTATTCGCTGCTCTATCTCACCGGTTACGACCTCTCGCTGGAAGACATCAAACAGTTCCGCCAGTGGAGCTCGAAGACGCCGGGGCATCCGGAGCGCGGTCACACACCCGGAGTCGAGACCACCACCGGGCCGCTGGGGCAGGGCTTCGGCAACGCGGTCGGGCTGGCCATCGCCGAGCGGATCCTCGCGCAGCAGTACAACCGGCCCGGCATGGAGATCGTGAACCACCGAGTCTGGGGCTTCTGCAGCGACGGCGACCTCATGGAAGGCGTGGCCAGTGAGGCGGCGAGCCTCGCGGGACACCTGCGGCTGGGCAAGCTCTGCTTCATCTACGACGACAATCACATCACCATCGACGGCAACACCGCGCTCGCGTTCAGCGAGGACGTGGGCAAGCGCTTCGAGGCTTACGGCTGGCACGTGCAGCACGTGGATGACGGCAACGACCTCGACGCCATCCACCTCGCGCTCGACGCCGCTCGGCGGGAAGAGTCCCGCCCCTCGCTGGTGGTGCTCCGCACCCACATCGGCTATCCCGCGCCGACCAAGATGGACACCGCGGCGGCGCACGGCTCGCCCTTGGGCGCAGAAGAAGTGAAGAAGACCAAGGAAATCCTCGGCTGGCCCCAGGAACCGTTCACCGTGCCCAACGACGCGCTGGAACACTGGCGCGAAGCGGTGCCGGCGGGCGAGATGCTGGAATCGGAGTGGAAGAACCTGTTCGCGAGCTACCGCGAAGCGCATCCCGAGGCGGCAGCCGAGTTCGACCGGGTCCTCGCGCGCGAACTCCCCGAGGGCTGGGATGAAGGGCTCCCGAACTTCACGCCCAAGGACGGCAAGCTCGCCACCCGTCAGGCGTCACAGAAGGTGGTGGACGCGCTGTTCAAGAAGGTCCCCGAACTGGCGGGCGGATCAGCGGACCTCTCCGAGAGTACCGGCATTTCCACCGAGGACCGCGCCGTATTCGGCCCGGTCTCGAGCGGCCGGCTGTTCCACTGGGGGGTGCGCGAGCACGGGATGGGCGCCGCGATCAACGGCATCGCCGCCCACGGTGGGCTTCGTCCCTTCGGCACCACATTCCTCATCTTCACCGACTACATGAAGCCGGCCATCCGGCTGGCGAGCCTGATGAAGGTGCCGTCGATTTTCATGGGCACCCACGACTCGATCGGCCTGGGAGAGGACGGTCCCACCCACCAGCCCATCGAGCAGCTCGCCATGCTTCGCGCCATCCCTGGGCTCTCGGTCTATCGCCCCGCCGACGCCACCGAGACAGTGGAAGCTTGGAAGGCGGCGCTTCGCCGCACCGATGGCCCCACTGTCCTGGCGCTCACCCGTCAGAAGCTGCCCGTGCTGGATCGCAGCACGCTGGCGCCCGCCGAGGGCGCCGCGCGTGGCGCGTACATCCTCAAGGACACTGACAGCACGCCGGACGCCATCGTGATGGCCACCGGCAGCGAAGTGCATCTGGCGCTCGATGCGGCAGAAATCCTGGGCAAGGAAGGGATTGCTGCCCGGGTGGTGAGCTTTCCGTCCTGGTTCGAGTTCACGCAGCAGGACCAGGCCTACCGCGACAGAGTATTGCCTCCCGCCGTCACCGCGCGAGTATCGGTGGAAGCCGCGGCGACCTTCGGCTGGGAGCGCTGGGTGGGCGACGCGGGCGCGATGGTGGGCATTGATCACTTCGGCGCCTCGGCGCCAGCCGAGCGCATCTTTACCGAGTTCGGCTTCACGGCGGAGCACGTAGCCGCGACCGTCCGGCAGGTTCTTGGAAGGAGCACGTCATGAGCAGCCGCATCAAGGAACTGGCCGAGAAGGGCCAGAGCGTCTGGTACGACTTCATCACCCGGGATCTCGTCACCGGCGGCGAGCTGGAGCGGCTGATCGAGGAGGATGGACTGCGGGGAATGACGTCCAATCCCACGATCTTCGAGAAGGCCGTCTCCGGGAGCGATCTCTACGACGCCGACCTCCGCCGGCTCAGCGAGGAGGGCCGCGATGCAGCCGGCATCTTCGACGAATTGTCGCTGGAGGATGTGCGTGATGCCTGCGACCACTTCCGCCCGGTGTTCGATGAACTGGGCAACGGCGACGGCACCGTGTCAATCGAAGTCGCGCCAGCGCTGGCGGACGACACCGTCGCGACCCTGGCCGAGGCCCAGCGGCTCTGGAACGAGGTCGCCCGGCCCAACGT